>NZ_JBHIOE010000004.1:0-142932 GCF_042195335.1 Bartonella sp. CL25QHWL | reverse complement strand
TTTCAGCCCTACCTTGCCATCAGCCGCAATGGAACTGCCTGTGATGCTAAGATCATGCGGTTTGCCATCCTGCCCTGTAATGACCGTGGTATCACCTCCCGATTTTATCGAAGATCCAACCGCATGAGAAGCTTGCATGTCCACTTTCGTGTTTTTGGTGCGAAGATGATACTCCATCTCATCGTTTCTCACCCCTATTGTTATCTCCCCTTGGGCACCAAGACCAACATTGCCCTTGGCATCTATATCGGAAGCAGCAATATGGATATCTTGACCTGAGAGAACAGTGGTCTCTTTTCCAGAACTTAAATGAGAGCCATTGTGTAAAGCAACATGAGATGTTTCACTCCCATTCTGATTGTCCATGCTGTTGCGTGTGGCATCAATCGAAACATTGCTCTCAGCTTGTAAGGAAAGATTATCCGTTGCTTGAACATCAGAGCCTAGAATATTCAAATCTTTTCCAGAGGCAAGTGTCGTCGAGCCACCAGAGTTGACTTCTGATTTATGATGCATGGTGGCATCACCCTGTTCATCATGGTAATGGGTTTCTGCTGAACCGATCGTCAAGTTACCTTGTTCTGTAGCCATGGCAAGATCACCTCCGGTAGTGATCCCCACCCCTGAGGCTGTGATATTTTGTTTAGCAATCACCGTTGCATTACCACCAGCAGAAAGCGCCTCGGTGTTTAAAACGGTCTCCACGCCGTCAACCGTTGTGCGCCCTGCATCTAAACGAATATTCTTCTCCGCAAGGAGAACAGCATCCCCACCCGCCGCAAAATGCCCCCCTTTACTAAAAATATCCCCGCCATGCACATGCAATTGGTGATTTGCCGCAATCCGCCCTGAATTGGTTATTGTGGAATTGCTTGTATTTTGGCTGGTGATATTGACATCATCGCCCATGATCAAAGCCCCAGCAGAAACAAAGGAGGCTCTGTCTTTTTCAGGGATGTAAAGCACCGGTGCGTAAACATCCATGCCCTTGACCTGTTGGCGCACATAAATCACCATTGGGGCTTCTAGGGACGCCAATTGTTCTTCACTCAAAGCCTCACCAAAGGGGAGATTGTGGGCTTTTGCATAGTCTGCCCCACCATCTAGCAAGGTTTTGACTTGTTCAATGGCATCACTTCCAAGAATAAAGGAACCTTTGCCCAAACCTTGACCAACCAGATCACGCATTTGTTTTTCAATCAGCTGCTTTTCAAAATAAGCATCACCTAAGAAAAAAATCTCTCTGTCAGGATTGTAGCCAATTCTGTTCAAATAATAGGCTGAACCATAAAACTTGCCGACATCAAGAAATTCTGCCCGCGTTTCATAAATAAAATTCTGGTTGGGCAGCGTGCCCCCAACACCCCCCGATTGGGGTTTTGGTAAAGGAAGCCCCTCAGCAAGTTCCCCCGCATTATTGAGATCCACTTTTGGTGTAAAGAGAGCGCCAGCCTCGGTTAAACCACTTAAGGACTCCAGTGGATTGCCTTCAACTGCTTGTGCTTTAAAATGCGCATCCCCTGTAATCGAACCTTCCGCTGCCGTGTTATTGAGTTGATCGACCACCAAATTCAACGTGCCGCCCGCTTGGACAAGACCAGGAACACTCTCCAAAGCTTCTGAACCAGTATGGCGATCCTTGCCATTGGCTATATCTAAAGAAACATCGCGGCTTCCATCAGCTTTATAGCCATAACAATAACCATCCTGCGTATTGGCATTACAACCCAGATAAGTTTTTTTATAAGCCGTTGCACCCAGATTGGTCAGCACACCAGCGTGGATATCGGCATTTCCCCCTGCTTCTATAGAGCTATAATGGTTGTCAATGGTATCAGCGTTAATGATGAGATTGCCACTAGATTGTATTACCCCCGAAACAGTTGGTTTATGCGAAAATGCTTGTGTGACAGTCTTTTCTGTCATGTGTGACCAGTCTTCGTTTATTGACCCAAACCATCCTCCCTTCCGCCGAGAACCATTCCATACAAACTCTTCTATGTCTCCTTTTCGAGCATTATGTTTCCAAGTAAATGCCTTATAGACTGTCCCATCTTTTAAAGTTGCCGTGCCATAGGTTCCTTCTTTGTTATTCCAAAGTTGTTGCTCAAATATAAAGTGTTTTGGACCGACTGGCCCACTCTCCCTCTTAGAAAGTTTTCCTTTTCCCCAACGATCCCAGTACATATCATGATATAAAGGCCTACCATCGAGAAAATTATATTTGTCTGGTTTTTCGAATGAAATATCGCTATATTCCGTTTTTTCCGTGATGACAGGCGTGCTATCGGCTTCGTTTTTTAGGGTGTTGGTTTGGATATTTAAGTTTCCACCAGCTTGAATAAAGCCCGCTTTGTTCACAAGCGAAAGGCTTTTTCCGCTGCCAGCTGCATTGGTGAAAGATAAATCACCTTCTGTCATTATGGTGCCAAAATCATTGAGCAAAGCACCATCAACTTGTAAAGCACCATTGCCCTTCACATAAATTAAGCCCGTTTTGTTGTTGGTCACATCCCCCGTCACGCTAAAGATTAAATCCTGCCCCGATGCCAATTGACCGCTATTTCCAAGCTCCCCCGTTTTGATCACGAAATCTCGTGCCGCTAAAACAGAAGTTGTCTCATCAACCATAACGCTTGGAGCAATAAAGAGAATATCTCCAGTCCCTCCCTGATCTGTCACGGCTTGTAGCCGCGCATTGTGAATATCAAGAGCATTGGTGCTTTGAAAGTCTAAACCGCCATAAGCCAATTCGCTCTCTGAGACATCAATATGATCTGCAATTAAATACAGCGTTTGCGGCGTGTAAATATGAGAACGATTATTGCTTAAATCGAGAGTGTTTGCTGTCAATCTCACATCCCCCTCAGCAGACAGCACATTCTCAACACTGATCTCTCCAGACACCGATGTCAATGTTGCGCTGCCATAGCCCATGACCTGATCATAATAGATGTCGTTGCCTGCAAAAATTTCAATATTACCACCACTGGCAATCTGACCAACCTTCACCCCTTCTTTTGCTGTAATCAAAAGAAAGCCGTTTTTATCTAAAACAAGATCCCCTGAACCGCCCGTAGAAACGACACCTGTCATCAGTGTGCCTGCATCAAGGCTGCCTACCTTTAAAACAGCTTCTTCACCCGTCATCAGCGAAGAAAAGTCAACCGCCCCACCCTCAATATTTGCCTTACCATAGGCTAAAAGTTGTCTAAAATGAACGGGAGCATTTGTTTCTGGTTGTGCTTGAATGGCAACATTTTGATGCGACAGAATTGTTTGAGAAACAGAAAGCCCGTTATGAGAAACCAGGGTGATATCTCCTGCCCCATAAACACTTTCAGCGACAATCGCACCTTGACTGCTCTGGAGATCAACATCCCCTTGGGTGCCAAGAACAACAACACCAGCAGCACCCGTTGCCGCCATATCAACCCCACCGGCTAAAAGCTGCGCCTGTATATCACCACCGGCATGCGCCTTGAGGTTCCCTTGCGCTAAAACAATCCCCTCAAGCTTCAAGTCTCCGCCCGATTCAAGAGCCATATCAGCGCCTGACCCTAGCCCTGAAACTTGAAGTGTCTGGCGCGAAGAAAGCTCCATATTGCCCCCAGAGGTTGCTTTACCGGCAATCGATAAAAGCCCATCCTGCGCCTCTATCTTCAAATGACCATCAGCACCAACCGTTTCTAACGTCACATCCTTATGGGCGGCAATATCAATATGCTTTTTCGAGGTGATGTGCTTTACCAATACGCTCTGGCTTTTCGATTTGAGGACAACACCCCCATGACCAAAAACATTCTTCAGGGAGATTTTCCCGTCAGCAGAAAGATACAACTGCCCCGCATTGGCTGCCATATCATGGCGCATACGAACCCCAACACCTTTTTCTGTTGCCACAAGTTTAATCTGATCCGCCTGTAGAGCCCCCAAAGCAGAACCATCTATCGCATATTCCGGTTTACCAGTAATATCAGTTAGCTCTTTCATCTCACGAGAAGCATAATCAAAGTGACCCGTCCCTGCTGTCACACCAATTTCTCTGCCCGCAACAGCTCCTTCAAAATGCACCGTGCGTGAGACAATATCGACAATATCAACAGCCCCTTGGCCAGAGAAAAAATTGGCTCCCTTGGCGCCAAAGGTGATATCCCCACCTCGCACCTCAAAGCCTTTCAAAAAACCGCTCGCATCAATTTCGGGAACACCTGTAGTTAAAGTCGCATGGGGTGTATTGATAAAGCCACAACCATCACAGCTTATCCCATTGGGATTGGCTATAATCACATCGGCGGGGCTCCCAAAAACCTCTCCTGGACCATGAAGCGCACTGCGCTTGCTGCTGGTCACTTCATTTAAAATCACTTTCGCCGAACCCGTGAGGCGCAAATGCGGATTGCCCGGCATAATGCCCCCCAACTGCGATTGCCCCACTTCTTGCGCATGATTGTTCCAAATCACACCTGGATTTCCAATATTAAAATCGTTATATTTATTGTGTGATAAGCCCTTGCCATTGGGGGTAACAATATCAATCGAGGGAACCCCATTAGGCGCTGCTACTATATCTGGGCGATGGGCGGCATTCGCGTTAGGATCCACAGTAATTTGTGCCTGTAACGCTGAAGGGGCTAACAAACAAGAAAAACCAAGTCCCCCAAATAAAACCTTTTTGAGCATCGTACTGGAGACCAAAACACCTAATAAAGCTACTCTTTCTGCTCTCTTCTCATATCTCATACTTTAACTCCCCAATAAAAAACGCTTAAAGTTCCATTGTTAATGTCATAAAAAATGTTCCTGATTTTTTGTGCTTAACTGTGCTCCAAAAAATACTGGAATAACTAGCATCAAGAGAGACCATGCCTCCCGCAAGCTTGACACCCGCTGTCCAACCGGCAAGCTGGTCACTCTTAATCCCATACAAGGGTTGTGCAAAAACACGCCCATAATCCAAACCAACATAAGGGCGAAGTTCACCAAAAACCTTTTTGAAGGTCGTGTGATTGCTCCACGGAATGGTGCGTAGCAACAAATCATTCCGGCTAAAAAAACCGTTATTGCCAAAAAGCAAACTCTCACGCGTGCCACGAACATTGGAAGCGCCCCCCAACGAAATCTGTTCAGCACCCAATAAATTATGCGGTGAATATTGACCACTCAAAAGATTGCTCAGTATAAAGTCCAAGCCCCCTACCTTAAAAGGCGTCATGACACTAAGCGTACCAGTAAATTTGGCAAATTGTGGCTCCGCATCCCCTGCCCCTGGATCGTGCTTCTTGACAGAATGAAACAAGGGAAGACCTTGCAAATAACTCACATCAAAGGTCCAAGTCCCCCCCAACATCTGGCGCGAATGCGAAATCCCAAAATTGGCGACGCTATATTGACGGCTACCCACTTCAATCTTATTGCCAAGAAGGTAATTGTTGGTTCTTTTATAAGAAAGACCTAAATTCAAGGTTGTAAGGGAAACACCATCACGGTAAAGAACCCTGCTTGTACTGGCGTGCAACTCACTGGAATCCCCCGTCGTCTCAATATCGGTAAAATTGCCAAGGATTATGCTTTGGTAATTATAAACAGTGCCATTCAATCCAAAGGTCCAATAACCGTACGGAATACTCACACTCGCTGAAATATTATTACTATGTCCTTCTTGCTTGCTCCCACCCCAATAATCGGGCTCACTGCGTTGATAGTTAAAATCCCACGCATCATTCATCCCTAAAATATTTTCTACCCTCAAGCCCGCACTATAACGCGCATAACCCGTGGAAGATTGTCCCATATTGTCATGAGAAACAGTAACCTTGAAAGTTTTATCGGGATGATTGTTAATATTGACAATGGTGCTCCCTTCTTCACGCCCTGGAAGAAGTTCGCTTTGAGCGTGTGCTGAACTCAAACGGTTGATCTGATCAAGCCCCTGTTCAATATCGCGCATATTCAGAACATGACCTTGAAGCCCAGGAAAAGCACTCCACACAACATTGTTATAACGAGATGCCGGTGAACCATTATAGTAAATCTCTGAAAGCTTGCCCTCAATGACAACAAATTTGAGCGTCTTGCTGTTTTTGATATCTTGATCAGGAATGTAAAAACGCGCCGTCACATAGCCTTGATCCAAATAAACTTTGGTTAACTTCTTGATTAAGAGCTGAATATCGACAAGACCGATACATCTTCCAACATAAGGCTCTGTTACGGCTGATATAAAGCGCTTTTTGACATGATGCACTCCCTCAACAACAAGAGCATGAATGGGAAAACATTGCTTCCCACCCAAAAGCGTTTCTGGATTTTGCTCTGAAGGCGTCTTGATCCTTTTAGGCGTTAAAGACCGTAATTTCTCAATTCTTTCTAATTGCTGCTTCTCAGATTGTTGGCGAGAAAAATTATCTGTTGGGGAATGAAAAATAGCTGAGGAGCGCGCATAAACATTTACACCTGTAAACAAGCCAAAGAAAACAACAATGGCACGAAAAATTCTCAAAAGAGAACTTTGGCGTAAAAATACACAAAACAATACAGATTGCCCCCGCTTTGCATTATTCATGAAGCACTCTTTAAAAGAACTTCATGGAACCGCTAATAAATCCACTCAAAACAGCCACTGCCCTATGACGCTTTTAACAAAAGCACATGCCTCTGTGACCAAAAAAGTGACACCCAAAACTGCTTTATTTTACAAAAACCACTTTATTTTAACTGCTGAAGATCTCTCCCCCACATTTATATGAAAAGACCTCTAAATAAAACTGTTTAGCCCGTCAATGGTTAATACATCAATATCCCCAGTTTAATGCTACAATATATTTATCAATAATTAGAGATAAATTCACTCTCCAGCCCCTCTAAGCCACTCAACACGCATATAAACGAGACATCATGCTATCAAGCACATCCTATCGTCAAAAACAACAGCATAAAACAATAAGAAATCTCTTTTGAAGTCTTTAAGACAACCACGCAAAACTCTTTTTATGGCATTCTCATCAAGAAACTTTTTTCCAAAAGCAAATGATCTGAGTGACCTTATCAGAAGAGTTTTGTCAGTCTTGTCAGTTCTTTTTAGAACCTATATTATTTTTTTAAAATGAGAGAAAATTAAAAACATTATATTTCAATAGGTTAGAATTTTAACGATACAACCTATATCGACAATACAACCTTAAATACAATCAATAATATATATTTGTCAGTTTGTGTCTGTAAATTGAACTAACAAACTAGATTATTTTAGTGACTCATAAAACCTATCAAAATAATCATTATGATATTTTAAAAGCACATGCTTCATTTGTCTTTTTCCATAAAATAAACAGCAAATTTCACTATTTTGCTGATCTGATCTCTCTCATGGGCTGCGGATAAACAGCATTTAAAAACTCTTTTGAAAAAATTATCGGCTTTTTTAGCATTTTTCTGCATTTTTTCTCAATTCATTCAAAATGGATTTAATAAGCTTCGTTTTAATTCTTTTGAAGAGAATTAAACCCCTTATACGAAAACGGAGCTCTGTTGTAACAGGGCGTGAACTGGATCATTTGCACGTGAATTATGAAACTGTAAAACCTTATCGCGTAACCTTTAAAAAAGGTAATCCAAAAGTTACAGAGATCTCTAATCCAGAAAAATTCTATTACGTGACTGAAATGAAATTAGCAAAAGCAGGTAAAGAGAAAGATAAAACCACTGTTATTTATAATAACAATATCACAATAACAGATATCCCTCTTGACGCTTGTGAGTATATCGTTAATGGTAAACCCGCTCTTGAATGGGTTATGGGGCGTCAATGTGTTAAGACTGATAAAAAGAGTGGCATTGTTAATGATGCCAATCGTTATGCTGTTGAAACCATTGGCAACCCTGCCTACCCTCTAGAGTTATTTCAGAGGGTTATTACCGTAAGTTTAGAGACAATGAAAATTGTTAAGAACCTACCAAAATTGGAAATAAGAGAAACTGAATAACTTAAAAGCATGCTCACATAATGGGTATGATAAACTCATAAGGGGTATAAGGTTTTATACCTATAGGTTCTTATATCCCTTTTATAAATTGCTGACATACAATCTTTAAAAGGATAATTTATCATACGTTATTTAAAAAGAAGAAACTTGCACTTTTAGATACTCTTATTTACATTGCCTTTAAAAGATTAAACCGTAATCTAAAATGATAGCTTTATTGTTATCAGAAGCTTTATTTAAAGAGGGTTATGTATATTCATTTTCTTATATTACTTATAGGTTTTGAATGTTTCTACCCCCCCAAAACCCTTACAAAACATAGAGCATTAGTTGAATTTATAGGTTGTACTATTGATATAGGTTGTTTTTTGAAAAATTGATAAAAAATAACATATTGAAATATAATGACTTTTATTTTTTATTGAAAAATATGTAAAGGGGGGCGTAAAAAGCACCTCCAAAACTCATAACCATAATGGTCTTGATAGCATTTATTATGATTATAATCCCTTTCTTTTGAAAGGCTTTAAAAGATCACATACTCTCATAAGACATGTTTTAATCATTCACTAAATGATCACTTTTGTCGATTCAATGTACTGACATAAACTGACAAATATATATTTACAGTTGTATTTATTTGTTATGGCTGTTTTAATAAGTTGTATTTTGAAAAAATCATAAAACTTAACTTATTGAAATATAATGATTTTAATTTTCTCTCATTTAAAAAAAAATGATATAGGTTCTAAAAAGAACTGACAAGACTGACAAAAGTTTATTAAAAGGAATTTTGCTCATCTCTATAATGATCAGTTTCTATTGAGATGTTTTCATAACAGACAATAAATCGCAATTATCCTATTTATCATTTCTCTTATGAACATGAAAAATGATGCCATGGCTATAAAGAACATAACAACTATAGAGAAAGCAAAAATGCAAATGAAAGCATTTGTTATAAGAGCGCGGTGCTATTAAGGTCGTTTAAATTAAAGACCCTTATAAACAAAATTCACAAAAAATTTAAAATTCATTCAGTAAAAAAATTGATAGGTTATAAAGTTTAAAATACGCATTATGAGAGCGTTTCTAAAATATTATAAATGTATAGATTCAGAAAATACGCAATCGTTTCACAAAGCCCGTAATATAGTTTTAAAAGCACATAAATATAAAATAAGCAATTAATAAGCATAAGATATTATCAATACACAACGTATTTAAAAAATACAAAAAAATATCAAAAAAGATAAAATATTATTTGACAATAAATACGTATTTTGTTATATAAATAACCAAGTGATGAAAACACTAAACATGTAGCGAAAAGGTTGCGATAAACCTAATCCTATTATAAAACTGGCTATCTTTTATGCTCTAATTAGCATATATGATGATTTTGTCGGGTGTGGTTATGCTATACAATACTCTTATGAGGAAGGCATAACAACGGACTACATGCCGTGTTTTCAACACCCGGCGCCTTTATAGGCTGTCAATTGAAAACACTAAATCATGTAGGATTTAATTATGACAAATATCTCAAAAAACACCCCCATTATCTCTAATATTGCGAATGAAACCGCGTCTGTTAATCAACAAGAGCCTGCAAAAAAATACGAATTTATTGATGATTGTGAATATATCGATGGTCATTTCTTAACTCGAATTAGAGCCTTAAGAGATTTTGATGATGTGAAAAAAGGTGACCTCGGTGGCTATATTGAAAGTGAAGATAATCTCTCTCATGAAGGTAATTGCTGGGTGTATAATAAAGCTCGGGTCTTTCAAAATGCACGCGTCTTTGGAAATGCTAAAGTAAAAAGCTTTTTTGTTGATGTCTATGGTAATGCTCAAATTTATGGGAATGCTATTTTTGAAGGTATGACATTAAAGGACAATGCAAAGCTGTCTGGTAATGCGCATGCTAACAACGCCGTTGTAATTGAAGGCAATGCACAAATTTATGATAACGCCCGTGTCACTGATCATGCTCATATTTCCGATAATGCTGTCATTTGTGATGATGCCCATGTCGGAGGCAATGCAAAAATAAGTGGCTCTGCTTACATTTGTGATGAATCACGTGTTTTTGATGATGCCGTTATTTGTGATGCTCTTATCTCTGGTTCTTCATATATTCATAGCAATGCTTCTTTAACAGCTAATGAAGATATCTGTGATGATGCATATCCTGAGTTTGGTAGCGAAGATGATTATTATCGTCATGAGTATTATGCTGATTTTGAAGGGTATTATGACGATGATAATGACAGCGAATATGAAAGTGATGCTGCGTAAATGACACGCGCGGGCGCGGCGGGGGCGCCCTCCTTTAAACATCTCATTTAAAAATTTAAATCTCTATAAAGGAATTGTGCTCATGCAAAAGAAGTTTGCACTCACAAATGAAACGCGTGTAATTAATAATCATACCCTTTATCGCATTAAAGCATTAAAAGACTTTGCTGATGTTAAAGCAGGTACTTTAGGGGGCTTTATTGAAAAGGAAGATAACCTTTCTCATGATGGCAATTGCTGGGTCTATGATGAGGCTTGTGTCTACGGTCATGCAAGGGTGTATGAAAATGCAAAAATACGCCATTTTTCTCAAGTCTGTGGTCAAGTTTATGGCAATGCTGAGGTCTATGGAAAAGCTTTTATCTCTCAATATGCTAAAGTTTATGACCATGCTTTTGTCTATGGCAATGCTCATGTTTATGGCAATATTTATGACCATGCGCATGTTTCTTATGATGCTACGGTTTTTAGTTATGCACGCGTTTATGGTCATGCCAAGGTTTCTGGCTTGGCTTGTATTTATAGCCATGCAAAAATTTATAATTATGCTGTTATTAATGGTCGTGCAAAAATTTATGGCAAGGTTTATGGGAATGCTAAAATCTCATATTGTGCAACGATCTGGGGGCGTGCTTATGGCAATGCAAAAATCAATAAAAAAAGCAAAGTAAGGTTGGTTCCCAAAAATTGTGAGGTTTATGAAAGGGATAATGTTGTCAATATAACTGATAAAACAGAATAAAAAGAGACATGGGGGGCGTGCATTCTTTATGGTTATAAACGCATATAAAATGCATTGCTATAAACATATCATAAAAGAGAGAGTAAAATAAAAAAAGCCGTGCCAAATGATATGACGCGGCTTTCAAATAGCGTTTTTTATTGATTAAAATGAATCATCCACAATGGAGTAATGAATGCATATATACAAAACGTATCATATTGCAAGCGCTCTATGAGAGATATGAAAACTTATCAAAAGGAATGTAAATGATGCATTTGATTTTTACTCACTCATTTGAATGAGAAAACCTATAAACGCTTTTTGTTGCTCTCAAACGTATCAAACAAATCAAAACGCTCGGTAGCTTTAATAATCCAATCAAAAGCAAATGCATCTTAAATGAATGTCTTATAAAAACGTTCTTTTTAGCTTGCAAGCATTGGTTTTCAAAGCAGATTTTTATAAGAAAAATAAACAAACGCTTTTATAAAATGTAAGGTTTTTAAGATTTTGCTCTGCTGTGAAATCTAGATCTTCGTTTTTCATAAATGAAACGTTCTTAAGAGCAAATGATAACTAAGTTATAACTGTTATAAAAAAAAGTTTTAACGTTTCTTATAAAGATCTCATTTTATGTTTCAAACGTTTAAACGTGCATTTAAAGAGGTTCTCATAAGCGTATTTGTACTTTTCATTAAAACCTAATTTCTTTAAATATTAGCCGGCTCAATTTTGAGTTGGCAAAATCAACCAGCTCAAATTCGAGCTCGTTATCTTAGAATAGAGCATTCTTTAAATATTACAGCTTTTGACTCAAAATTGAGTAAAATCCCATGCCTTATGATGTTACAATGGTTTTAAATTTTTCTTGCTTGCATTATATCATTAAAAAGCTTTTGATTTCATAAGACATAACATTGTGATTTTCATTCTATATGTCATGATATTATATTTATGCTGATTACTTATCATTTTCTAAACTTTTAGAAAGCGTTTTAAAAGTGATCTTGTCTTTAAATCCTTTTATGCAATCTTTATAAATTAAACCTATAAGCTTATAAAAGTTTTAAATGATTACTTTCTTATAGGATACTATAACATATTTAGATTTTGCGCTCCCCAATTTTGGGGACCGTTAATTTTGTTTTTATCATGCGATTAACAATCCAATCATTAAAACAAGATGTGATCTTTAAACGTATGTTATCGATAATTCCAAACAACTAAATTTTAAACAATGTGATTTGTACTGTGATAAAAACGTATCTAAGATTTATAAACTGTTATGAATGATAGCTGCTTTTCATTTCATTTGAATGCACACATGCGTTATAATATTTGTATCATGATTTGCTTTTTATGGTCTATTCATGCATGGCAATCTTATATAAAAAATGATCAAATGAATCATGCATAAAAGTGTGGATTCTTAAGTGGATTCATATAAAATAATTTCACACAACCTATTGACTTTATTGTTTTTTTATGCATAATATGTTATCGAGCTTATAATCATATCTATACCTCTTTTGTAAGTTGATTACCTACAATCTTAAAAGGAGTGTTTATATGCGTTATTCTAAAAAGAGAACACTTGCACTTTTAAACACCCTTATTTGGATTGCTTTAAGACTTTTAAGAAATCCTATCTTAAAGTGAATATGCTTCTTTTACATTGCCTTTAAAAGATTATACCGTAATCTAAAATGATAGCTTTATTGTTATCAAAAGCTTTGTTTAAAGAGAGTTATGTATATTCATTTTCTTATATTACTTATAGGTTTTGAAGGTGCTTAAAACCTTCAAAATACCTTCAAAACCCCTTTTTATATATATTATAGATTGTATTTACGTATTGTGTGTAATATAGGTTGTTTATTTAAAACATTAACATATTGAAATATAATAACTTTTATTTTTTGATTGAAAAAAATATATAAAGGGGCGTAAAAGGAACCCTCAAAATACTCAAAATCTTCAAAACTCATAACCATAATGGTCTTGATAGCACTTCTTATGAGTTACAAACTATCTTTTGAAAGGCTTTAAAGGAGCATATGCTTTTCATAAAGCACATTTTAATCACTCACTAAAATAATCTATTTTGTCAGTTCAATTTACTGACACATAACTGACAAATATATATTTATAGTTGTATTTATTTGTTATGGTTGGTTTAATAAGTTGTATTTTGAAAAATTGATAAAATTTAACTTATTGAAATATAATGATTTTAATTTTCTCTCATTTAAAAAAATAATATAGGCTCTAAAAAGAACTGACAAAAATGACACGGTCTATTAAAAGGGATTTTGCTCATCTCTATAATGATCAGTTTCTATTGAGATGTTTTCATAACAAGCAATAAATCGCAATTATCCTATTTATCAACTAGTTGTATAACATCATCTAAGGTATAGGTTTTCATGAATCTTCCCCTGCATACTCTTTAATTCTTTTGCAGAGAAATTCATAAAAATTACTTGCGTAATATTCGGAATCTTCAGATGTATACTTGAGATAGAGTGGGCATTCACCATCCCGAAACTGCGTATAATCAAAATAAAAGGTTTCACCAAAATCAGTTGTGCAGATAACAAGTTGTTTGGGGTCCGTAAAGCCATCTCTTCTATCGAGCAAATTTCGGTAAACAATATCACCAGCAGGACACTTATCAAAACTTGCGTTATAAATGCTAAATATTTCATCACCTCCAATTTCTCCTCCTTTATAATTTTTTAAAAAGTCTTTATAAGAAGTTGTAAACTTTACACCAAGAATTTTCTCAGCTTCTTCAATCCTTTCATCACTAACCGCATCCTCTGCAGTGCCAAAATCAACAATATCACTATATTTCTCAACCAACTCTGCAACATCAGCTAAGGTGTAAGTTTTCATAGATGATCCTCAAAACTTGCGTTATAAACGCTCCATATTTCCTCTATCAATTTCACCTCCTCCATAGTTTTTTCCAAAAGCTCTTGTAAAAAGGGATAGATTGCGGAGTGGGAGTGTTCTCAATCTTTTCAATCGGTTGATCACCATCAGGTATCTCTTCTCCCGCGCTTTCTTTAATTCTTTTGCAAAGGAACTCATAAAAATTACTGGCGTAATATTCGCAATCTTCAGATGGAAGCATGACATAAAGTGGGCATTCACCATCCCGAAACTGCGTATAATCAAAATAAAAGGTTTCACCAAAGTCTGTTCTACTAACAACAAGCTGTTCTGGTGTTGCAAAACCATCTTTTCTATCATTTAAGTTCTGAAAAACAATGTCATTAACAGAAACACCTATAGGATACTCATAAAGACTATAGATTTCATCACCACCAATGTCCCCGCCTTTACAATGTTTTAAAAAACTCTTGTAAGACGATGTGAATTGTAAACCGAGAGCTTTCTCCGCCCTTTCAATCACGAGATCATCAACTGCATCATCTTCAGTACCAAAATTGATAATATCACCATTATATTTATCAACTAATTGTATAACATCATCTAAGGTATAGGGTTTCATTAATTATGCTCCATCAATTATTCTATAAGTTTCTTTTCATCAACCGTAGAGCATTACTGCCGATGCTCCTGTCCCCATCTGTCAAAATTTAGACCTATAATGCCCCATTTCATATTGATTATTCCTCCTAAACTACTGTTTTTTGTTCTCCATACCCATTACCAAGTTTATACCAATATTCCTCTCTCTGCTTCTCAAACTTTTTTCTATCTATGAGCGATTGATGTGTTTTTGGATTAGCATGAATAACAGAAGTATATTTTTTATGAAATTCATGGCTCATTTCTGCTAAGGGTCCATCAGGTGTTTGATTTAGGTGATGCAACTCAACAGGCTTGCCATCAAGACCTATAGGTGCTCTTCTTGCTTTCATTCTATCAATATTAGTGCCCCATACCGTTTTTTTGTTATTTTTCCAATCAGAAACTCTGTAAGGATCAAACAAATCGTCTCTCCGATAAACTGTGTAGGTCTGTCCAAATTTGCTATCGGTAAATTTAGTGGGTTTCTTTTTTAACCAAAGCTTTTTTTCTTTAGCAGCAAGTTTGGTCAGTTCTTTCTTCGCCGCAAGTTTGTCAGGATCTCCTTGAGCTGCAAATTCTGCAAGATTTTTCTTGGAAGCGAATTGGGCAAAATCTTTCCTAGCAATGAATTTAATCCAAGCCTTTTCGCCAAGCTTTATGCCTCCCTTGGCTGCTCCAGCAACTCCTGTCATTAGGGATGCTGTTTCAGTCAATAATTTTCCAAATTCAAGTCCAACTTTAAAGGATCCACCAGTACCGGCTCGCTCATATTCCTCCTCCATTTTATTAATGCGATCTACATAGGACTGTCCAAGGGTCTGACCAATTGTCGCCAAAATCTCACCACTGCTGAAAAAATCTTTGAGCGCTTTCAAAGTCTCTTCGGGATGTTTGGCTATTTGCAAAAAATCATCAACCGTATCGTATATTTCGGCCGGTACACCAGCTACTATACCAGCCCCAAAGCTTATATCTTGCCCTGTACTAATCGCAGACCACTTCGCAGACACTGCTGCTTCACATAAAAGGTCAGGACACTCCTTTAATTCTTTCTCCATCTGAGCTTGTTGAGCACTGCTGAGGTAGTTATTTGCAGCGGCATTACCTGCGGCATCGGCACCGGCATCAACATCGCCACCGGCAATGGCGGCAGCAACGCCCCCCAGCAGCCCGTGCGACATCAATGGTGTGGTCTCTAAAGTCAGCAAACTGCGCATCAATCTTTGCGTTTATACGCGCTTCCTCTTCCGGAGTTGGGGTGCGACCGTTTAGGTTCCCCATTTCCTCTTTCACAATGCCTTGCACCCACAATTGAAACTGGAGCATAGCAGTGGCTTCGCCCACAGGCCCCGCCGATAGCACCGGCAAGAGCAAGCGCCACTCGCAACCGCGCCTTTTAAACAGCCAAGACCAGCGTGGGCAACGATCTGTGTGACCGTGTCTATTTTGCCTTCTGCCTTGGCGGTACCGATTTCTTCTGCCAACGATTTGCCAACTGTATCAGACAGGGCGATGCGCAGATTGTTAAAAAAGTTCTTGTCAAGAGAGCCGCCCTCAAGAGCCGTTTGCACGCCTGTGCCAATGGCGGCTTTGATCAGGTTCTTTTCCGCTTCAAGGGCGATACGATCGACAAAAGGAGCGGTTTTTGGCAAAGATTGTCCAACACCTAGCCATTTCCGTTATTTGGCTGGTTAAGCCCGCTGTCAACATCGATGAGACAATGCTGAGAACATTCTTGGAAGAACCTAACTCATGCAAGGCGCCGGCAATATTGCCGCGATTATTGACAAAAGCCACAGCGCTTTTGTTAATCAGCGCTTGGACACCTGCCTGTATCGCTGCATTCATGGCGGTGCTCGAGCCAAGCCCCAAAGCACCGGTAATGGCACTGGCAGCACCCAAGGCTGCTCCGCCCGTAACCGCGCCCCCGTGACAGCCAATGCCACGATAGCTGCACCGGCTTCTGTCAGCCCTTGGGTTTTATAATCCCAGTCTTTAAACTCAGCCTTAACTGCTAGCCAATCAACTTTCCTTACAAATCTTAATCAACCCAAAGTAATAGCCTGAAATAGCCGTGTGTCGTATGGAAAATTAAAAACAAAAATCGAATGAAGAAAATGCACTTGAGACTTGCATATGGCTTCACAGGTTTATTGCTGTAAAAGCTTCAAATGATGATATCTCTAATACTTTTCGCTTGTTCTCTTGTGGTAGCTTCCACATGCAAAAATATATGGACTATAATACCTCTTCTCAAGCTTATCAAACTGAACTCAAAGGTATTTCCTTATTGATTTTGAAAGAGTCCTTAAAACGCATTTTGCAGAGCAACGTAGAAAGCATGTCTAAAAAAATCATTCCAAGAGCAACAGATTTTTCTAAGTATTGTGAAGAGATTGAAAAAGACCTTCTTTCACGCACCAAAACTCTTCATGAACTAATGATAGGAGAGTTTAAAATAGATTTCTAAAAAGTAGCAAAATAGTGAAAAGTGCTGATCATTTTTGGATTGGATATGCATTTAAAGAGTGATTAAAAAGTTTTTTTAATGTACAATATATTTCTAGAAGCTAAAATAGCTCTATAGTATCAAATTTATAAAGTAAATAAATCCATTAATACAAATTAAGGATTTTAGGATACGCGAATTTCAAAATATTTGTTTTTTAAAACATGAGTAGCCAGCATCAGCGCAAAAAATGTTGCGGCAATTATGATTCCCTTTCGTGTACTTTTGAAATAACAGAGCTTTTCTTTAATCTTTATGAAAGGGTTGCCAGTGCGATGGGCTTTGTTGAAAGGTGGATTTGGGTATCAAAATGCAAGCAAGAGTTTGGGATTATGGAGCTCTGTGTTTAAAGCTATCATCAACTATAGATAAATCATAGACGAGGTTAACTAAAATATTAAAAGCAACTGGATGCAATAGAAGACATTGCTATTAAAAGAAAAGCAAATGCTAAAAAGACTAAAAGGTAGTTTGTGTTTTTATATCAGAAAATAATTTAAGAAATTGAGATCATAATTTTTTCACAGGAAATAAATATGTTTACAGATAAGAAGAGAAAAGCCTTGTTTGGCGTTATAATTTTTATATTTGTATGTTTTTTAGGAATAAGAAAAAATCTTGACTTTATTCAGGGTATTTTGACATTCGCATCTATTTCTTTGGTGATCGTAACAACTGTTTTTGCAATTTTATGCAATTCTAATATCCCTTCTGAGTTGCAAAACAACCCACAATATAAATGCGGCAATACAACAGGTTGGAAGACATTAACATGTGAGTTACATCAGTATATGCACAGTCTCCTAAAGTTAATAATTTTAGCGCTTGTCGTTTTAATTTTCCCAAGTAGTTATAAAGAAACTGTTTCTTTGCCTGTCATTTCTAAGTACGTGGAGCACAAGTTTTCTTTTTCATTGGATACCGTACTTTGGTACTTAGATATTGCTCTTGGATATTCAAATATTATAATTTGGTACTTTTTTTTAGTCTGTGTATTCTTCCTTATGTTGCGTACACGCAGTTTAATAAATATATCTATTTACACGCTACAGTGCTCTATTAAAGAGATACAGTAAAACTTACGATTTCATGATTTAATTTTTCTTTTATATGACCTTCATTATACATACCATTATCATTTTTACTTGTTTTAATAGCAAATTTATGTTGAAAAGTTTCAGTATTAAAGATTATATCAAAATTATTATGTGTCTTTCCAACAAAACTTATGTTTTTAAATGCTGGATTTAATTTATATTTTTTAAAAAGATTCAAAAAATAATTCTTTAAATTATTTTTTTCTTTAAATTTGATACCCAAGTCAAGTTCCATTTCAGAATAATCATCCGTGGGAAATTCACCCAACAAAAGTTTAGCCATCTTTAGCAAGTTGTCTTCTGATTGCATTGCAAAAAAATCTAATTGTTTTGGTTGTGTATATTTCAGTTTTATTTCTTTAATTAAAAGCAATTTTTTTCGAACTCTTCCTTACCAACAATATCAGGTGAGATATCAATCGTTTTCGGGGGAAAAGATTTTTTGTAGTGTAGCTGCAAGAATTTGTTTAACTCTTTATTTGAAGAAAAAAGAGTAAACTCTATAGGAATCAAAATTCCAAAATATTGCTTATTCTGTTCAATCTGATTTTTAGAACGTGGGTTAGGAATATTCTGAAAATCGTTTTCAGAATCAATAACTTCAGGATTATAAGGACTATTTTCTCCCGTTAAAACATAAATCCAATAGCAGATCTTCGAGTTCACAGAAAAATTTTCGATTATTAAAGTAGCACATTGATTATCACAGTTAAAATCGTATCTTCTTTCCTATAAAAATTTATCAGCATCATTGATATTAACTAATTCTGAGGCTGGATCTATTTTATATTTATAAGAAAGAAAGTTAATGGTATTCATAAAGTTAACATAATTACAATGTCTATAGTCTTATCAGATGGCAGGTGCTTCCCAAGTTATCTTAGTGATTATGGGAAGATAGTGTATCCAAAATATATTGTATTGTTTAGAATCAGTTAGTTAAAGATCGAAGCTATACAATTTTAATTGCAAAGCAATACGAATTTTAGAGAACTCTGCAGTGAAAGCTGCTTAGATTTTTAGAATATGGGCTCCCCCTTCCCAGCTTTTAAGTGGAGGAGAAATCAGTGCATTGAACGAAGCATAGTATCACGTAAAATGGCGTTAATACGCATTTGATATCCTTTCCCTTGACTTTTAAAGTCACGCTAGAACGTCTGAATCCACACGCACTGTTGTAACAGTTTTGGGTGGTTTATAGAATGGATTGCGAACGGCATTTTTCCAGAACGCATCATTGAGTGACGGAATATCTCTATAATCAATTGCATTGTCCGGCATTACAGCCAGTTTATCAACTTCAACTCTCTGTTTATCTGTCAAAGGTGATAAGTTACCTACCTCAATTTTATAACGAACTTTCTTCTTTATAAAGTTTCCTCTCTTTCAAATTGGCTCGCCGTGCTGAAATAATACGGATTACCTCTATGCCATTTTTATCGTCATGGACAATATGCGCTACGAATAGTAATAAAAAAACATCCATGAGCCATAAAGCTTGCTAACCATACTCTCCATTTTCAATACGGTCTTGTTTAGCCATGGAGAATGGATCAGAAAAAACATATGCAGCTATTTCAAAACTTTACACGGTGCTTTCTAAGATTACTTTTTGTTTTAGCTTCATTCCATTCAAATCTCATTTTTATACCTTATATTAATACATTTATAAGGGCACTATATACATCAAGAGTTTTTAGATGAACACTAAATTATCCATGTTTTTATACAATTAATATAATTTAACACTTTTAAAATTAGTGATTAATTAACTAAAAATATTAAAAAAATAATAAATTATTCTAAGGCTTTATGCATATAATATGCAAATCGAATAAAACTTACAAGCCTGTTGAATAAAATGATATTAATTGGCTATTTAGGGGCTGCTCCTGAAAGAAAAAAGAATTTTGGTGTCGAAATATTCAATTTTCGTATGGCTACCTCTGAGAGCTATGCAGATAAAAATACCAATAAAAAGTAGACAAAACGAAATGGTATTCCGTGGTGCTTTTTAATCTACATACATTTGGAAAAACTTGTTCTTCAGTACAAAACTGCCCCTTTTTCCGAATGAATGAGAGGAACGGTTTTTTTTATGGTCAACGCTACAAAGGATGCAATCAGCACTTTCAAGAAACCACTAACAAAAAAACCTAATGAACTTATTAAAACTGTCAGCAAAGGAACCTGTGTCATATACGCTACCCATGGTATTCCAAAAGAATAGACTATCCCAATGCCACCCACAGTATTTATCATAAATAATATTATAAAATTTAACCGCTGCCAAAACAATTCTACCATAAAGCCAATAAAAAATGCAGCAAATGGAAAACTAATCAGATAACCACTCGTAACTCCTGAAAAAACACTAATTCCACCACGACCACTAGGCAATAGAGGTAACCCAATTGCAATAAGAACAAGGAAAAGAAGTGATGCTAACGCTCCCCTTTTTGCTCCAAGTATAGAGCCTGCTAACATCGGAGCCATAGACTGAGCTGTAATAGGGACACCCAGCAAAAAAGGAAGATAAATAGGAGGAAAAAGACTCAAAATAGCGTAAATAGCGGCAAATAAAGCAATATAAACCAAATCTTTTGTATTCACTGAATTATTCCTTCACTAGGGAAAAGCTTTCGTTATTGTTGTACAATTAATAAAAAGTATCAGATTTATAAAAGTACACTTTAAATGCCTTAGATATAGAGAAAAATATTATAATAATTTATTTTAATAATATTACTTATATAAATCATATTAGATTCTACAATGTTTAATTATATCATAAATTACTATAGTTAAATTTAATAATAGTGATATACGAATATTATATAACAACAGCATAACAAAATAATACATTTATTTTAGTTATTATGCTTTGAATGCATGAGAGGAACAGATCTTTTAATCGCGAGTGCAATAAAGGATGCAATCAACGCTTTTAAACAATCGCCTATCAAAAAAACTGATGAAGCCATTAAAACATTCAGTAAAGAAACTTTGGTCATATACGCTGTCCATGGAACCCCAAAAGAATAAACTATCCCAATGCCACCAAAAGTATTTATCATAAATAATGTTATAAAATTTAACCGCTGCCAAAACAACTCTACCATTAAACCAATAAAAAATGCGGCAAATGGAAAACCTATTAAATAACCACTTGCAATCCCTGAAAAGACACTGATTCCACCACGACCACCAGACAACAGAGGTAATCCAATCGCAACAAGAACAAGAAAAAGGAGTGACGCTAAAGCACCCCTTTTTGCCCCAAGTATAGACCCTGCTAGCATCGGTCCCATCGATTGAGCTGTAACAGGTACCCCTAGAAGAAAAGGAAGATAAATAGAAGGGAAAAGGCCCAAAATAGCATAAATAGCGGCAAATAAAGCAATATAAACTAAATCTTTTGTATTCATTTAATTCTTCTTTTACTATAAAAACTCTGATTATTACGAGATGCTGTATCAATAGTATCAGCATCATAAGAACGCGCTTCCAATGCTTCAGCCACTTCTGACGCCATTCTTATGGTCCGTATAATTAAAGGTATCGCAAGAGCAACAATGTTAGTATTAAGTCCCCGTGCTTGCTGTGCTTCATGTACCTCATTAAACTTTTCACTCAAAAGAGGAATAAACCTGATCGCCATAGAGATAACCATACTCACTTTTGATGGATTTATACCAAAACAACGAAAGGGCTGGAGGCCTGCTTCAATTGCATCCACCATATCTGACACTTTTGTTGTGAATGAAATAACTGATGATAAAGAAAAGAGGATAACAAGACGTAATATGACCTCAACCCCCGTAAGCCAACCGCTAAAAATAGTTTGAAATACAAATAGAAGAACTAAAAGCAATCCCATCGATTTAAATTGCTTTATCACAGTTTTGAAAGGGATCTTGGCGACTCTATAGAATAAGATGACAAACAACAAAAATAAACCAAGAAGCGCTATGGAAGAAACCATTATTATAAAAGTTCCACACGCCGTAAGAAATAATAACTTAACTCCAGGCCTTAACCTATGAATAAATGTATCCCTCGGAATATATAAACCGATCATGACATTCTTCTTATATACTCCTTTATAGCAACAAAAGGTACATCATCAATTGCTATCTCCCCCTTATCAAAAACCAGCACTCTATCAAACTTTTTCAAAAACTCTAAATCATGCGATACAACTATTGCAGTTTGTGGTAATTCTTCTATCACTTGCGTAACGCGATGCTTATTTCGCAAATCAAGTAATGTCGTCGGCTCATCAAAAATAATGTAGTCTGGTTTCATTGCAACTACACCGGAAATAGCAACGAGTTGTTTTTGCCCACCACTTAATAAATGGACAGCGTGATTTCTGAAATCTTGAAGTTCATAGCGCTGTAAAATTTCATCTACACGCTCCTTAATTTCATCTTTATTAAGCTTTAAATTTTTGAGACCAAAGGATAAGTCCTCTTCAACTAATGGTAAAACAATCTGATTATCTGGATTTTGAAAAACAAATCCAACTTTACGCTTTACTGCTTTTGCATCGCGTTTTGTATCAAGCCCATCAACGCTTACAAAACCATGAGATGGTAATTGGAGCCCATTAATAAGACGAACAAATGTACTTTTTCCAGAACCATTCGCACCTATAATAGCAATTCGTCTTTCGGTAAGCTGTACAGTAATATTTCTTAAAACACACAAATCACCAAAAACTTGTGTTACCTCATCAAATTTTATAATCCCCAAGGTTTATTCCAATCAATCCCTTTTATTAGCTCTTCTTTCTCTATCGCTTCAGTTTATAACCTAAAAGTAATAACAAGCACCATAGAGGAATAATAATGACTGCCAAACTCATATCAGGCATCTGTACAGGAATATATGTTTCAAGAAAAGGCACGCTTATTCCTATCATATCAAAAAGTCGAGTCATCAATCCATTTTGCCCAAAACCACTGACAAACATAATGCAAAACAATAAAGCAAGAAAGCTGAGGCAAAGATAGTTAGCGTAAGGATATAAACCAAATGCATAAATAAAATCGCCCTTTCTGTTCTTATATGCATTGCGAAATTTCAAATGAACAATAACAATAATAGCCCAAGTAATCACTGCTGCTGCAGTTGCAAGAGCCATGATCCGCATGAAACTATTATCAGGAACAAGAGCATTAACAACGACAATCAACGCCGTACATAATGATGAAAAAAGGATAGCAATATAAGGAACACGAGCAGCACTCAGTTTACTAAAAATATGTGGTGCATTTTTTTGTACAGCTAAACTATAAAGCATACGGCCATTAGAATAAATGCCACTATTGTAAACAGAAATAGCAGCCATAATCACCACAAAATTCAAAATATGACCAGCAGCAGGAATTCCTATAGTCTCGAAAATTGTGACAAAAGGACTACCATTTTTTCCAATCATATTCCAAGGGCTGATTATCATAATAACGCTGATAGAACCAATATAAAAAATTATAATCCTCCACATAACTTGACGAATAGCCGCTGGAATTGTTTTTTGTGGATTAGATGCTTCTCCAGCAGCAATACCAATAAGCTCCGTTCCTCCAAAAGAAAACATTACTACAGAAGTTGCTAAAACAACCCCTACTGCTCCATAAGGGAAAAAACCGCCATGGTCCCAAAGATAATGAATATTCGCTTGATTTTCCCCTAGTCCAGTGACAATGAGAAAAATTCCCAAAATAATCATACCAATAACAGCAGCCACTTTGATCAAAGCGCAAACAAATTCAAATTCTCCATAAAAACGAACATTAAACAAATTAACAAATGTAACAAATAAAAGAACAATGAAAGATGTCTTCCAATGATCAATCAAAATCCAATGATCAAGGTAAAACCCTATCACTGTAAGTTCAGCCATGCTCACAAGAATATAAAGAAACCAATAATTCCAACCTGTTATGAAACCAGCTAATCTCCCCCAATATTTATAAGCAAAAAAACTAAATGCTCCTGAAGACGGTTCTTCTACTGACATTTCACCAAGCATTCGCATAATGAAATACATAATAAGCCCGCCGACAAGATAAGATAAAATAACTGAGGGACCAGCTAATTGAATTGCCTCGGTTGACCCATAAAAAAGTCCCGTCCCAATAACGCCACCCAAAGCAATCATTTGAATATGGCGATTTTGAAGGCTACGCTTCAATTCCTCGTGCTTTTTTTCAGACATCATGCCTCACTACTTTTGTTGAACTTAACCTCAACTTTTATTGAAAAATTAGGCACCTCTTTCAAAAAACACAAAACAAACGTAAACTTATTTTCTCATCATAATGCAACTCCTCATTTTTTTGTGCATTATACGTATGTCCCGTTGAAGTTTTAAGAAAAAATATGCTCCACCCTTTATTTAAATTAATGTCCTTCATTTTCGTTACACTAACCATTATAGCATTGGTCATTGATAACGCACACTCTGTAATCACATCACATTGGACAACAACCCCCTTTAATAAAATTTTAATAAACCTTCTGCAAACAGATATCTATCACCTTAATCAATCTCTATGCAAGGTAATGCCTGATTTTCTGTCCTCAATTTGCATTACTCTCACTTATTTACCCGCATGGTCTATCTTTGGTGCTTTAGCAATAGTATTTTGTATCTTAAATTACGAAAAACAAAAGCCTTTTCACAAAATATCATATACATATAACGAAGAGTACATTTGATCTTGAAAAAAACTTCTAGAGCTCTCTGTCCTATAACATAATCTATGTCGCTTAAAACCCCTCACTCTATAAAACAACTGAAAATCACTTGATCATCAGAACACATTAAAACGCTTTATTATAAATATAGACGCTCACTTATGATTTCTATAGATAACGATAACATCACTTCATCTGTATCAATTTAAAAAAATTAGCGAATAAATCTACCTCCCACCTATAAGAAAACTCTGTACAGAAAAAACTTAAAATATTGCAGTTCATATATTTTTCTATGGCTGCTTCTTTATACTCTACAAAAACTTTTCTTAATTTTCGTACTAGAAACCCCATATAAAAAAACGTCTTCTAATATCAGCTCTCCTTATAAGATTAGAACTTATTAGAATTAATGAAGAAGCTTATAAAAATTATTCTACAAGTCTAACAAAATGCGTGAAATAAAAACTCATCTGTAAATAATTGCAATTATGATAAAAAATATTTCGCACCTTCTCCCTATTGAGAAAATGGTAAGATAACAGCTTCAGTAACACTCTGTTCTTTTAAATATGAAAATCGTCTCGCTAAAATATCAACTTTTTAGATATCTCATCCAAACTTTTCCATTGATTAATTACCTCTCGAGAAAGTTCTTCAATGAATTTTTCTTGGTAAGCTAGCTTCATTTCTAGTTCTATCAGCCGATCTTCATCCGACATGATTTTTACTCCCTCTTAAATAAAAAAACGTGATTAATTTTATTAATCCTCCTCCCTTTTTCTTCCCATAAAAATGAGAAGTAACTTTTAAACTAATTCTACTCATCTTATTTGCACATTATAAAGGGTTTATGATGATCTTTATTTTCCCAATCACTTATGCAACAAATTTCTTTCTCAAGAACCAGAAAATGTTTTTATCTTTACTAAGATATCGTGACACCATTTTTCATCCTAAAGATCTACATTCCCAGCTTCTTAATTTAAGTGTTATCTAAATTGGAAAGCATTTTATAGCATTAAGGTCAAAGAATACTTTCCTCTGACTTTTACATACTTCTCCTTCAAATTATTATCATATTTATAAATTATTGAAAAAATGCATTCTTGCTTTTATACGTACTTTTAGCTATTACCCTCAAATTAGTTTTGTTTCATTGACTTACAAACCTATGCCGCATTAGCTCAGTTGGTAGAGCACATCATTCGTAATGATGGGGTCGCTGGTTCGAATCCGGCATGCGGCACCATTTTATTTCTTAAACATATTGAAATATATAGATTTTTTCTTTAAATAGCCATTTTCAGACCACCTTCTACAGTTTATATAATTTTACCTAATTTGTTCTTATTTTCTCCTTATTTTTCGTTGAAGTGAATGCTAAAATCTCTTTTTTCCTTCACCTTACTGCTCTCCCTAGCTTGCATGGCTTTGGAAATACACCTGAGGCATCTAATGGCGAATCGTTGTTGTGGATACACTAAAAAGCTGTGCACATTCACGGATTGTTACATATCTATCGCCATCATCAAATATCATTTCATTGCCTTTCTCTTTTTTATGTTATGTAAATGGGCTGGGGGGCTAGGAGGAGAGAACTTCCTATATCTTTAAGCGGCTTTTTGTCAAAATCTTTTTTGTCTCTTGTGCTATTGCCTCTAAAAAGATTTCAATAGCTTGATTGATTTGCTTAAAACGCTGCTGGAAACGTAGCCAATACAACACCAGACAAAGGTGATACCATTGGACCCGAACACCCCACAAAATACTTCATATGAAAAAGACAAAAGCGTTATTCATATGGAAAAAAATATCTGACGGTGAGGTCAGCGATCATAGCAGCTTTTCTTATAGCTTTAGTCAAAGCCTTTTTTCTTGGGAAAAAAGTTGAGAAGCAAAAGCAAACAAAGGAAGCTTTCAAGATAGCGACAACACGGCTTGAGATAGAAAATGAAATTAATAGAAAAGTGATGCTGATGTGCGCACTAAGCTTTCTAGCTAGTTGCGCGACGAATGAATGAACTTCTTGTATTGGATGGCTGCCAATTTATTTGAATCGACAAGATATCAATGTCATTAGTCCAAATTTGGCGAGAGATATTTTAAAACATAATGAACAAGGTGAACGTTTATGTGGTTGGAGACATAAACGGAAAATAAAGTGATAAAATATAATTCCTCTGAAACATCTATCAATGAAAAGATTTAAAAGAGGTGGATACATTCAGATTAGAAAGTAAAAGCACTTAAAGGATTAAAACACTCTGGTGGTCGATTGGGTTTAATTAGAGTGACTAAGGGACGTTTAAGTTGAAACTAAAGGATTCAACAGGTTATATTTGTGTAAAATGATTAAGTCTATTGATGTATTCTAAGGGCATCTTTGTTATCTTATCAAAAGAAGATGAGAAAAGATTTTATGGATAGCACTACTATCGTCGTTCAAAGAACTGATCATACTCAAAGGTTCTGTTTTCAACAAAAATAATATCTAGGAGCCAGCATGCTTGAAGAAAAGCAATCTACGGAACTATATAATGAATAATGGTATAGGCTTTATGTGATTTGTAAATGACGTTGCTTCAGCTTCCTAATTATAATAATGATGTTGACGATAAGGCAAATACTTTCGCACTATATCTGCTTTTTCATGCTAAAGTGGCGGGAACACATTGTGAATGATCTTGGCTGTTAATTTTTCTATAGGTAAATTTCCTATGTGGGAAATAACATGCAACTCCAGTAGAGAAAACCAACAACCATTTTTTCTTTTATTTTTTAACTTAGCTTTTTTACTTTCAAAATTGGCCTAGCAATTTCTTGGAAAATATTGCTTTGCTATTTTAAGACAATTTCTTCCTGAAATAAAATCCTTCTTTTAAAATATCACTGTAATATCTTGCAAACTCATGTACTGCTCTTAGAGAAAGTTTGTAATAGGACCGTGCCTTACATGGTGTTTATTGTGATGTGTATAACGGAAAAATTAAGAGCGCGTATTATCTTTTCGACACTCAACCACAATCTTACTTTATCACAATATTTATCTTGAGAAGGTACTTTTACAAAGATACTGATAATCTATAAATCGCCCTCACCTAATTCACCTTCTCGCTCATCCTTCCATGCATTGCCCGTCCACCTTTTAAACTACCTTCAATTTTTGATATAGAATTTTTTCTTTAATTTTTTTATTGAATCATAAAAATGATATGTCTCAATCTCACCTCTATGCATCTTTATACGCTTTGATTCTTATTTCTAAAGCCCAGACAGCCCGCATATCGCACTGTTTTTTATATTTAATATATATTTTTAGATTTATTCGTAACTTGTTAGAAAAGTTGCTATATTTTGATAGAAAATCTTCTATCAATTCACTTTTTTTAAAAGGTTCTGAAAGGATTCTTAAAAAGTCTGTAAAGTTAAAGACTATTTAATACGTATTGTTTCTTTTTTAGAAATCAAAATTGGTGATGCCCATTCCTTACCAGCAATTGTGTTATTTGCAGAGCAATCTGTATAAGATGGTGTAACCTCTTTTATGAAGTTAACTAAAGTTTTTTGAATTTCTAGCATATTGCTTAAAGACAAAAAACTCCCCTTTATTTATGCAAACAGCTTAGACATCGGCTGATAATCCTCTCGCTTATAAAAAATCCTTTCTTTATAACCTTCAGAACCACAATTAAAGTGGTAAAAGATAGAACAAGATTTTTAGACGATCATAACGCACAATAAAAATAGACCAGTTTAAATGTTCAATGCTAACACCTGCTAAACAGAGGAAAATAAGTTTTAGCACGCCTTCAAATTGTAAGGGCTTAAGCCCCCGCGCGCTACGATGGGTTTCACCTCTCATCGTACGATTTACTTTCTCTCAAAAATTTAATCGCTGTAAATATAAAAATCTTGAAGCCCGTCTAAATCCGTGAGAGTTTCTGGAGCTTGCTGTATTAAACGTTGAAACTCCTCACAGCTGCTTATCTGAAGTGCTAACATTTTTCATAAAAGGACGATAGTGGTGTTGAAACATCCCCAAAAAGTTTACGCCATAACCTGAGAGATTATTGCTGATTTCAGGGGATAGAATCAATTTCAGCTCAAAGAAAATCCCACCCATACCAACAAAAAGGTTTAGTCTACATGCCATGAGGAATGTCCTCAATAATTTTGATAATTTTTTGGTAAAATTTCTTTTGCCACCAATATCAGCTGCAACAGGTGTGGAATTAACAGGATTATAATTTTTTATCCTAAAATGTATCCATCATTTTTTACATTCTTTCATCTATCTTCGCCTTCTTTTCACAGCTTCAAGTGATAAAAAGTAACTGCAATTTAAATTATCTTGCATCGAACAAATTGCTCGCAAACTATCCCTATTGGCTAGATGACAACCCATCATCTATTTAAAGAGAGAAAAACTTTTCTTTTTTATTCAGCGATATAGTAAATATTATCCAATTACTTATGAGAGTAATTCGATCAAATGGAAACTGCTAATCTGAGTAATCTTGTACCCGTTTATATAGGTTTAGGAAAGCGTGCTGTTATGAATATTCATAAAAATGCTTTAAAAATTGATATCAGCAAAACTTCTGTTAAAAAAAGGAAAAGATGTTCTCTTACTTGCTACTGAAAAAACTGTTCAGATTTGTCTTATATTACTGAAGAGCTTCAAAAAACATGAAGTTATCCCAATAATTACAAGTGTGCCAACAATTCAACTTTGAGATAATATATCTGTGCTAGAGTTATGCCAATCTCACCAATCTGTTGTTGTCTGTGAAGAGCATAGTATCCATGGAGAAGCTTGGAGATGTAATTGTTAAATCGATTATGGAACATTCTATGCCAATTTGTATCATTATGAATACACAACGACCCCATCTGTAATAAAAATAAACTGGATATTTTTAACAAATTATGAAATAAATCTAGAACACATAAATAGTGTTAGAAATGACATACTATACAAAAAAATATTCAACTGCTTCCTAATATGTTCGCCAGTTCAAAAACATCATAAATCATTGAGTATGCAAGAAAAGCACATTAATTCACGCAGTCTTGCTCTCAGTAAACCAGCTTTTTTTAAAGATAGTACAGGTATTTTTTTCATTGCTTAAAAACGTACTCCATAAAAACAATATCATATCCTTATAATATATTATTCAATAAAATTAATATAAATAATATATATATTATAGAAAAATTATTTATATTGATCCAATTTTATTATAATTAAATGTTACAATAAATACATATTGACATTTTTAATAATTTTATTTATATATCATAATTAATATTATTCTATATTAAAATAAAACTAAATGAGGTTTATATTTTATGCTAATGTGGAAAAAGAGTGATTAATATATTATGTTTTTATATATAGGAGGGAAAAATGCTCACAGCATTATTTATATCTATTTTTTCTATATCAACAGTTGTTTTGCCTTTAATATCAGCGCTTGTTCCTTTTTATCCATAGAATGAGCTGTTAATAACGTAAATAAAAGATGTATGCAATGTTATTAGTATTTTTTTTGTGTTTATTATTATTAAGATTTTTGCGTTAATATTATTGTAGTTACTTAGTATTATTGTAGTTACTTAGTATTTTCTGTGATTTTATAGAGGAGCTTCTTGATCTTTTCTATTTAAATTTAACTATCAACATATTTGTAAAGTATATAATTATGCTCCTCTATAAAAAGACTTTCTTTTTCTAAAATAAGTATAACATATTGATTTCGTTACTTAAAAACATCTATATTTACTAAACTCTTGCGTGTAATATCTTTGATTGTCTGAGTACCGGTCAGTGTCATAGCTACCCGCATTTCATTAGCAAAAAGATCAAGGAGATGCATAACACCTTTCTTACCTGCTGCTGCAAGCGCATAAACAAAAGCACGACCAATCATAACAGCATCCGCACCTTGTGCTATCATGCGTACAACATCAAGACCAGAACGAACACCTGAGTCCACTAAAATAGTCAAATGATCCTTTACAGCATCCGCAATTGCAGGCAACGCTCGTGTTGTTGATAATACACCATCAAGCTGACGTCCGCCGTGATTAGAAACAACAATACCATCCGCACCAAATTTTACTGCTTCTCGCGCATCTTCTGGATCAAGAATACCTTTCAAAATCATTTTTCCTTTCCAAAAATCGCGAATCCATTGTAGATCATGCCAACCAATTGATGGATCAAAATTTGCACCAAGCCAACCAACGTAATCATCCAATGCAATTTTCTTTTTGAGATAAGTGGAGACATTTCCAAGATCATGAGGGCGCCCCATAACACCAACGTTCCAAGCCCAATATGGATGAGTCAAAGCTTGTAAAAAACGGCGTAAACCAGCATAAGGACCAGACATTCCCGAATGCGCATCACGATAACGTGCACCAGGAATTGGCATATCAACTGTAAAAACCAACGTGCGTACACCAGCCAACCAAGCCCGTTCTAGTGCATCACGCATGAAACCGCGATCTTTGAGAACATAAAGTTGAAACCAAAATGCATCTCCAACCGCCTCTTGTACTTCCGCAATGGGACAAACTGAAACAGAGGATAGAGTAAAAGGAATCCCTTTTGCCGCTGCGGCACGCGCTGCTTTTACTTCTCCACGACGTGCATACATGCCCGTTAGCCCAACAGGTGCAAGTACAATCGGTAAATCAAGTGTCTGATCAAAAAGCTTGATTGAAAGATCAACTTCACCAACTTGCCTTAGAATCCTTTGACGCAATGCAAGTGCTTGAAGTTCTGTACAATTACGTCGCATCGTTTCTTCAGCATAAGCCCCACCATCAATATAGTGAAAAAGAAAGGGAGGAAGACGACGCTTTGCTGCTTTACGATAATCAAGTGTTGAAGAAATAATCATTGATGGCACCATTGTTCCTAAATGAAAAAAGAAAACATCCTAAAACGCATAAAAGCGAATCCGTATACCTACCTATTCGACATCCTCCCAAAACGCTCTATTGAATAGATAAAAGCAACAGAGATTGCAACTTTCTAAAAAAACTAATTGATAAAAACAACGTCTTTATTTCTCTTATCCAAATTTAAAATCTCACAGTATGTAGTATCATTAATAACGTATCTACTCATATATCGTTCATGTGCAATTGAAATGTTATACTCTCGTTAAACCAATACCTCTTCGAAAGCGATTGCTCCGTAGCTTAATTAGTTATAATTTAAAGTCGTTTCTCCCTCCAAAGGTCCTTACATTATCAGTTATTAAGAATATAGAGTGTCATTAAGTATAAACCATAATCTCCCCCAAAAGATGAAAAAATCCTTTATTAATACTGTAAATAAAGCTGTCGCATACATCCATAAATCTTCTTATATCAATATTCAAAACTGAGACCTGTTACTTGTTCATGAAAGTTTATAAAAATATACAGTGTCTAATTCACATAAAGCATAAAAAAACTTTTAATGTTCATACTAATAGAAGCTCTTCATATTTAATTGAATAATTTTCTAGCAATATTATATCTTGAGGCTATAAATGAGTTACTAAAATTAGAACAATGTTTAAAAAAATTGTTACTAAACTGTAGTGAAAAACTTATTTATTGGCTCTTAAGGATAATTTTTATACGAAATAAAATATACTGGTCATTTAAGCTCTAGAAAAATGGCGCCAAGTGTAGCATCCAATCTCGCATATTTACTTTGAAAAGTGAATACGCTACTGTTATATTGAATTTTATTAACCTATTGATTTATTATAATAATAAATATGAATAACATATTGAATATAGTAAAATTCTTTCATTGTAGATTTTGTCATGATGAAATAACCAAAACTATTCTTTTGCACATCATAAATGGAGTTTGTATAGATAAAACCTCTTTAAAAAAGAAGTAAAAATGCCTCTCATACCCTCTCAAATACAAAACCATAACTTTGAAAACTGAAAATAAAATGCATAGTGCCGGTTTTATGAAGGATAAATTTTTCTTTTATCTAAAATACGCTTTCTGCATACATGTTATCAAAATTCGTGGTTCCCAACTCATTTAAAATGCTTGGACAACTTTAAACCCTGTGCTTGATAATGTGATCCAACATCATGTCCATAAAGGGTTGATGGCCGATTAAGCATATGCTCATAGACCAAACGGCCAATAATTTGACCATGCTCTAAGATAAAAGGAACTTCATGGCTCCGCACTTCTAAAACCGCTCTTGCTCCTTTTCCACCCGCCTCCTTATGCCCAAATCCTGGATCAAAAAAGCCTGCATAATGCACCCTAAACTCACCAACTAAAGGATCAAAAGGAGTCATTTCTGCGGCATAAAGCGGAGGCACATGAACAGACTCTCGTGAAACTAAAATGTAAAATTCATCAGGATCAAGAACCAACTCTCTCTGACCACGATCAAAAAGAGGTTCCCAAAAATCTAAAACGTGGGCAACAGCACGTTTATCAATATCAATAACACTTGTATGATGTTTACCACGATAACCTATAAGCCCGTTTTCGTCTCCCTTTAAATTAATGGAAAGACCAATACCACCAACACTAATATTAGGAAAATCATCCGATATCAGTGTTTCTTGCCTTTGCAAAGTGTGCAACTCTATTTCATTTAAATAACTTTGCCCTTTTCTAAACCGAAGCTGTGATAAATGTGAGCCTGTATGCACCAAAATTGGAAATGTGCGTGGACTAATTTCCAAATAAAGTGGACCATGATAACCAGCACAAACTTTATCAAACTCCTGAGCATTATCCGTAATGACACGTGTAAAAATATCTAATCGGCCTGTAGAACTTTTGGGATTGGCAACAGCAGATAAAAATTCTGGTAACGCTAAACTTTCCAAAAGAGGAGCAATATAAACACACCCCGTTTCCAAAACGGCTCCGTCTCGTAAGTCAAACTCATGCAACTTTAACCGTTCAAGCTTATCCAAAACTTTTGTATTAGGGCCCGGCATAAAAGAAGCACGTATACGATAAGCCTTCTCCCCTAAACGAAGATCAAGGCTTGCTGGTTGTATTTGAGATCTATCAAATGGATACTGAGCCTTGAGAACGTTATTCTCAATCAAAGCTTGTATATCACTATCTGCTAAAATACCGCTTATACGCGCCATATATATTGCCTTCCCTTTTTACATTGTTTCTTTTTTGACCTAGATGATAAATCGGTGCAAGCTATTTTAAAGTGATAAAAACTATTTCTATGTTTTTTCCAACTGATTTGTTAACATAAAATAAAATAGGAGGTATTGTAAAAATAATACCTCTCAGCTCTCTTGTTCTTGAATGTCGCGCAAATGATGTTATCATAATTTTCTATAGAACCCTTAAGATTCCTGTTAGAATTTATTATGATTATACGCCATCTTAGCGAAAATATTATTAATCAAATCGCCGCCGGTGAAGTTATTGAACGACCAGCAAATGTTGTCAAAGAACTTGTTGAAAACGCTATTGATGCTGGTGCAACACGCATTGAAATTATTACAGCAAATGGTGGAAAAAATTTTATAAAGGTGAGTGATAATGGTTATGGAATTCCTGCAGATCAGTTAACTTTAGCAGTTTCTCGCCATTGTACCTCAAAGATTACCGATGACGTACACAATATCTGCTTCCTTGGATTTAGAGGAGAAGCCCTCCCTTCTATTGGTTCTGTTGCTAAACTTAAACTCATTTCACGAACAAAAGATGCTGAGAGCGCTGCTGAAATTTCCGTTACTGCAGGAAAAATTGTAGGACCCAAACCAGCTGCTGCAAATCTTGGAACAATTGTTGAAGTTCGTGATCTTTTCTTTGTCACGCCGGCACGATTAAAATTTATGAAAACTGATCGGGCTGAAACAAATGCTATTAGCGATATGATTAAGCGAATTGCTATTGCATTTCCACATATCCGCTTTTCTCTTTCAGGATTAGACAGAACATCTATGGAACTGTCTGCTACAGAAAATAATATTCAAGGACAATTACAACGTATTACGCAAATTATGGGAAAAGAATTTGCCCCTAATAGCATTGCGCTGAATGCTGAACGCGAAGGGGTGCGCTTAACAGGTTTTGCCTGTTTACCATCTTTCAACCGAAATAACAGCCTTCATCAATTTGCTTATGTTAATGGGCGTCCCGTGCGTGACAAGTTTCTATGGGGCGCTATCCGAGGTGCTTATGCTGATGTCATGACACGAGATCGTTATCCTGTCGCTATTCTTTTTATTGATCTCCCACCTGCTGAGGTAGATGTTAATGTTCACCCAGCCAAAGCTGATGTACGATTCCGTGATCCGGGATTAATTCGTGGTTTGATTGTTGGAGCTATTCGTGAAGCATTGCAGCAATCTGGTATTCGTCCTACCTCAACCCGTTCTGAAGCAATGCTTGCTGCATTTCAAACACAACAATCATTGGCACAACAATCATTGGCACAACAACCATTAGGCAATTTTAAGAACACGCACCTGTCCTCTTCTTACAGTTCACAGCCTCATCATTTTACCAGCGCTTCAATGGTCCAAAAACCATTGGATAGTACTAGCTCTTTTGATTTAAAAGAAGATGCCGCTCCTATTATGGAGGGCTTAAATATACCAAGTGGGGATGCATACATTCCAAGCACTACATCTTCATCAGAAGAGTTATCTTATCCATTAGGAGCGGCCAGAGCACAAATCCATAAAAACTATATTATCGCCCAAACACAAGATAGTTTGATCATTGTCGATCAGCATGCAGCTCACGAACGATTGGTTTATGAAGCACTCAAAAATGCACTTTATTCCAAACCACTTCCTTCACAGTTATTACTTATTCCTGAAATTGTAGAACTCTCTGAAGAGGATGCAACATGTCTTTTAACGCATAAAGATGCTTTGCAAAAATTTGGATTAGGAATAGAATCATTTGGACCAGGAGCAATTGTTGTGCGTGAAACACCTTCCATGTTAGGAGAGATCAACGTCCAAGCCCTTATTAAAGATCTCGCAGATGAGGCCGCTGAGTATGATACAACAAATAATTTAAAAGAAATGCTTGATTATGTTGCAGCAACGATGGCCTGTCACGGCTCAATACGGTCAGGGCGCCTTTTACGCCCCGAAGAAATGAACACACTATTACGGCAAATGGAGGCAATACCTAATACAAGTACATGTAATCATGGACGCCCTACTTATATTGAACTCAAATTGGCAGATATAGAACGGCTTTTTGGCAGAAAATAAACTCTTCATCATTTTGACAAGAAAAATATTTTTAAATTAACTCTCGACTTTATAATATATTTTATGGCACTTTTCTTGAATCTCTTGTATCAAGCAAAAAGGAGTTATAATGTTTTCCGATAGTGAACGCGAAGCAAAAATTCATTATTCTAATAACGGATATGACATTATAGAATATGGTACCTATACTATTTGTGCTGTTAGCGGGCAAAAAATCCCTATAGATGATTTAAAATATTGGAATCATCACCGCCAAGAAGCATATGCTAGTTGTGAAATCTCCTATCAACGTGAACTTGAGTGCAACCCATATCTCAAGCAATTGTTAAAAACAAAAGAAAAATAACCCTTTGAAAGCTATAAATTTAGCCTTTGCCTTTTAGACAAGAAAACTCAAGGGAACGTTTTCTAAAGCGGGTCATGACCTCCTCAAGAACCATGCGACAGAAGTCTTTTTGAACAAAATCGACATTCACATCAAAGACAATAAGATTTTTCAAATCTTTTTGCGTGTGAATTGTCTGTATACGGGTATAATCTTTAGCTGTTGTTGCGAGCCATAAATTGTGCATTTTAGCCTTTTGTATAAGGCTTTTTAAATTTTCATCTGTGAAAAAATAGTGGTCTGGATATATGTAAGTTTGCACCACATGACCAGACAATTCTTTAATAGATTTAAAAAATTTATCTGGATTGCCAATACCGGCAAATGCCAAAAATGATTTTCCTGAAACCTCATCAGAAGCACTGGCTTTAAGATGAGCACGATATAAAGGCTTTCCAGTACGCGAAACAAGAAAAGCAACATTATCAGGCACATCGGAGTGACCAATCAATAAAACACTATCCATAAAAGAAAACTGCGTTTTTAATGGTACGCGCAAAGGTCCTGCTGGAAAGACAGCTCCATTACCAAAACCGCGCATCGCATCAACAACGAGTAACGCATAATCCATATAAAGACGGCGACTTTGAAATCCATCATCCATTAAAATAAGATTACATCCCTCTTGCTTAAGCCGTTGCGCCGCTGCATAACGATTAGGTGATACAGCTACAAAAGCATGCCGTGCAAGTAAAAGTGCCTCATCTCCAACATTGTGTGGAGTATCATATTTCTCATTTACAAGATGTACCCCTTTAACTGATCCACCATAACCACGAGATACAATACCAGGTACAAAACCAAGTTCTTTAGCCACCTTGGTAAAAGCAATAACAACCGGCGTTTTACCCGCACCACCACATGTAAAATTTCCAATACACAAAACAGGCAGATTAATCACGGGAGGCTGTCTTGCCATAAAACGACTTGAAAAATAACCATACCCCCATGAAACTGGGGCTAATACAAAACGCAAAAAGCTTTTATTTTTCCACCAAAAATGGGGGGCGCTAATATGCATATCTACCCTGACGCTGACGTAAACCTGTTTGTATTACAAGGGGTTGTAAAAATGGATCTAAAATCTTTAATGTGCGCTCAAGTGCACCTGCCATACCTGTCGCCACTTCATGAGCCTTATCAACCATTTCTTGTCGCAATGTTTCATTTGTTAAAAGCTTATACACCTGAATAGCAAGCTGCTTTGTATCTTGAACCATATATGCTGCATCATGCGTTAGAAATTGTTTGAACATCTCTTGAAAATTTGAAACATGGGGCCCTGTCAAAATAGCGGAACCAAGTAAAGCCAATTCCAATGGATTGTGTCCACCATTTCCACATAACGATTTACCAACGAAAGAAACTTTCGATAAGCGAAGAAAAAGCCCCATTTCTCCAATGGTATCTCCCCATAAAATATCGGTATTCATGTTTGGAACAGCATCTCTACTCCTACGAATAAAACTTAACCCCTTATTATCGCATTTTCTGATAAGATCTTCTGAACGTTCAGGATGACGAGGCACAATAATTGTCAATAAATCTGGCAAATAATTTTTAACAATCTTATGGACCTCAAAAGCAATCTCCTCTTCCCCTTCATGCGTTGAAACAGCTGCCCAAACTGGGCGATTGCCGATAGCATTACGATAACGTGCAAGCAATGCTTGATTTTCAACCAGAAAAACATCAGCCTTGAGATTACCAGAAAACGTAACAGATTTTACGCCAAGTTTATGGTAATAAGCTACATCTCTTTCGTTTTGACCAATCGCCAAATCAATATCCTTAAAAATATGTTTGGCAAGAACGCGTCGTTTTTGCCAAGCTTTAAAAGAACGTTCAGACATATGGGCATTAACCAAAATCTGCGGAATACGCATTTTTGCAAGTTCTTTAATACGAAGGGGCCAAATTTCTGATTCACAAATCAAGACGAGATCAGGCTTCCAATGACTAATAAAACGGCGCACTGCAAAATCTAAATCCAAAGGAGCATATTGATGAATCAACCTATTACCAAAATGTTTTTTCACAAGAGTAGAAGAGGTCACAGTCCCTGTTGTCATTAATACATTGATTTTCAATGATAAAATATAATTTACAAGTGGAAAAAGTGCAAGTGTTTCTCCAACACTTGCTGCATGCAACCAAACTAATGAACCTTGGGGGCGTACATGAGAACTTTTACCTAAACGCTCTTTTTTGCGACACCACTCTTCTTTTCCACGAATAGCACGAAAGAACAAATAAAAAGGAATAACAGGACATAAGCAAAAACCAATTATCCGATAGCTTAAAAGAGCCGTATGTGCCTTTAATTCTACCATTTAAAATCACCTCATCCAGCTATTTTAAGATATCTATATGCTTATTTTGTTAAAAAATTCATCAACACTAGTGGTTGCTTCCGTATTTTTTTAATATCATCCATATCTTAAATAAAAAACGCTTAATCCATGAGAAAATTCAATACATAAAGGACAAAAAATGCAATTTTATCACCATATTTTTTTTAAAACTTTCCGATAAAAATAACATATACACATTATTTAAATCTCTTTTAATGAAATTTTATCACTTCATTCTGCCCCCTATAAAAATCTTACTCAAAAATAACAAAACTATTTTTCAATCAATTATAATTTTGAAAATATAAATGATAAATACCATACAACCTATGACATATTTTTTCAGCTCACTGAATAAATACTTCTTATAATTTTAGTGAGGCTTTGAATTGTACACGTTGGTATTTTAGAGAAAAAACTTATTTTTACATATGTTAGGTATTGTCAGTTTTTCAAAAAATAATCCATATAGACATTACAACCTAATATAAATAAAATATGTTTAAAAGGAAGCTCAATCTCTATTATTTCATTTCAATAAAATGAATATGTCAAACAAATCTTTTAAAAAAACTTTTGAATGGTATAGAGTTCTCATTTTAAATCGTGATATCATCTCTTAAAGGTAATCCAGAAAAATCTAATCTTGTTTAATAGAGAATTTCTTAAAAGTCTTACAGCAATTTAAATAAGAGTTTTCAAAATTTTAAATCCTCTCTTTTCAGGAGGTTGCATGATATCTTATTCCTTTTAAGATTGTATATAATCAACACAAAATGACTAACTTATAGATTGTAGTTTTAAACGAGTACTCAAGAAGCCCTTATGAGGTAAGTTAACTTTATAAATCTATTCAGTTTCTCTAAGTTTCTAATTTTGGTAAGTTTCTAACAACTTTCATGGTTTCTAAGCTTATAGTAATAACTCGTTGAAAAAATTCCAATGGATAAGTAGGGAGTGCTAATAATCTCAATAGAGTAGTAATTCGTATCATTAATAATGCTACTCTTTGTATTAATCTTAACGCATTAATGTCTCATACCCATTCAAGAGCAGAGCAACTATTCACAATATAATCATAAACTTCGAGTGATCGCTGTCATGATAATATTGCTGTTGCAAATAGGTTGATAGAACTGTCTTGCATTTTTATTAAGCGCAAAGATGGTGGTGCAACAATGGATTTTATACCTTGCACGAACACTATTATGAAATGGGTTTGGGTGCCTTGAGAGATGTTTTTTTAAGAAAACATATGAATTTTAAACAACAAGCATATTCTTTTTTACGACGTTCTATTTTACTCGAAGAAAGTACCTATGAAAAGGACGACTAAACAAAAGCGTGCAGCAATCTACAGGCTATAATAACCAAATATTCAAGCTTTATTCTGCATCGCCTAACTCAGCATCAAGAAACTGATGCAAATCTACAATGTAATAACGTTGTAATGCATTATCTACACTGCTTTGCGCTTTTGCCTGCCATGCTTCTTGAGCGGATTTATAATCTGAGAAAATACCAACCACATCTAAATCATCGGGATTCTTGAATTGATTACTGTTAAGATTTTTTAATTCCCCACCAAATACAAGATGTAAATATTGTTTTTTTTCGTTGGTTTCAGTCATATGTGCCTCTATATTATTTAGATTATTTTAGCATGCTTTTACGTGATTAAACTAACTTTGTTTGACGAACAACATCTATCATATCTTGACAGCAATTATTTTTACCAGCAATTAAAAGTCCATATTGGTAAGGTTCAATTCCATAAGATAGTAAAGAGGCATCAAGCGATAAAAAACACCCTCCACACTCCTGCAAAATAAGATCAGCAGCGGCAATATCCCATTCATGACAATTTGGACGAACTAATACGATATCAATTTCATCTTGAGCAACAAGAACAATACGATAAGCAAGAGAAGGAAGATAATGGTAAAGACTAACTTGATTGAGGAAATCATCTGGTAATTTTTGTGCGAGCGATTTATCAAGTGAAATTTTATATTTTCGATGAACCTGAAAGGCTAAACGAGGAAGTTTTATCCCATTTAATGTTGCCCCTCCACCCGTTACAGCTGTATAAACATCTCCTTGAGCCGGACATTGTAGTACGCCCACAATAGGACGCCCATTCTCAATAATGGCAACCGAAATACACCAATAAGGACTGCCAGAAAGAAAACCACGCGTTCCATCAATAGGATCAACAACAAAAGAGCGCTCATAATAATCTTGTTTTTCTCGATTATCTTTTGTTTCTTCTGAAATCCATCCATAATTTGGACGAGCTCCAAGAAGCTTCTCTTTCAAGAAATGATCAACAGCAAAATCTGCTTCACTGACCGGGGAATTACCTTCTTTAATCCAGACATCCAACGTGCATCCAAAATACCGCATTGCTAAATCTCCTGCCTCTCGACAAACGTCACGCAAAAGATTTAAATCAGAAGAATGATGCGTATTATTTTCCTGCAAGTGTCATCCCTTCAATTAATAATGTTGGAGCTGCTGTACCATAACGCCGATCAATATCATTGGCAGGTGTTAAATGTGCTAACATATGAAGCAAATCAGAGCCTAGCGTTACTTCACTCACCGGATAAGCAATTTCACCATTTTCAATCCAAAAACCGGAAGCCCCACGACTATACTGACCAGTAATAAAATCAATGCCATGACCGAATAATTCGGTCACATAAAATCCATTTCGCAAATCTTTTATCATATCGCAAGGCGATACTAAACCCGGTTCAATAGCAAAATTTGTACTGGTCGGCTGCACTAATGATGCTGAACGCACACCATGTCCATTTGTTTTAAGTCCCAGTTCACGTGCTGTAGATGATGAAAGAAGCCAATTTTTTAAAATACCATTTTCAATAATATTGAGTGTTTGTCCCTCTACCCCTTCTCCATCAAAAGGATGAGAAGCATTTCCACGTAATCGCAAAGGTTGATCGGTTACATTAACATTAGGCTTCATCACTTCCTTACCTAGGAAATTCTGTAAAAGACTCGTTTTTCGAGCCACAGAGGCTCCATTAACCATAGATGCGATATGCCCTGCAATTCCACGAGCCGTACGCGGATTAAAAATAACATCAACGCCCCCAGTTGCCGCACGAACTGCACCCAAACGTCGAACTGCACCAAGCCCTGCATTCTTTCCCACAGTTTCTGCTGCCTCTAAATCAGAAAAATGTAAGGCTGTTGTATAATCATAATCCCGCTCCATCTGTGTTCCTTCACCTGCAAGAGCACTACAAGAACGTGAAAAACAACTTGAGCGATAGGCTCCACAAAAACCATCGCTGGTCACAAGAATAAACCCACTACGGCCATAAGCTGTTGCAGCGCCACCAGAATTGCTTACACCTTTAATATCAAGAGCTGCTGCCTCTGTTTTTAAAGCATCTTCTGTTAAAAAATGACTGCTAGGTACAAAATCATCAAAAAGATCAAGATCTTTAGGATGCTTAACCAAACACTCTTTATCTGCCAAACCTTCAAATAAACTATCGGGAGAAGCTTTAGCCATCGCAACAGCACGTTCCGCAAGTTCTTGCGGATAAGATCCTAAATTAGCAGAAACACTTGCTACTTTTTTTCCAACAAAAACCCTTAGAGTAAAATCATTGCTCTCTGCTGCTTCTGTCGATTCAACTTTCCCAAAACGAACTGATACACTGGTAGAATGAGCATGAACAATAACAGCATCAGCAGCATCTGCCCCAGAACGCCTTGCTGCTTCAACCAGCGAAACTGCTTTCTCAATCTGGTTTTTGTCAGTCATCATAGACTCCCTAAAATATTTTATTATTTACATTGATAAGCATTCTGACAAATTTATACAAATCAGAATATAACTCTTGTGTGTTTATTCATAAGATTATGCATATTTCATGCATTCTTTTTTTTAATGCATTAAATCATTTCCCTTTTAGCTTCTTTATGAAAAGACGTAATATGCTGTATATGCCGTAAAATCTCTTTAGTTTCAAGATTTCTCATGGGCCCTTATCATTTTAGATAATCCAATCTGTACTGACAATCAAATCAACCGAAAATTTGGCAATTAACAAAAGGCCTAACAATAACATTTGAATTTAAGCCAAAATCCTCAAAAATTCGAAAAGTATAAAATGACTTAAGTCACAAGCCTTATGTCCTCTGGATAGTCAAATAACTTCCTTCATTCCTATAGCATTCTTTAATTTCCAAGCAAGAATCAAGAAAATGCCTTATATTTGTGTATACTTCTTCGCTTCTATAAACTCTCTCATAATAAGATGGCAATCTTGTAAACAAAAAAACACTTTGATTTATAATCATAATTGATCATTTTGTAATTTGCATAAAAGAATCAAATATCATTAAATTTTCTCCGTTTCGAACCTATTCATGTTGAATCAATCACAACTATTTGCGAGCATATCATCAGTAAGGGGCGTATGAATAAAAACTATTTAAGAAGGAGTCAAAATGTCTTTTATGAATGCTCTCAAATCAAAAACTATCGCAACATTAGAAACTGGCAAATATCATGACAATATCAACCTACAGATTCACAAGAGCAGAAATAAGCTTCTACAACTTTCTTTATTTTCAGTAAAAATGCGCGCCTTATAAGCTTTTATATATTGAATAAAATTCAATGGCTTTTATAAGATCTTTGGTGCAAAATTAATTTTCTCAGATGATTTGACACGATTTCAACGACTAACTAAAAAACAGATCATAGCTCATCGATTTGCTATATACTCATAACTGATTTCATTCTAACAAGGCTAAGATTTCTGCACCTTTTTTAAGGTATTAACTTCTTTATAAATGCCCCCCTTACGAGATGCTTTTGTTTTCAGTAAGAGCACGTCTGCTCATTTCAATCATTGCATCGCGAAGATGTAACTTAATTTTTGACCCAATAATCATTCCAAAGAAAGGAGAAAATAAACCAGACATGGTTACAGTATGACGAATTTTGTTATTTGAAGAACCCGATTTTGTTGAACAAATATATTCATGATCAAAACTCATACGTGTAAAAGGAAGTTTAGCATAATCAGAAAAACAAACATTTTTTATAACTTTATCAAGTGTAAAAGTTACTGTAGGTCCCTTTTTAGGTTTCATGCGTCCTATAGCACCTTCTTTGAAAGGACCAGAAAGTTCTACCCACTCAAGTTAAACACGATAATCTCCCCTTTTTTACAAATTACTTATCTTTAGTGATAAAGAATAATATAAAAAAGTATCCTTAAAGCTGCACAACGATAAGATAATTAATACTCTCAGATTTACTTAATATGTAATGATTAACTCAACAAGCGATATTACTAAACTAAACACACAAATATTCAGGATAAATGAACAATATTTTCAATACTAAACAAAATATCTTTTTTAAGTTTAGACAATAGCAAAAATAGAAGTTACGCATCATATAAGATATCAATGCAGACTGCATAGCTTAAAGCTTTCAACTGCTGATGAAATGTGATGATTAAGGTATGGCAGAAAGAAATTAGATAAAAAAGATCATAACTATTATCGAGGAATATATATCCTATTGGAGAAAAAACATCCTTCTGTATTAAAGCTAATCAAAATTCATCAATTCCTTTAACATTAGAATCTTTTATTGATTTTCTGCTTAACCTTTTAAAAACCATATAAAATGAAGAAAACTGTGAAGAAGCATTTTTTCATCCTATCGGATAAAAACAAGAACTTTCTCAAGATGTAAGCGATCGTAATTTATAGAGACGTATTGCTGTCTCACCATAAAACCGCTCATCATCTAAATAAAAGACATCAGGTAAATGAATCATTGTATCTTTCTTTTCTTCAAGTATGAAGAGTGTATCAGCTTTTGCCCACCCCCCTCGCAAAGCTTCTACGAAAGCACGTTCACCTAAACAACGGCTATAGGGAGGATCAGCGCAGATAACATCAAATGGCAGCATTGTGCCAATATTGCCAAGTTTGGTCGCATCACGACGCAAAATCCGTCCTATCGACTGTAATTCAAAGGCTTCTATATTTTTTTGAAGCAACCCACGCCCCTCAACCGAGTTTTCAACAAAAACAGCCGCCTTTGCTCCACGCGAAAGTGCTTCGATGCCTAAAGCACCAGTACCAGCAAAAAGATCAAGAATGCGTTTATTGATCCAAAATTCTTCTTCACGGCTAGAAAGAATATTAAAAAGGCTTTCACGTGTACGATCACTCGTTGGGCGAATCGACTGATTAACAGGCGAAAACAAAACACGCCCAGCAAATTTACCGCCTATGATCCGCACGTGGACCTCCAAATCGCTTAGAAGTTTTTGCAGCGTCCCTATGTGGTTTAGATTTTTTCATAGCACCACCAAACGATTTTACCTTTTTCTTTCTCTCAAAAGAATGTTCATCATGATCACCTTTTATCATTTTCTCTTTATCCTTTAAAAAGCGATCTTTCTTACCAAAGGGATGCGTCTCGTCATAAGATGTTTTTCCACGTTTTTGAACAAAACTTTTCCTCTTCTCTTTGTGTGACGGACTTTCTTTTAGTTTTTCCTTGCCTCGATGAAAGGACTTTCTACCATCCAAATCGCTCTTATGATCATGCGATTTCTCCTCACTATAGGAAGGCTTTCTACGTGCACTTTGCGGACGTGCACCAGGAGCCATCCAAACATTAGCACGGCGAGAACGCGGTAAAAAACGCTCTGCTTTTCCTTCTTCACTTTTCTCCTTCTTTATATTTTCATGAGACTTTGTACTTAATTGCGCGCGACTATGTTCAACAGAACCATCTCTTGGTCGGCGCCGTATCGCCCTTTCACTTGAGAAAACCCAACCATCATTTGCAACAGAAAGATCTTTCTGGCTTTGCTTTTCTGCAACAACTGCAGAATTTGAAAAGGGTTTCAGAATAGGAGCATCAAAATCTGCATTGGCTTGCATAATCAAACGCTCCCCCAACTGATCTCGTAACATCCGCCCTTTTAACTCTTGCACGGCTCCTTCTTCTAAATCAGAGAGATGAAATGGACCATAGGATACACGGATTAATCGATTAACTGATAATCCCAATGCCCCTAAAACATTCTTTATTTCACGATTTTTTCCTTCACGCAACGCAACAGAAAGCCATATATTCGACCCTTGTTCACGTTCAATTGATGCTTCAATCGAACCATAAAAAATACCATTAATCGCAATACCATTTTTAAGGTTATCCAGCGCACTCTGTTTTACTCTTCCATGAGCACGGACGCGATATTTGCGGACCCATCCTGTTACAGGAAGCTCTAATACACGCGCTAAGCCACCATCATTGGTTAAAAGCAAAAGACCTTCCGTGTTAATGTCAAGCCTTCCAACAGAAAGAACACGCGGCATTCCTTTTGGTAAGTTACTAAATACTGTAGGTCTGCCTTCAGGATCACGGTTCGTGGTGACAAGACCTGCTGGCTTATGGTAAAGCCATAAACGCGTTCGTTCTATAGGAGGTAAAGGTTTGCCATCAACTTTAATAACATCAGAGCGGCTAACATTACAAGCAGGCGTTGTCACGACTTTACCATTCACAGAAATACGACCTGCAACAATCATCATTTCTGCATCTCGACGCGAAGCAATACCAGCACGCGCTAACCTTTTAGCAATTCGTTCACTCTCATTATTTTCATTCATTTGCGTTTCAAACCAATCTTTGCAAGTATGTTCAGAAAATTATTCACATGCACCATACCGCTTATCCTGAAAAATGAAGTAGCATAATCATTTATCATTTTCTATCCTTTAACGACAATAATGTATCTGCCGACTTGCAAGTTTGTTTTAAACTCTTAAAAAAAATAGAGGTATTCTTTTCATTATAAAAGCGTAATAAATTATTCATTCTATAGCATTCCTTATCGAGATAACCTTTAGATTTTCTATACCTTCAGTAGAAAGAATATTATGACTTTGACGCCCATGGAAATAGCCCTTTTAGAAGCACAAGAGGCTGCAAAAAAAGATGAAGTTCCCGTAGGTGCTGTCATTACACGTGGAAAAGCTATCATTGCACGCGCTGGTAACTTTATAAAATCTGCATATGACCCTACAGGACACGCAGAAATACGCGCAATCCGTATGGCTTGCGAAACATTGCAAAACGAAAGGCTTCCTGATTGCGATCTTTATGTAACACTTGAGCCTTGTGCTATGTGTGCTGCTGCCATTTCATTTGCACGCATACGTCGTCTCTATTACGCAACAAATGATCCCAAAGGGGGTGCTATAGAAAATGGTCCACGTTTTTATCAGCAACCAACCTGTCATCACAAACCTGAGATTTATTCTGGTTTTAAAGAAAAAGAAGCTGCTCAATTACTTAAAGATTTTTTTGTACAAAAGCGATACTAAAAACAATTCTTCTTCCATAACTTTCACTCTTAAAAAACTATTAATTCTTCTGACATATGTAGTAAAAGCTATTTCGAAGCATTTTTCTCTCTTTTAATCATGCATATTGCTTCTATTAGATGATACATTCATTCATAAGAATAATTCATTATTTTGTATAATAAAATATAAATTCCAACATATCGTAGATATACTCTCTTTCAAATTACATTGAAGCAATAAAAATCACTTTCTTGCACATCATAAGCGAGATTATCGTCTGTATAAAGAACGTTTTACAAAAGACTAAAAATGTCTCTTATGAAGGCCCTCAAATGCAAGAATTGTCGCAACTGGAGTCTGGAAAATAAAATGATGGTATCAGCTTTCTCCTTCCTAAGCATCAAGATAGTGGAGCACAATAGATTTTACGTTATACTATCCACATGAACGATGTTGCAAAATGAACTTGAGAAATATTTCTTGTTAGGAAATGCATAAGGACTCTCTCGATGCTGTTGTCATATTGCTATTTCATGAGAATAACATCCCTCCTCCAACAGCATTATAACTGTGCGTGAATGAGAGCTTAGTATCATAAGTAATTGGAAAAATACTTTACTTTAAATATTTTGTCTTTCCCTTATCGACCAATAGGTGCGGTTTTTACCGGTTGGCGATAACTTAAAGGTGGTTCAGTGAGATAGCGACGGTATTTTGAACTTCCAACTTGTGCTCTCTGACGACGTAAATATTCCTGTCGTTGCTTCGCATTCAACTGTGAAGGGTTTTCTGAACCAGCGCCATTAACTGACGATCCTTTATGAGGAAAAGGAGTATTTCCTTGATGCTTCTTCGATGCTGCCATTTCATTGACAGATCTATCTTGTTGTGGTACCGGCAAAAATCTGCGTGAACTAGGGCTTGGTATTACAAGTTTTGGATGAGGTTTCATAACAATCTGGCTGCTATTATTTGTTGGTGTTAATGAAGTAATATTAGCAACATCTTCAAAAAACTGTATCGAAACCGGTTTATTGGTACCATAGGTAGGAGCGGATAAATTGCATCCCGTTAGAACAAAGCACATCCCTAAAATTCCTATTGGAAATATTTTTATTTCACGTTTTCTCACTGCCTATTCCATTTCCTAAGTATATGGCTGATTAATATTCCCGTTATTTATGAGAGAACGGTCCATACACAAATTTCCCCCCTGCAGAAAAAACAACGGAATTTACTTTGTACCACAAAAAACTATATTCATCAATATGAGAAATATACTTGTACTCCTTTCCCTTGATTTAAAATTTTAAATCTTACCAAGAATCTGTATTTCCCGCAAAGCAGCTGCATCACGAGCAGATACATCCGGATAAGCTGGATCACTCCCAACATCTTGTGTATAACGCCATGATCGAGCACATTTTTTTCCTAATGCCTTCTCTGGATATACACCAACACCTTCAACATCATTCAAAGTAAAAGCATCGGAAGGTATCGTGTCCTGCCTAATTGTGAGTGCACTGGTAATACAGATCTCCGCCATATCCACATTTTCTAATGCTTCTCGTAAAACCAGATTGGAAATAAAAACAATAGGCGCAGCTTCCAAAGAGGATCCAATACGCTTATTAGCACGTTCAAGCTCTAAAGCACCTGTCACAACTTTACGGACCTGCCGAATTTTTTTCCAACGCTCAGCCAAAGATTGGTTTTGCCATTCTTCTGGTACAGAGCGAAATTGTTCCAAATGCACCGATTGGCTTTCTGGATAACGCTCTAACCAAGCTTCCTCCATAGTAAAAGGCAACATTGGAGAAAGCCATGTTACCATACGCTCAAAAATCTCACGGACAACCTGCAAGGAGGCCTTGCGTTTTTTTGATGAAGGCGCATCACAATAAAGAGAATCCTTGCGGATATCAAAATAAAATGCCGATAACTCAATGATTGAAAAATCCAATAATGCACGCATAATCTTTTTAAAATCAAATTCATCGTAAGCGCGATTAATCAACTGATCAAGTTCAAAAAGCCTATGCAATATAAATTTTTCAAGATCCGGCAGTGCACCATAAGATATTTCTTCCCCATCATCATGTGTTAAAGTTCCTAGCATCCAACGAATTGCATTGCGTAGTTTACGATATGAATCCACATTTGTTTGAAGAATTTTTTTGCCTAAACGCTGATCTTCCCAATAATCGGTTGTCATAACCCAGAGACGAAAAATATCAGCTCCAGATGTTTTAATGATCTCTTGCGGAACAACCGTATTGCCTAAAGATTTAGACATTTTCTTACCATTCTCATCCAAAGTAAAACCGTGTGTGATCACGGCTTTATAGGGAGAACAAGCACGCGTACCACAGCTTTCCAAAAGAGAAGATTGGAACCATCCGCGATGTTGATCTGAACCTTCAAAATAAACATCAGCAGGCCATTTCAAATCAGCCCGATCTTCTAACACAAAGCTATGGCTTGCTCCAGAATCAAACCAAACATCCAAAATATCATAAACCTGTACCCAAGGCTCATGTGCACGCTCACCTAAAAAACGTTCACGTGCTCCTTCAGCAAACCATGCATCTGCCCCTTCTGCTTCAAAAGCCCGTAAAATACGCTCGTTCACACCTTCATCTTTTAGAATAACACCATCCTCATTCGCAAAAATACAAATAGGAACCCCCCAAGAACGCTGACGAGAAAGAACCCAATCAGGACGATCCTCTATCATAGAAGCTAGGCGGTTTTGTCCAGAAGATGGCACAAAACGCGTTTTTGAAACAGCTTCCAAAGCCCGACTACGTAAAGTTGAACCATCCCCAAAATCTTTATCCATTGAAATAAACCATTGTGGTGTATTGCGAAAAATAACGGGTTTTTTTGAACGCCAACTATGGGGATAGGAATGCTTTAAACGCCCCCGTGCAAACAATCGATCTGCTTTAATTAAAGCGTTAATGACCTCTTTATTGGCATCACCCATTTTTCCATTATCATCAATAACACGTGCAGGTCCTCCTTCACGATCTGGTCCTAAACCTGGAACATCTTTCGTATAGAACCCTGCATCATCAACAGGAAACGGTATAGATGAATCAATCCCCGCTTGCTCCAGTAAGGACTTATAATCATTCCAAATTTCAAAGTCCTCACGCCCATGGCTTGGTGCTGTATGGACAAAACCTGTACCAGCACTCTCTGTTACGTGCGAACCATCAAGCAATGGAATTTTATAATTATACCCTCCAGCTAAACCTTTGAGTGGATGAGAAAGAACAAGAGCTTTCAACTCTTCAGAAGAAATAACACGCAAACGCTTCAAAACAAGTTTGGCTTTTTCTCCACAACTCATCGCTAAAGCGTCTGCAAAAAGAAGCTTTTCTCCCACTTGAGGACCAAAATCATTTTCAGCACTTTCAACTTCGTAAATACTATAAGAAATCTGCGAAGAATAACTCACTGCACGATTGCTTGGAATTGTCCACGGTGTTGTTGTCCAAATGACGACATGAGCACCATATAAATCATCAGAATTTGCTTCAAAAACAGGAAACTTAACCCAAAGCACCTCTGATTCATGATCATGATATTCAATCTCAGCCTCTGCCAAAGCCGTACGCTCCACAACAGACCACATCACTGGCTTGGAACCACGATAAATCTGATCTGACATAGCAAATTTTATCAATTCACTGGCAATGCGTGCTTCTGCATGAAAAGCCATTGTAGTATAAGGCGCGTTAAAATCTCCCACAACACCAAGGCGTTTAAATTCTTCACTTTGAACGGTTACCCAATGCTGTGCAAATTCACGGCATTCTTGACGAAACTCGTTAAGAGGTACCTCATCCTTATTTTTTCCTTGTGCTCGATATTTTTCTTCAATTTTCCATTCAATTGGAAGCCCATGGCAATCCCAACCAGGAACATAATTTGCATTAAAACCGCGCATTTGGAATGAACGGACAACCACATCCTTTAGAACTTTATTTAAAGCATGCCCGATATGAATATGACCATTTGCATAAGGTGGACCATCATGAAGAATATAAAATGGACGATCTTTTGCTTGTTGGCGCAATTGCGCATAAAGCCCCATATTTTCCCAACGCGCCATCAATTCAAGCTCTTTTTGCGGAAGCCCTGCACGCATAGGAAAATTTGTCTGTGGGAGATAAAGAGTTTTTGAATAATCTATTGTTTCATTTTTCACAGCCATTGTGAAATATCCCTGTCCACTTTTACGATTTCATTTTTGCATAACTTCCCTGAACCCTGCAACTCTGGTTTTTATCTATAGGGAAAGCCGAGCTTATCATTCGTATTAAGCAGCGATCAGGAAAATATATCATCACACTCTATGGGCTTTATCATGAAATTCACAAGAAAAGAAACCAAAAAGTGATCTTTTAAAAAATAAAGGCTCCACTGACAGTGGAGCCTCTTAGAAATTTACTCTTTAAAAAATTAGAATTTATAAGCTACACCAACACGGAAATCATTGGTTTTGTAGTTAACTTCAAGTTTTTCCTTTGCAAATTTCTTTTTACCAAAATCAGAGTAACGATATTCTGCACGTACAATCACATTATCCAGAAGCGAGAAATCAACGCCACCACCAAGTGTGTAACCAATCATGGTTTTTGTTTCATCAGCTAAATTCTTAGAAGAAACGACTCTTCCATCCTCATCCTTAACGGATATTGATACAGTGTCTTGGAATTGCCCATAAGCAATACCACCAGCAAGATAAGGCATAAAGCGATCAGCAGCAAAACCAATACGTACCCGTGTAGCACCACCCCAATTTTGTTTGAAAGTATGACTTAACGTTTCAACTTCATACTCTTGATCAAGACCAAGTTCAGAAGCCATCTTTTTTATTTGTTCTATACCATATACACTGGAATCATTCTTATCCACCGCTTGTGTACTTTGTGCACCGTGTCCAGCCATATTCTGTCCACCATGAGAACGAGAAGCATGTGGATTAGCACCATGCGCATGAGCACCAGAACCATGCCCACCTGCATGAGATGCACCATGTGGATGAGCATTTCCGCTACCATGGAAAGAGCTATGATGATTCCCGTGTTGGGCTCCGCTTGTTCCATTAGAAGCTTTTGCTGATTCAGAGGATGCCCCTGATCTCGCGAGTATAAGTGTCCCTCCGCTCGGTACTGTTCTTTCTACTGCTGATGATTGTGATGCAGGTTGTACCGATGCAGGTGCTTTTGCTGCTGGCTGACTTGCTTCTGTTCCCGTTGTTGAGGTAGAGGGCGCGGGTTTTACAGCAACGGATTTTGTTGGAGTAGATTGCACTTGTACAGCCCCTGTTGATACAGATGACGTTTCTGCAGATTTTGCAGACGCCGTTACTCCATTTGTTCCTCTTACTGATGGTTGATCTCCTGTGTCTGATCTTGCCAATAGGAGCGGTGACCGCTCTGGTGAGCTTGCTCCTGTGGTAGAGGATATTGATTTAGATTCAGGTAATTTTAATCCATTTACCGATGTCTGTCCTACATCTGTTCTCGTCACTTGTCTGACGAGGACTGGTTGTGTTGTTGACGATGCAGATGACGTTTTTGATGATAGCGTTGAAACTCCTGATGCTCTTTCCACCGTCACTGTTTCTTCTGCTGTTGTAGAATGAACATTGCCAGAATTGCCAATTGTTGTGGGTTGACTTGATTGTCTTGCTTCTGCATTTGGTTGTTGAGCTGGATTTGCTTGTCCAGTTTGTGCTGTAGCAGGTTTTCTTGACTTGGATTTTTCTGTTGGAGTTACCGTTTTAGCTCCTGCACCTGCGGATATTCCTGAGCCTGCAGGTGCTCCTGCACTTGCAGCTCTTCCTGCGCCTGTGGATGCTGTTGATGCGGCTTTTTGTGTTTGTGATCTACTTGATGTTGTTACTTGTAGTGGTTGAGGCGTTGGTAGGCTTGCGGATCTGCGGGATCTTACGACTGCATTTTCTACTGTAGTGTTATCAGCTGCACCTATAGTAATGGTCTTTGTGTGTTTTTTTCCAGATATCATTAAATCCGTATCGACGCCAAAAATAAAGTTGTCACCGAGATCAATATTAGAACCTGCATAAAAACCACCTGCAAAACCTGAAAGTTTAGGAGAGAACTCTTTATCCAGTGGTAAACTCTTTTCTTGACCAACAAGAGCCATATCAGCTTTGCTCGAAAAACCACCCGCTTGAACACCTAAATAAAGACCTGTCCATGAAAAAGTAGGCGCGATAATGGTAGAAGAAGTCGATGATGCTGGCTGATGAGGAATTATAACATCAGCAGCTAGTGCTGTAGACGCTGAAATTAAAGAAAAAATAGACGCTGTTATTAAACGTTTTGTATTCATAAAATCTCTCCAAATATCCAAAATGAAATATATATAGAGCATCTTTTTTGAAAGATCTGTAGCAAAAATGACACACTCACAAAAAAATAAAGAATTTTTGAAAATAAGGCTTCTTAAACTTTTAATTTTGCATTCAATGAGCATTTGTAAACTAAATCACACTAAAATTATGTGTATTAAAGTTGGATTCATTTTCATTAAAGTTTCGCATAACTGTTAATGATAATATTCTTTATAAATTTCTTTTTATCAAAATCTAAATAACAGTATTCTGCATACAATAAACTATTATCTGTTATTGCAAAATCAATGCCAGCGCAAACAGTGAAATCAAATATTGCCTTTTTTAAAACCAAGCGCCATCAAAGTCTCATCTATTTACCAGCATGATCTACTTTTAGTACTTTAGCAATAGTATTTTGTATCTAAAATTCAGAAAAACAAAGGACTTATTCAAACACTCGCAAAAAAAACTTTTAGATTCTTTGCATAAACATCTTCATCCTGCTACATCACATTGATTTATAAGGATAACTTATTGTTTTCATATTGAATGAAAAAACTAATACTGTAGGATTCTCTCATTTTAAATCTGTTTATCTTGAATCAATCAAAACCGCTTGCTTGCACATCACAAGCGGGGCTGGCGTATGGGTAAAAACTATAGAAGAAAGGACTAAAAATGGCTCTTATGAACCGTCTTAATGCAAGGACTGTCGCAACACCCACGAGCTGGTAAATATAATGATGGTGCCGGCTTGTTACTTCATAAGTGTAAAGATGGAGGTGCTCAATGGATTTACCGTTTTACCATTCATGGTCGGCGCCGTGAAATGGGCTTGGGAGCGTTGCAAGATGTTTTTTTAAAACAAGCTCGTGAATTGGCAACTGGGTGGCGTTCTGTTCTTCGTGAAGGTCGTGATCCTATTAAAGAACGTGAAAAACAAAAGCGTGAGGCAATAAGTAATCTCCATTATTTAAAAGATATCGCGTTGGATGCTTTTGAAAGTCGTAAAGCTAAATTAAAAAATGATGGTAAAGATGGGGATTGGTTTTTACCATTACGCCTTCATATTCTCCCTAAACTAGGCTGTCTTCCCGTTTCTGAGATTACTCAAACAGAGATACGCAATACACTTGCCCCTATTTGGCATTCAAAAGCTGGAACTGCTTATAGAGCTCTTATTCGTCTCAATCTTTGTCTCAAACATGCGGCTGCATTAGGATTGAATGTTGATTTACAAGCAACAGAAAAAGCACGCGCGCTCTTAGGTAAACAACGTCATAAAACGCAAAATTTACCAGCCATGGATTGAAAAGATGTGCCGGCTTTTTATAAAACACTCTGTGAAGCATCAACCATAACACAACTGGCTTTGCGTTTGCTTATTCTTACAGGCGTTCGTACCAATCCTTTACGTCATATTCATAAAGATCAAGTTGAGGAGAATATATGGACCATTCCTGCTGAGAATATGAAAGGAAGGCGTGATGCTACAACAGAATTTCGCGTGCCTCTATCAACAGAAGCATTAGAAATTCTAAAACAAGCGCGCTTGCTCTCTCGTAATGATTTCTTTTTTTCTGCTAGAGTTCGTGGTCCCCTCGCTGAGAAATGTATGGCTACGTATATGAGAAAAAATAAAATTGAAGCCTGCCCCCATGGTTTTCGCTCTAGTTTACGCAATTGGCTCGCTGAAACAACCGATGCTCCCTATGAAGTCGCTGAAACTATTCTAAATCATACAGTAGGAGGACAAGTAGAGCGTGCCTATCGTCGTACTGACTATCTAGAACAGCGCCGTGTCTATATGGATAAATGGGCGGCTTATGTCACCGGTCAATCTTAAGATATGGGGTGCATAACCCCATTATCTGTGGATAACTTTAGCTCTCTTTTCTCTCATTCTCTCTCAATAAGAGTCATAATTTATCACATCAGAAAAAATATGATAAAATATTGTTTTCTATAAATAAAATACCTTCAAAAATGAACAAAAATATGGTTAATAAATGCTTATGATTTGTTACCATTTTTTTATAGTGAAAGGAAATTATTATGACAGAAAATGATATTCTTTTAACAGACCGTGAAAGTGCAAAATTGCTTCATATGAGTGTTTCAACATTCCGCCGTCATGTAACCAATGGCTCTCTCCCAAAACCTTTAAAATTTGGTTTTTTATCGCGTTGGTTGCAATCAGATCTTATCAATGTCATCGAGCAAGCAAAGCAGCAACGTTATAACGACGCGGCATAAAAAAAACCTTGTCACGTAAGGACGGACAAGGCTTTCTCAAGCTCATCAACCTAGAGCTTTATTTGGTGTAAATTCAAGGCTTTCTCTGCTGAAGCAAGACCTAAGGTTTGCATTCAAGTTGTTCTGAATGCTTTTTACAATAAGGGCTATTTAAGCGCTTCTTGACACTTCGCTGTGGTATGACAGTGCCTGGACGACAAATGGGAAGGTTTTCGTCTCTAAAAGTATAACACCATCCTCCCTCATGTTCATTTTCATAATGGAAACCTGATTGAACCATACACGCATGAATTGTTGCCCATGCATTGTTACTTAGCTTTCTGCTTTCTGGATCGGTATAATAAGGTGTTGGCATTCCACATTCTAACAAGGCTTTTCCTACCTCTGTAAAATCTGCTCCTGGTTTCTTCCACGCTGTCACCTCTCCTAGAGGAGGTTTGTTAAATTGACATCCGGCTATACTGAACAAAGTTACAGCGCTTAATAATTTTAGAGTTTGTTTCATTTGTTCCTCCTTAAAAGGACTTGTACTCGATTGGATGAGCCGTAAATATACCGACATGCTTGGCCCGCATCTCCAAGACAGGTATGGGAACTTATGGGATTTGTAGCCACTCTCAATCATTCTTTCCAAACGTTACTACCAGCAGGTATTGTCTCGTAGGTATACACCAATAATTCTGCTTACAAAGTCATATCTATTCCCATCAAAGCCAATAGTAGTTTGTTTGCCATCACTCACATAACCTAACAGACCAGATGCAACTAAAACATTAAAGGCTGGTCTATAGAAATTGATATTCGTGTTGTCGGCTATCCCGTGCATACCTTCTTGTTTGAAAGAATTCAGCATATTAAAGTCTGTCAAACTGCCACAACTATGGGCATCAATATGCAATCCTGTATTGCCATAAAGATACATTGTATCCTGAAATTTCTTGGTTGAATTGGTCAATCAAAAAAAGTTTACTTTCCAGAAGCTTCTGAAAAATCGCTATCCCTATTTCCACTTCCCAGTCTTTAGCTTGTGGGAAGTATGTAAAATAAAGGGGACCATGATCATTGTCAGCAAATTGGACAGCATAACACGCAGCATCATCGGATGTGTTAAAAATGCCATTTTAGAACATACGCCTGTTGCCATCAGAACCAACTTGTAAATGCTTGCTGCTCATCTTCAGCTTTTAAAAAGTGATACAGAGTAATATATTCTCCATCACTGTCTTTATATAGGTTCTCCATTTTCATCAGTTAAATAGAGGACATTGCCATTTTCATCATGCTCAACCTCACCTACTGGATGCTCTTTGACATTTGTCATTTCGCGCACTTTGTCCCAGTATCCAAGACCTTCATCCGATAAATCATTGATCATGTCTAAGCGATTATGAACGATGCCCTCAAGCAATATGGCATCTATCGGTGCGACAGCCCTAGTGGACTGCTGCGGTGTTGTGGTTGAGAGAGAGAGCCAATGATTTGTCCAGCATCTTGCCCCATCGCCCTCTGTCCAGTTGTATCAGTGAGGATGATGGTGCACCGCCGATAGAGGATTTGTATATCCTTCCGCTCCATTATGGGCTTTGCCGTGACTTAAAGCATTTTTGGCAATGTTTTTTATCGTGTCATTCCCAGAAATGCTAAACCCTTGGCTGCTAGCTTGAGCATGCGCACTGTTGCTGATATCACTGGTACTAATGCTTCCTGTGGTCAGGCTGTTTTTATCTGCCGGCGCGGTGCTGGCAATGATGCCTCCGGTCAGCGTTGTTTTATCTTTAACGTTGATCTTAAAGCCGCCATCACCCGCTTTGATGCCTGATTGTTCCACAACACTATGATAATCACTAGAGGATTTATCCTTTTGGAAAGAGGCGCTCATAGAGCCCCCACCCATTTACTAAGGAAATTAAATGTGTGTAACATCAAAAATATCATCATACAGCCTGCTAAAGATGAGAGCTTTATTTTTTTACCATTGGCTATGAAAGAAAATCCTCTGAGGACTATCTCAATCAACTGATCAAAAATAATATTAAACTTTTGTGTGATGTTCGTAAAAATTCAATAAGTAGAAACCTCGGATTTTCGAAAAGACAATTAGAGAAAGCTGTAAGCAACATTGATATTGAATATATGCATATGCCTGAACTTGGAATTGCTTCTGAAAAACGAAGAAATTTGAAAACACAAAAAGATTATGACCGCCTTTTTGAAGATTATCAAAATACAACTCTCAAGAATAATTCTTGTGCAATAAACAAATTATATCAAATTTTTTTAAAAAAGCGCGTTGCAATCACCTGTTTTGAAGCCAATGTATACATGTGTCATAGAGGACAACTCGCATTAGCTCTCACTCAATTGTCTGATTGGAAATATGAAATTAAGCACATTTTAAAAAATAAACTTACAAACTTTTTACATATGGGGGGCATTTACAACCTCTAGCCCTCTCCCCATTCCTAACAACTTTTAAATAATGCATGATTCACGCTACGGGTGGATTGTACGCAAATCAAGGAAATAAACCATGGAAAATAAATATAAACTGACTGATGAAATAACTGAGGTTGATGGAAAAACTCTTCACCGAATTCGTGCTTTAAGGGATTTTGATGCTGTTAAAGCAGGTGATCTTGGCGGGCTTTATACAAAAAAAAGACAACCTAAGTCATGATGGTAATTGCTGGGTAGGTGATGATGCAAAAGTCTATGGTTATGCCAAGGTTTTTGGTGATGCTTATATTGATAACATTTCTGATATTTATGAAAACGCATGTGTTTTTGCCAATGCACAAGTTTCCGGTGCTACATTTATTAGTGGAAAAGCTAAAATTTATAGAAATGCTAAAATTTATGACAGTCCTTTGATTTCCATCAGAGCAAATATACACTGGCTATTAAATAAGTGCAAAATGGCATCTCCAAGAAAATAACCAGACTTACAAAAGGCTCTTTCAATTGGTTATTGCATCAGTATTTACAAAGCATGCAATGGCATAATCAATCAGAATCTACTCAAAAAGTTAAATATCGAATTCTGAATAATGTTTCTAAACATATTGCTGATCGTGCATATAAAAGTATAGAAAGACACCATATCCTTGACGCCGTAGACAGAAGGCGAGCTACTCTCGCAGCAGCAAAACATTTTTTGACCTCTTTAAACGGTCTCTTTAATTGGGCGGTTGATAATGCCCTTTTAAATAAAAATCCTGCCTTTAATATAAAAGCACCAAAATCTCTTAACAACGAGGAATTACTGCCTTGGCTAGAATAGGACATAGACAAATATTATCACCGTTGGTCACATGGTACACATGAACGCATCTGGATTAACCTTCTTCTTTATACGGGCTTGTTTTACCAGAACTAGAGGCAACCCTTAAAATTGGTCCCATAGGTGATGAAACATTCATTTGTGGTAAAGATGGAAATAAGCTTATCAAAGAAAGTTTTGGCAACCTCTTTCGTGAAGCATGTAATGCGGCGGGTATTAAAAAATCAGCGCACGGATTGCAAAAATTAGCAGCAAAACATACTGCCAATGCTGGTGCTACGGTTTCACAAATGAAAGCGCTTTTTGGTTGAACCGAAGATAAAATGGCATCCCTTGATATAAAGAGTGCAGACCGTAAAAACTTTCCCTTGAAGCAATCAAAAAGCTCCAAAAAAGTTAGCCTCACAAAGCACCGCTTAACAAACTAAATTGCTATCAAAATTATTAACGAAATCAAAGCGGCGTTTGAGATGTATCAGAAACCAGAGGAGAAATAGGTGGTTGTGCCTGTTGCATTGTTTGCCATAAATTATAGTTTGTTTGCATATCCAACCAAAATTTTGCTTTACTAAAACCAGCTAATTCTAATTTAACAGCAAGCTCGGTACTTATAGAAGCATGTCCGTTAATCACTCTTGATAAAGAAGCTCTTGTCATATGGACATGATCAGCTAATTTTTGTATTGTTATCCCCATTTCTTCTAAGAAAGCTACTTTCAGAACTTTACTCGGATGTGCGGGGTTGTGCATCATTTTTTTTCATTCCTTTCATCAATGGTAATCTTGATAATCAACAAGCTCCACATCTGTTCCTATAAAGCGAAAAGTAGCACGCCAATTTCCATTCACCCATATAGAACAGTACTCTATAAGTTCACCTTTAAGATGGTGCATTTTAAAGGCAGGCTCTCTCAATATTTCAAGCGTAGTAGCACTTGTTAAAACCGTTAAGATAACGCGAATTTTTTTACATGATCTGGTCAAATAGCTTTTGTGGAACCTGTTGTACAAAATAATTTTAAGCCCTTATGTTTAAAACTCACAATTGCCATTACCACCCCTTGTCGTATATCATCGCTATACGGTTAATAACAAATAAGAGTTAAGCCCATGTTAGAAATATCTGATTCTATATCTGGAAAAAATAGATAGGAATAAGTGATAAAAAAGCTTCAAAAAGGTTAGGGATAGACACTCAAAAAACATAATAGAATCAATGATTATAAAACCCCTTACTCTTGTAATAAGTAACTGATTTTAATTACCTTTTTTACACTCTTTTAGTGGTGCAAAACTATAACGATGTAACCCTATAACTGGTCCATATTTATCAAGAGCTGTACGATGCGCTAGCGTTGCATAACCTACATGCTTCTCTAAACCATACCCTTTATAAACTTGTCCTGCACATTCCATCATCCGATCACGCGTTACTTTCGCAATAATAGATGCGGCTGCAATTGAAACTGAACGCTGATCGCCCTTAATCAACGCCATTGCAGAACAGGACAACTCAGAAGGAATATCACGCCCATCAACAAGGACATAGTGGGCTGGAATGGCTAATCCTATAATACAGCGACGCATTGCTTCTAAAGTTGCTTTTCTAATATTAGATTGATCAATTGTACGAGCACAAAGACTGGCGACTGAAACCGCTAATGCACTTTGCAAAATTTCATGATAAAGTCTATTTCGTTGGAAAAAAGAAAGTTTTTTTGAATCATTTAACCCATTAGGAATACGATCTCTATCCAAGATAACGGCTGCTGTTACCACAGGTCCCGCGAGAGGCCCCCGTCCTACTTCATCAACACCTGCTATATGAAAAAAACCCTGTTTTTGCAAATCCAATTCGCACGAAAAATTTGGTTGAAGCGGCAAATTAAACATCTTTGATAAATCACACATACAACAAACATACATCTATTTCTGTAGCCTGATCATTTTTTGCAAGCATTACAGTTTTAAATGGCTCTTCAAATATTCTGCGAACTCTTACACAAAAGATAAAAAGCACATTTCTTTGGTTCCCCTCTTTCATTATGTATAATAAAATCATGATGAAATAAAAGCTTTTATATTTATTTATCAAATATTTCCTAAAGTCATGATAGGTTTTACAAACCAATTTGGGTGCATTGATTTGATAAAAAGAGCTGCTTGTTGCGCCGTTTGTTTATTTTTAAAAATGCCAAAGCAAGTTGCTCCCGTTCCAGACATACGGGAAAAAAGAGCTCCACATTCATCTAATATAGATAACACTTCAGCTAACTGAGGTGCTATTTTTAATGCAGGAGAAAAAAGATCATTACGCGTTTCTTGTAAAGCTTTAACCAATGAATCAACACTTTTTAAAGCGTCTGTATTAATTTTTAAAGAAGGATTATGACGCTTCTCTAACGCTTTAAAAACAGTTGGTGTTGAAATCTCTTGTCCATGATTAACCAATACTATTGCAAGAGAACAGGCTCCTTTTATTTGTATCATCTCTTGACCAATTCCTTTGACCAAAAGCGGCTGCTGATATTCTAATGCACAAAGGCACATGGGAACATCAGCACCAAGAACTAAGCTCTTTTTTGCTAATTCTTCGTAAGGGCAATCAAGATTCCACTGTTGACGCAACATGCTGATAACCCCAGCTGCATCACCTGAGCCGCCACCAATGCCTGAAGCAACAGGTAATGTTTTTACAAGCCGAAAAAAAGCAGGTTGAGCACATTCCGGAAAAGTCTTATGCATAAAGTCCCGTGCGCGAATAACCAAATTGTCTAAATGAGAAACAAGTCCTTTTGCAAACGGCCCCGTCAAAACAAACTGATTATTTTCACAAGGTGCATAGTGTAGACAATCACCGCTAAGACTAAAATAAACCAAACTTTCTATTAAATGATACCCATCAGCACGTTGCCCCACAACATGTAGAGCTAAATTCAATTTAATAGGTGTAAATAAATAGGAATGTCTTTGGAACGAAGCTTGTACATTTGGCATCATATGACGTAATATTAACCTGTATAGGGTTCTTTTACAAATTCCCCCCTTTTATCCACACTTTTAGCACTAGCCCTATAAACAGCTTGGAATATTCTTAATCGTTTTCTAAAAAACAATAAATATAAAGAGTTCTCATACAAAACAAACGACATGTTCTCATTCGTATCATTTCAAGCCTTTTTTCTTCTAGCATCTGTTTTTAGATAAAAATCTCTCTGGCTTGAATGATCCTTTCCATCACAAACCATAACGCTGCCAAAGTGCTCGCTCTTCTGCTGCCATCAATGCACTATCAATGACTGTATAAACCGTATGTGCCGTCACTCCTGAAGGCGTTTTAGGTCCTAAAAAACTTTTTGGAGGCGTAATAAGTCGAAGTTTTGCATCATTACCAAAGCGCTCTTTAATAACAGAACGTACATCATTCAATCCATCAACAAGACCAAGCTCAACGCTTTGTTTTCCACTCCAAAACATTCCTGTAAAGAGATTCGAATCATCTGATAATTTTTCAGCACGCCGTTCTTTAACCAAATCGATAAAAGTTTGATGCACTTCAAGTTGGAGAGATTTCAAATGCTCAATATCCGCCTTTTTTTCTGGCTGAAATGGATCTAATGTAACTTTGTTCTTTCCTGCTGTGTAGACACGCCGTTCGATACCAATTTTTTTCAAAAGTTCCGGAAAACCAAAGGAAGCTGAAACCACTCCAATGGAACCAACAATTGAAGAAGGATCTGCAAAAATTTCATCCCCCGCACAAGCAATCATATAACCACCGGATGCTGCAATATCTTCAATAAACACAAGAACCTTTTTATTTTTTTCTTCTGCCAAATCACGAATACGCTTGAAGATAAAACGCGACTGTACAGGTGAACCACCAGGAGAATTAATAATAAGTGCAACAGCCGGTGACTTTTTGTGTCCGAAAGCCTTCTCTAAAAGATTTGCACACCTACTGAGGGAAAGAGTACGAGATATAGACGCTGATGAATCCATAATTGCTCCTTGAAGGCGCACCACAGGAATTTCAAGTTTATCGGAAGAAAAACGGCGTGGAATAAAACTTTTAATAAAATCCATCAAAACAAAATCTCCTTATAAATTAAGAACAATTAAATAGGAAAGGACAACAAAAAGGAAGAACGCGATAATATCCAAAAGCGCCAATCAATCCCCACATTACAAGCAGAAATATAACTTCACCCAAAGTCAAACCTCCCTAATAACAAAGTTTGGACTCTAAATAATAAACTAAAAAACACAAGATACTATTAGAAAAGTTCCCACAAGCTTATATATCCATTATTAATTGCATCAACCCGTGGTGAAAAAGTATGGTCATTACCTTCATGTATAACCAATGCCGGCAAAACAGATAAAGCTGCTCTGCTTCCTCGTTTTGCGTAAAATAAAAGACGAATTGCTGCTGTTTTCGCACGTGCATGCACAGGAATTATACAAATACCACCAAAACGCCCTTCTAAAGCACGCAAGATATCTGTCAGCGATTGTGGACGCGCAATGAGCCCTAAGTATCCACCTGGCTTAACAATGGCTGCTGCACTCCGCAACCAGTTATCAAACATCGCTTCAGACATAACATGTGCTTCAGATTTTTGTTTATCAGGTGTCTTACGATCGGTGGGATTATTAAAAGGTGGATTCATAATCGCAAAATCAAAGCTATTATCTATCAAACCTGCTCTTATACGGGCATTCCCTTTGAAGGTAACATCTGCTTCTAGCAAACAAATTCGGCTAGCAAATTGTTTATTTTGTTTTAGCATAAGCGTTTTTTGAGCGTAAGATACCATAAAAGCTGAACGTTCAACTAAGGTAACATGAACTTTCAGACAACGCGAAGCAACAGCCAACCCTGCAGCTCCAGCACCTGCCCCTAAATCAACAACCTTGCCCTTTAAATCACTTGGAACCAAACTAGCTAATAACATCGCATCCATTCCAGAACGATGACCATATTTATGGGGTTGAACCAAATAAAATTTTCCGCGGTGAAAACTGTCAATTGTTTCACCAATTTGATTCGCTGCTTTATTCATTTAAAAGCCTAATGTTCATCTTTATAAACTGCATTTTTGCCATTCAGCTGCTATTTTAAATTTTTTATTATTTCATAACAATAAGATTACACTCGCTAAAGAACATTTCTTGCCAATAACATTCCAAGCTAACACTTTTAAACGACATCAAAAGCTTGAGTAAAAACCAAACCCCCTTTATGCTAATGAATAAAGTAATTTTTATATATGTCCATTGCAATACTCTAGGAGTAAACACATTGAGTGCAGCTATCAAACTAAAACAAATAAGAAATAATCAAATTTCTCTTCAATCTCTTGTCAATCTTACTCAAAAAGATATGGATTGCGTAAATCAATTTATTCTCTCTATGGCAAAATCAGAGGTTGAGATGATCCCTGAAATTTCTAACCATCTTATTTCATCAGGTGGAAAGCGATTACGCCCAATGATTACGCTCGCTTCTGCTCATATGTTCGGTTATCAAAGTAACGGGCATATAAAACTCGCGACAGCTGTTGAATTTATGCATACAGCAACATTACTACACGATGATGTGATTGACGAAAGTAATTTACGACGTGGAAAATCTACAGCACGGATGATTTGGGGGAATCAAGCAAGTGTACTTGTTGGTGATTTCCTATTGGGCCAGGCCTTTAAAATGATGGTCGATGTCGGTTCCATAGAAGCGCTCTCTGTCCTAGCCAACGCTGCTGCAATTATTGCTGAAGGAGAAGTTATGCAACTTTCTGCCGCAAAAAATATAAAAACCAGCCCTTCAGAATATCTCAAAATCATCAATGCAAAAACAGCAGCACTTTTTTCAGCAGCCGCTGAAGTAGGACCCATTATTGCTGGCTATGGAAATAAAGAGCGTTCTTCATTACGTGAATATGGAACATCCTTAGGTTTAGCTTTCCAATTAATTGATGATGCACTTGACTATAGCGGTAGTGCTCAAAACTTAGGAAAAAATATAGGGGATGATTTTAGAGAAGGAAAAATCACAATGCCTGTTATTCTCGCATATGAGCGTGGGAATATGGTAGAAAAAGATTTCTGGAAAAAAGCGCTTGAAGATGGCAATAATAATGATGAATCCTTTGCACACGCGCAACACTTAATGGAAAAGTATGATAGTATCACAGATACAATAGAACAAGCACGCATCTATGGAAAATATGCAATTGATGCTCTTGTTCCCATGAATGAAAATCTTGCTTACAATGCTCTCGTTGAGACTGTTGAATTTTGTATTTCACGCGTAAACTGAATTCTTTGCAAGAATCGCAGTATTTCTCAACAAAGTAATGAGATATGATTTATAAACAACACCATCAATTGATTATCTTGAAAAGGATTAGCTCCATGTGCTCTGCAACGGTATCTCGACTTTTTGCCCTTTTTATCGTGGGTATCATGCTGATGCCATCCCCCACCTACAGTAAAATAAGTGCAGCAACTCATACAAGCTCATTTACAGGTGCTTATTTAGCTGGAAGGGTTGCAAATCATGAAAATAAAACAGAACTTGCTATCAATTATTTTAAACAAGCACTGGTTTATCAACCTGATAACATTGAAACACAAAAAGAGCTCCTTGAAGCTATGCTCTCGGTCGGAAACTTTAAAGAAGCTGTCCAACAAGCCCAAAAACTCAAAGAGAACGATGTTATAACTCCCTTTGTTTCCTTAACTTTGTCAGTAGAAAGTCTCATCAAAAAAGACTATAAGAATGCCAAGACTCTTCTCCAATTAAAAGAACTTCCTACGTCCAATAATCCAATACCTGAACTCATCGGCGCTTGGATTACATTTGGATCTGGACAAAAATCTCAAGCAATCGCTGATCTTAAGAAACTCAAAGGTCCTGTCTGGTATGACCTTTTTATATCTTATCATCTAGCACTTATGAGCGACCTTGCAGAACGGCCAAAGGATGCAAAAAAATATTTCATTAAAGCACTGAGTAACAAACAGGGAACTCTTATCGCTCCTAATACTTATGAGCGTATTATCATAGCCTATGCCTCATTCCAATTGCGCCATAGTATGCGCAACCAAGCTCTTCAAACAATCCAGCATGGCGAACAAATGTTGTCAGGTCGCGAAGTCCTTAAAAACTTTCGAGAAAAAATTGAAAAAAATGCTTTCTTAGAGAGAGTTATTAAAACACCTCAACAAGGAGCAGCCGAGGTATTATATAATTTTGGAACAGCCCTCAACTACAAAAACTCAGGGCGAATTGCACGTATTTTTAAGCAATTATCTTTCGCATTATACCCTCAAAATGACGCAACACTGTTTCAGCTCGCACACATTTCTGCTAAATTGAACGATCCACATCAAGCAATTAAACTTTATCGCGCTTTATCCCCTAAATCTCCTTATTATAAAGATGGACAACTTCATCTTGCATTCCTTCTTGCTAATAACAACAATTACAAAGAAGCAATAAAATTACTCACATTGTTAAATAAAAAATTTCCCAATGATCGTAATATTTTGATAACGCTCGTTGCTTTTTATATGCAGGACAATAAATTTCTTGAGGCCATTAAAACTCTAGACTACGCTATTACAAAGATAAAAAACTTTCAGCAGGACGATTGGAAACTCTTTTATCAACGTGGTATTGCTTTTGAACGTTTAAAGCAATGGCCAAAAGCAGAAATTGACTTGCGAAAATCACTTGAATTTTTCCCAAACCAACCGCAAGTTCTTAATTATTTAGCCTATTCCCTTGTGGAACGTGGTGAGAAGCTTGAAGAATCGCTCCGTATGCTGCAAAAAGCTTCTGCTTTGCAAGCTCACAACAGTCATATTCTCGATTCTTTAGGATGGGCTTATTATAAACTAAAAGAATATAATAAAGCAGTGCAAATATTAGAAAATGCTGTCAGATTACAACCTGAGGACCCAACACTGAATGATCATTTAGGGGATGCCTATTGGAAAGTTGGACGTAAACGTGAAGCAATCTTTCAATGGAACCACGCAATTGACGGAAAACCAGAAAATTCTGAACAAATTCAAGAAAAGTTGAAATTTGGTTTGCAATAAATGATGCTTAACCATAAACCACATGAAATAATAAATAGAGAAACTAAAATTACTTTGGTTTTTTGTTTAGTCCAATATAAAGAGTATAAAGCGTGAAACTGCCTGAACATCTTAACCCCAAACGTTCTTTTCAGGGACTAATCTTAACTTTGCAAAATTATTGGGCACACTATGGATGTGCAATTTTGCAACCTTACGATATGGAAGTCGGAGCTGGGACTTTTCATCCAGCAACAACATTACGCTCTCTAGGTCCACGCCCTTGGAAAGTTGCTTATGTCCAACCCTCTCGACGTCCAACAGATGGCCGATATGGTAAGAATCCAAATCGTTTACAACACTATTATCAATTCCAAGTGCTTCTCAAACCCTCTCCGCTCAATCTACAAGAACTTTATATAAAGTCGCTACAAGCTATCGGGCTTGATACAAAACTGCATGATATTCGCTTTGTTGAAGATGATTGGGAAAGTCCCACTCTTGGTGCTTGGGGGCTCGGATGGGAATGTTGGTGCGATGGAATGGAAGTCTCTCAATTTACTTATTTTCAACAAGTGTGCGGCATTGAATGCGCTCCAGTTTCAGGGGAACTCACATACGGTCTTGAGCGTCTAGCGATGTATATCCAAGGGGTTGATAACGTCTATGACCTTAACTTTAATGGTTTGGAGGGAGAAAACAAAATAAGTTATAGAGATATTTTTTTACAGGCAGAACAAGAATACTCATATTATAATTTTGAATTTGCTGATACAAAACTGCTCCATCAGCACTTTATCGATGCAGAACGCGAATGCAGCGCACTTCTTGATGCTGGAAAACCAAATAAAGAAAATGTATTCCATCGCTGTGTTTTTCCTGCCTATGATCAATGTATTAAAGCGAGCCATATCTTTAACCTTTTGCAAGCACGTGGCGTTATTTCTGTAACCGAACGACAAAATTACATTCTTCGCGTTCGTAATCTCGCGCGCCGTTGTGGGGAAGCCTTCTTACTCACAGAAGCTGGACAAATATACACTGGAGAAGCCTAATGTCTGATCTTCTTCTTGAACTTTTCAGTGAAGAAATCCCCGCACGTATGCAACGAAAAGCTGCTGCTGATCTTAAAAAATCTGTTACAGATCAACTTGTGAATGCTGGATTGATCTATGAAGCTGCTCGTGAATATTGGACACCTCGTCGGCTAACATTGGACATACGCGGACTTTCCACACGCTCAAAAGATATCCATGAAGAACGCAAAGGTCCCAGTATAAAATCACCACAGCATGTAATTGATGGTTTTCTACGTGCAACAGGATTAAACGATATTTCTGAAGCGCATATTGGACATGATGATAAAAAAGGTCATTTTTATATTGCTAAAATTGTTAAAAAAGGTCGAGCAGCAGAAGAAATTATTGCCGATATTTTACCGGATATTATCCGCAACTTTCCGTGGCCGAAATCTATGCGTTGGGGAAAAGATTCAGCACAAAGTGGTACTTTGAAGTGGATTCGACCTTTACAAAACATTCTTTGTATTTTCGGACCAGAAATTGGTGAAACACATGTTATTCCATTTACAATTGGTTCTCTTAAAAGCAATAATTTAACTTATGGTCATCGTTTCTTAAGTGATGGAAAGCCATTTCAAGTGCGCCGCTTTGATGATTATGTTACTCAACTTGAAACTCATAAAGTCATTCTGGATGCCGAGAGACGAAAGAATATTATTTTAGCTGATGCCCAAAATCTCTGCTTTGCAAACGGTTTAGAACTGGTTCAAGACAATCCTCTCCTAGAAGAAGTTGCTGGTCTTGTTGAATGGCCTGTTATCCTGATGGGTGATTTTGAAAAATCATTCCTTGATATTCCTCCAGAAATTATTCGCTTGACCATTCGAGCCAATCAAAAATGTTTTGTCACCCGTAAACAAGGAGAAAACGTAAAACTTTCTCATCATTTTATTCTCGTTTCTAATATTCTTGCAAATGATGAAGGCAAAGAAATTTCGAAAGGAAATAGTAAGGTTGTCCGTGCCCGTCTTTCCGATGCACTTCATTTTTGGCAAACTGATCAGCGTGATTTGCCTGATCTTCAACAATTGGAATCTTCTATAAAAAAATTTGAACTTGATATAAAAAAACCTCTCGATCAAAGAATGGCGCGACTTGATCATTTGAATGTAACTTTTCATGCTAAATTGGGTACGCAAGGTGCAAGGGTAGAACGCATTGCTACACTCGCACAAGAAATTGCCCCTTTGATACAAACAGATCCTCTTTTAGCAAAACGTGCAGCCATCCTTGCAAAAGCTGATTTGCAAACAGAAATTGTCGGAGAATTTCCTGAACTACAAGGTGTTATGGGGAAAAAATACGCCCTTCTTCAAGGGGAAAATCCTCGCGTAGCTGTAGCAATCGAAGACCATTATAAACCTCAAGGTCCAACAGATCGTCTTCCACAAGAACCACTTGCTATAACCGTTATGCTCGCCGACAAAATTGACATGCTCGTTGGCTTTTGGCTCATTAATGAAAAACCAACCGGCTCAAAAGATCCCTATGCGTTAAGACGAGCAGCATTGGGAATTATTAGGCTTGTACTTTCGCGAGATTGGAAAATCAATCTTATGCCACTGTTTCAGTTAGCAACGAATCTTTTCTTACAACAAAAAAACAAACATGAAATCTCTCAAAGAGAAAATTCACAATTGCAGAATCTGCTTCCAGAAAAAACAGAATATATTTTATCAGATCTGTTATTCTTTTTTCATGACCGTTTGAAAATCTATCTAAAAGAGGAAGGCGCTCGTTACGATGCCCTTGAAGCCGTTTTAAATAAAGATTCTGATGATTTTTTATTGGTTGCACGTCGTGTCGAATCGCTTATCGCTTTTATCAATACCCATGATGGAATGAACTTTGTAGCCTCTGTAAAACGTACTGCCAATATTCTTGAAAATGAATTTCAAAAAAGCACAACAATAGCGAATGAAATTAATCCTGAGCTCTTTATCGAGAAAGAAGAAAAGCAGCTCTATCATGCAATCTGTGAAGTAGAAAGAAAGGTTCTTGCTCCCATCAATGCAACAAATTTATCATTTGCACTCAGTGTGCTAGCGCCACTTGGAAAATTGATTGATATATTTTTTGAAAAAGTATTGGTGAATGATAAAAAACCTGATGTTCGTGCTAACCGTCTTGCTCTTCTCAAACGCACTCACATTGTTACACAATCAGTTGCAGACTTCTCAAAACTTGTCATTTAAAATCAAAGAGCCTATTAACTGGTAAAAACAATAAAGATAAATTTTTCTTTTTTATGACTTTTATTAATTAATACTGAGAAAATTATGCAACCAAAGAGAGTGTTCTTTATCTCTCAAATATCATTAATTAAGATATGTTTTCATTTTGATAAACGATTCTTTCTCAAGAGACTCTTTAATAAGTTCATCTGCCTTGTTAGAATCTATTTCCCTTGCAATAAGGGTACGTGCTGTAGAAATTGCCAAATCAATAGCCGATGAAGAAACCATGCGTATTGCATCCGCTTCTGCTTGAGCGATTTTTTGTTCTGCCAATTTATTACGGTTTTTTACATATTCTTCTGCTTTTGCACGGGCCTCAGCAATAATAGATTCAACTTCATGCTTTGCTGCTGCAACAATTTCTTGCGCATCTTTTTCTGCTTCTGCATGTTTGCGTTGATATTCAGCTAATATTTCCTGTGCCTCTTCACGAAGACGCAGAGCCTCATCCAGTTCATCTTTGATACGCTTCGCACGCGCATCAAGATGGTGTATAACCCTTTGTGGAATTTGGAAATAGACTAAAAGAGCCAAAAAAAGAACTAACCCAACAAATGCCCAAAAAGTATCAGTCATCTTTGTCTTCCTCAATAATCCGCAGTTTTAACAACTGAACGAACAGCCTCTTTGCTAATATCAACGTCAATCAATTTTTTCACAATTTCAAGAGCTACTTCTTCAGCGATAGAACCAACATTTTGCATCGCTTTATCCCGAATTTTTGCTATCTGTTTTTCAGCATCTGCGAGTTTTTTCTCTAAACTCTCTTCAATTTCTTTCCGTTCAAGCTCTGCCTTTTCTTTTAATTCTTCACTAGCTACCTGCGCTATAGCCTGCGCATTCAAACGCGCTTCTGCTAATTTCCGCTCATAAGTTTCAACGACAATGTCTGCTTCCTGCTTCATGCGCATTGCCTGATCTAAATCAGATGCGATTCGATCTCGCCGTGTTTCAATAACACCACCAATACGTGGTACAATTACACGAGAGATAAAAAGATAAAAAAGACCGAAAGAAATTGCCAACCAGAAAAAATGCGAACCAAAATGCACAAAATCAAAAGGCGGAAACACACGATTTGCATGCTCTGCCACCTTTTTAATATGTTCTATCGACGTTTCAGTGTTCTGTGCATAAGCGCTTGAAACAAACATCTTCTTTCATCCTTTAAATAGCTTATTAAAGCCCTCTATAACCGATGATAACTGACTGACATCTCTCTGGCATCTCTCTGGTTAAGAGCTAAAAGGGTAAATCTTTCCTCATGCAAGAACAGATATACCCTTTTGATGATGATCAAACCCCAAAAAGAAGTAATAAAGCAATGAGCAATGAAAAAATTCCCAAAGCTTCTGTTACAGCAAAACCAAAGACGAGACGTCCAAACTGACTATCTGCTGCTGATGGATTTCGTAATGCACCAGAAAGATAGCTACCAAAAATATTACCAAGTCCTAAAGCTGTTCCAGCCATACCAAAGCAAGCAAGACCAGCGCCAATATATTTTGCTGCAAGCACCATTTCCATGTTATTCTCCTTTAAAGCGAAATTGCATTATTCGACGGAATAACCGCCAGTTTTATTAATGTCCTGGATGAATTGCATCATTAAGATACATACAAGTTAAAACCGTAAAGACGTAAGCCTGAAGGAATGCGACCAAAAACTCAAGTGCAGTAATTGCTACAGTCATAATAAGCGGTAAAACCGAACCACCCACACCTACGAGTCCTACCCCAATCATTGAAACAACAAACCCAGAAAACACTTTAAGCGTAATATGACCAGCAAGCATATTCGCAAAAAGACGAAGAGAAAGACTAATTGGACGGGAGAGAAAAGAAATAACCTCAATCATTGTCACCAGAGGCAAAACCACAACAGGAACTCCACTGGGAACGAACAGTTTCAAAAAACTGACCCCATGCTTATAAAAGCCATAACCAATCACCGTCAAAATCACCACCATTGCTAACGAAAACGTGATCATGATTTGAGATGTAACCGTATAAAAATAAGGAAAGAGACCAATAAAGTTAGCAACTAAAATAAAAGTAAACAGAGAAAAAACTAAAGGGAAAAACTGCATCCCCTGCACACCAGATGATTCCCGCAGAGTCGATGCTACAAATTCATATGCCATTTCCGAAAGAGACTGCATCCGCGTTGGAACCAATCCACGACTCGATGACGAAATGAAGAGAAAAATAGAAGTTACAACAACCGTAAGGACTGTAAACAATGATACATTTGTAAACGATAAATCCATATTTCCTATGGAAATCTTAATCAGCCTTGAAACCTCAAACTGATGAATAGGATCTGGAGCGTGCGTTGTCACTTCAACCTCATTTATCGGACCTCTCATTGGCCCCTTTATCTTGTTTTTGGCGCAATGCGCCTTTTTTTCCTAATTGACTGGAGGAAACATACCCCACAGACCGAAGAATACTCAATACACCAGCAGCAAACCCAAAGAAGAGAAAAAATACTAATCCCCAAGGCCATGAACCTGCTAACTTATCAAACCCCAACCCCAAAACAATACCAACTATAACACTTGCCAGAAACTCACTGGAAAGCTTAATTGCGCCTGCCATCCTTCCTTGTGATTTTTCCCGCTTATTCTTATGCTCCCGCTTCTTTAATGCTTGCTTGCGCACTAAAGCTACGCTTAAATTCCTACTACGACATTCCAAATCCTCTGAATGAAGACACTCTCCTTGCTTTTCCTCTTCAGCCTCCTTACGGCTCATAACGGGTTTCTCGCCCATCGCCATCATTGGCTCCTTAATTAAAAAGCAACGTAAGAATACATTTCATAAAACCGTGTGCATCATATTGTTCCCGAATTTATTCGTCAAGATACTAAAAGAAATCTATCACAAGTTATCGTATAAATTTTATTGCAGAAATAACGTATTTTTCAATTTACATGCTTTCTTAAAAAGATATTCTGAGCACCTAAACCGATTTCACGACAGCACCCGTGAATGTATAACAAAAGTTCCCGTGAATAATATAAAACTCATAGAACAACCATTTTTACGCTTAACGAAAGGTGTCAACTGATACCATCTTATTTTCCGGCTCCCAATGTTATATCAATCCTAGTTTTGAAAGAGAACATAGAAAGCTAAAAAACAGTATGAGAGCGTTAGTTTACACCTTTTATTCAAATAAACTTGCACTTTTTATTTTATGAAAATAATAATCAATGGTTTCTATATGATCCTATTCGCAAAGTATTTTACATATGCCATTACAGGCCCCATCACGAAATGAGCTTGAGGGTATTAAGAGAAGTTCCTTTAAATACAAGATATTAATAAATCTAAAATTTCAAATAGATTAAGCCAATAGAACACAATAAAATTTAAATACGATTACCATACCACTTTATACAATTTTAATCCACTTTTATGAACTTCACTCTTTACAATTGAATATCGGTAGATTTAGCAAGTATTTTTGCTTTTTATTCAGACAAACTATCGTAAGCAAAAGCGCTTATTCATAATCTTTATTTTTATGAAACGATAATCTAATACTGCTTTTCACACAAGCATCATAATTATATTCCCCTACCCTCATATTGCATCTATTCTTGCACTTAAATAACCCATTAAGAGGATTATGTACTCTTTCTTAAATACTCCCTATCACACTCTTCTCATGACATGCAAATAAATGATCATCAATAAAATTAAAACTTTAGCAAATAAAATTTTAATTTTATGAAAAGAAAGATCATTGAAAAAACTTACTTTTAAGATTCTTAAGTATAGATTTCATTCACTCAAAAAATTAAAGAGTTATCATTTCTTCTTGGAACGTGTCGCAAAAGGATTATCAGAGGCTCGTAATGATATGCGAACGGGTATACCAGACATATCAAATGTTTCACGTAACCCATTGACAAGATAACGCAAATACGACTGTGGCATACTTTTGGGACGCGAGCAAGAAATCATAAATCCAGGAGGACGTGTCTTAACCTGTGTGATGTATTTAACCTTAAGTCGACGTCCAGAAACCGCAGGAGGTGGATGATGTGCCACAACAGTTCCAAGCCATTGGTTCAATTTAGCCGTCGAAATGCGACGATTCCATACACGGTGCATCATCATGACATTTTCCATCAGTTTATCAATCCCTTGACCATATTGTCCTGATAAAGGAACGGCTCTCAAACCACGAACTTGAGGAAGAAATCGAGCACATTTTTCATGCAAATCAATCAATGTAGTCTGACTGTTTTCAATAAGGTCCCACTTATTGAAAGCAATAACTGGAACACGCCCTTCACGAATCACAAGATCAGCAATTTGTAAATCCTGCTTTTCAAAAGGTATCGTTGCATCAAAAACAATGACCACCACTTCTGCAAAACGAATAGCACGCAAAGTATCTGCAACAGATAGTTTTTCTAATTTTTCTTGAATTCTCGATTTTCGACGTAAACCTGCAGTATCAAAAAGTTTAATATGACGACCACGCCATTCCCAATCTACAGAAATAGAATCACGCGTGAGTCCTGCTTCTGGTCCTGTTAACAATCGCTCTTGTTTCAACATACTATTAATAAGAGTGGATTTTCCTGTATTGGGACGCCCCGCAATCGCAATCCTAATGGGCTTACTTTCATCGTAAATAAGCTCCTCTTCTTCCAAATCCTTTACATCATCACCAACAGATGCAGGCTGTATCATCCTATTTTCTTCTTTGTTGTTGCCAAAAGCATGCTCTGACCCAACAGCATCTATAATTGCATCACGCAGATCACTAAGCCCCAAACCATGTTCAGCCGATATTGGGCACGGCTCTCCCAAACCTAATGACCACGCCTCATACTCTCCTCCTGTTGCCGCTCTTGACTCAGACTTATTGGCAACAAGCACAATTGGCTTTCCTGATTTGCGAACCAATGAAGAAAAATTTAAATCACTTGGTGTTATTCCGCTCTTTGCATCAAATACAAATAAAATAAGATCCGCTTCATCAATTGCAACTTTTGTATGAGAACGCATACGCCCCTCGAGTGTATGATCACCTGCTTCTTCCAGCCCAGCCGTATCAATCACATCAAAACGTAGATCTTGAAGTTTTGCCGCATGAATACGCCGATCACGTGTTACACCAGGCTTATCATCAACCAAAGCCAATTTTTGCCCAACCAAACGATTAAATAGTGTCGACTTCCCAACATTGGGACGACCAATGATAGCAATGGTAAGGCTCATCGATTTATTCCTTATTTGCCTTGCCCTCAGCTTGTATAAGCTCAAGCATCATTCGAGCCCGATCTGTTATTTTTGAACCCAAAGCACCTTCTTCAGAATTTTTTTTAAAATAATAAACCGCCTCATCCATTTTATCCGCCTTATAGGCAGCTAAGCCTAAAGCTTCTCTTGCAGACATACGCATAGGATCGGTATCACTTGCCATATCTTTGATGCGCTTTTCAACATCAGCTAATGTCCCTGTATCAACCAGAATATAAGCCGCCCGAATTTTTGCAACTTTCTGCAAAATCTGCGGTGCTTTCTCATCCGCTGCAATAGAATCAAAGATCTCCACTGACTTAATAATATCACCTTTCTCCATGAGTAAAGAAGCCTCACGTAAACGAGCAAGAAAAGGATACCCCCCAAAATGAGAGGTTTTAACAGTTTCTAATTGCTTTATCGCTTTATCAAAATCACGTGTATTCGCAAGATCAAGACTCTTTACAAATGCATCACCAATATAACCAGCTTTCTTTATTTGCGTATGATGATAAACTTGATAAGCAACTATCATGAATATAAAAAGAATAACTGCTCCAATAATTGAAAAACCATACCGTCTCCAAAAAGCAAGCGCCTTTTCCTGACGAAATTCTGCATTCACTTCAGCAATAAAACTATCATACGACATATATCATACCTTGAAAAAAGTTACTTTATCTGTGCTTTTACGCATAAATGGATAAAGATGGTAGTCCTAATTAACTAAAAATCTTTAAATTGCTCGTTTATTTATTTTAAATCAACATGTAGCCAATTCAATCGGATTTTTGCAACAGTCTTAATCGAAAATGATATAAGCACCCTGTTTGTACATATTACAGCTTTTACATATATTGAGTCTTATGAAAAATTCACTGCCTTAATATTTATCATGATTGCCTATCATCTCAAGCAGATTTTCTCCCCATTATATAGAGAGATAATCTTTTAAAGTCTTCAACCGCAATCGTTGGTTGTATTGGATTATAGAATTATAATAGAAAAACCACTTCTTGAAAAAACTTAAAAAAGGTAAATTTCCATGAAAGCCCCTTAAAACCCAATAAATAAATTTTTATCTGTATCAAAAATACCGAAGCGCCATGATTAAAGTGTGGTATAATTCCAAATCTTCAGTTAAAGCTCTTTATATAAAGTGTATCCCTTCAACTTATCTTCATACGATTAACAACCTTTTGTAATTGATCCTTAAAGTTTCTAAAAATATCCTATTGTAAGGGCCAAACCCACATAAGCATTGGAACAGCAATAATAACGATCAACACCGCCAATGGAGCACCCAAACGTGGATAATCACTAAAACGATATCCTCCTGGCGCCATCACGAGCATATTACTTTGATGTCCAATAGGTGTAAGAAACTCACATCCCGCACCAATTGCAACAGCCATCAAAAAAGCTTCAGGCTTATAATGAAGGGAATGAGCAAAACTTGACGCAATTGGTGCTACCATCATCACTGTTGCTGCATTATTCAAAAATGGCGTAACCAACATAGCTGTCACCAACATAAGCGCTAAAGCACCAGATGGCGGGAAAAATATTGCCAATTGGCTCAGCCATTGACCAATGAGATCCGTACATCCTGTTTTCTCTAACGCTTCACTCACTGGAATAAGAGCCGCTAATAGTACGAGTATTGGACCATCTAATGCCTGATACAGATCACGCGCGGGCAAAACACGAAAGATCACCATTGCTGCAGCAGCAGAAAAGAAAGAAAAAGCAACTGGAACAATATGAAAAGCTGTAAAAATAATTGCTATAAATAAAACAGCTAAAGAGATGAAACCATGTCGTAAATTTCCAAACACAATATTTCGTTTTGCTAGGGGCAAGCATTTCAATTCTCTTAATAAATTGGGAATAATTGCATCCTGTCCTTGCAAAACAATCACATCTCCAAGATGGAAAATAATATCATCAAGTCTTCCCCGCACCCTTTCATGTTGACGACTTAACGCAAGTAAATTTACATTATAGCGATCAAATAGGGAAAACTCTTTCGCACTAATACCAATAAGAGGTGAATTATGGGTAATGACAGCTTCAATAATATCAATGTCACTGTCCTTATCACCTGCAGCAATAGTTCGCCCCTTAGAAAACTCTAAACGAGCAGAGTTCATCACGCTATCTAACCCTGTATGTGACCCTTCCAGCAAAATAATATCATTTTCAGACAAAACAAAATCTGGTAATGGTGAAATAGATACTTTGTTTCTGATAATTTGAATTACCATAACATCACCACTTGATGGCTTAACCAAATCAACAATATTTTTCCCCACAATCGGTGAATTTATTGGAATATGCGCTTCTGCAACATAATTACGGATATCAATGGCATCATCAAATGATACACCTGAACGCACACGCACAGGCAAAAGCCAATAAAAACAGACCAAATATACAACACCAGCCGTCGCAATAACCGCACCAACTGGTGTAAAATCAAACATAGTAAAAGGTGTTCCTGCTAAACGTTCTTGCATCGCTGAAATAACAACATTAGGAGATGTTCCTATCTGTGTCATAAGCCCTCCCAACAAAGAACCAAAGGCCATGGGCATCAAAAAGACAGAAGGAGAAACCTGAGAACGACGTGCAAACTGAAAAGCTATCGGAAGCATAATCGCCAAAGCACCAATGTTTTTAACAAACATTGATAATACGACAACAGAAAGAACCAAAAAAGCTAATTGAAGACGCACCGATTTCACATCGGGCCATATCCGTTGAATAATAAATTCCATTATACCAGAGCGAGATACAGCAGTACTGACAACAAACACACTCCCCACGATAATAACGATATCATTACTAAAACCGCTAAACGCTTCCTTCGGGCTAACAAGACCAAGGACACAAGCTATTAATAATGTACAAATAGCAACAAGATCATAACGAAATCGATCCCAAATAAAAACAACCATCATGAGACCAATGATCGAAAAGGCCATTATTTGATTTTCTGTCATAACACTCACTTCTCCCCATTAAATTAATGAACAAAAACATATCTTTTATGTTTTAAATATTCCTATAAACAGCAGCAAGATAAAAGCAGACATCGGAATATTTTAGGATAATTTTAAAGTGATAAAAAATTATGATGCGCATAAACTCACCTCTCTTTATTATGCGTGCTTTTCTATAAAGTGCTGAACCCAAAGAAAATTGATAAAAGTTGATAAAGCTATATTGCAAAAAAGATGAGAATAACTCTAATATAGAGCGTAGATAATTGTTGAAACTGGTACACGCTATATTTAAACCTTTGTCGTTGCTTAAAAGAATTTATCTTCACTCTCAATTCAAAGAGTGATAAAAATGAAAGAAGAAAGAATGGTCAATCTTAATAGTGGGTATCAAAGTAACCTCAGATATTGGCTCACTTGCATTATTGGATTTGTTGCTATCTTGGCAATTATAATTGTTGGTGGATTTTATATCGCAAAACCCTATCTTGACAGTTTTGTAAGACAAGAAATAGCCCGTCGTGCCATAAAAGCCGAAACATCTGAAGTAAGCATTCTAGGTAAAGTCAACTTGAAGAATGTGACATTACCCGTTCCAGCTGGTACATCACTTAAAATTGGTGCCATTTCTGCCCGTCCTCCTCTTTCCTTTATTCCCGGAACTTTTACATTTTATAATGTTGATTTAAAGCATAATAATATTCATGTGCAAATTCCCCAAATTTCTCTTCGGAGTGTATCCCTAAAAGAAAAAGATAGAACGATAACATCACGTCTTTTACAATCAATGATGCGTATTGAGCTTTCCTCAATTATTGCTCCCAATATACAACTTTCTATAGAAAATAAAAATAACCAAACAGAAACGGTTGAAATCAAGAATTTCCAGCTTTCTGATTTTAGAAATAACCATATCCGTTCAGTTAGTATCAAAAATATGGATCTTAAAACGGTCGTAGCAAATGGTGCCAAACAGATGCAACTTATGGCTAAAAGTGATACAATAAAAGCCCATGATATCGACATCAACTATGCCTATTCTATCATTTTTGGAAAAAACAATGCTCTCAATCAAGGTAAAACCGTTACTGGCCCCATTTCTCTGAATAATATAAGTGTTGATATTTTTGAAGAAGCAGAAAAAAATAGCTCTTTCTTCCTTGGGCAGTTTAAAACATCTGGTTTAAAGATGAAACCGCTTGAACAAACTCCTGAAAAATTAATCAAAGCTTATCTTAATGCAAGAAAAGAGAATAATAAAATCGCTGAAAAAGTTGCACAAAATGGTCTTCTTCTAAACATACTGCTCGCCATTACCTCAGCGGATGCCAAAGTTGATAATATCACCGTTGATATACCGCAGTTGAAAGCAACGCTCGAATCATTCCAATTCAAACCAAGTTTGTGGAAACAACCTATCCCTAAAAAGCTTTTTCTTTCTCTCAACAACCTTTCCATTCTACCTAAAAAAATGAATGAAAAAGACTTAGAGTTTTTTAAAAATCTGAACTTTGAGCGCTTTAATGTTTCAGGAAAAGTTGATATTTCTTACGATGAAAAAAAACGTATGCTCTTTCTTGATACAATGTCTTTCAATATGAAAGACGTTGGATCTGGAGATATATCGGCTAAGGTTATTGATGTTGATGAAAAGCTTTTTTCTGGTCAGAAAAATATAATGATTGCTGCGTCTCAAGATCTTGGCATCAATGAAATTGATATACAATATACTGATGCAGGTTTCATTGATAAGCTTTTTTCTTATCTTGCGCAAAATCTTAATGACAGCCAACATGATCTTAAAAAGGAACTTTATGACGATTTCTATCTAATGATGACGCAGACCCCAAAAATTCTGCTAAAAAATCATGACGAAGCAGAAAAAATTTCAAAATCCTTAGGAGAATTTGCTAAAAATCCACAAACATTGATCGTGAAAATTAAAGCAAAAGATAATAAAGGTCTCGCAATAGTTGATCTCGAATCTGCTCTACAAAATGATCTATCCAAGGCTTTAAGCAAAGTACATCTTACTATTAAAAATGAAGCATCGCCTTAAACATTTTGTGCTTTAAACATGATGATCTTGTCTATAAATTAAGAACTTTATTCCTCTTTTTTCTTTTATATGATACAGAAGGTATCATACAGAGTTATTTATACAGAGAATATAGAATCTAAAATTGTCGATGCTTGGAGTTGTTCATGTCTGGTTTATCTTCAAATCGCCTGCCTAATCGCGCTTCTCGTGTCACCAATCAAGCGCTTTCTGCTATCGAGCGTTTTCTCCATATTGAAGCTCTTAGTGGTGTTGTTCTTTTATTAGCTGCTGCTTCTGCACTTATTTTTGCCAATTCTAAATATGCTGCTTTCTATGAATCTTTTTGGCATACACCTCTTGGCTTTAATTTGGGTCATTTCACTCTTTCATGGGATTTACATTTCTGGGTTAATGATGCCCTTATGACTATTTTCTTTCTCGTCGCAGGAATGGAAATTCGACGAGAAATTCATGAAGGTGCTCTTGCCGATTTTAAACAAGCAATCTTACCAATTGTTGCTGCAATAGGGGGCGTTTGTGTTCCTGCAATTATTTACTTTATCTTCAATTTTAACGAGGGACATATGCGCGGTTGGGCTGTGCCAACAGCAACAGATATTGCCTTTGCTCTAGGTATTCTAGCTCTTCTCGGAAAAAAAATCCCTTCTAATCTTCATATTATTCTTCTATCATTAGCGATTATTGACGATATTATCGCTGTTCTTATTATTGCTTTTTTCTACTCAACAAACATTGATCCTAGCGGTTTAATGATTGCAGGAGCGGGTATTGCTTTGGTACTATTTTTTCAGTGGATTGGGCTTGCATCAGCATGGCTTTACATTTTACCTGGTGCAATCATTTGGTGGGGTTTAATGGCAACAGGCGTTCACCCATCGCTTGCTGGCGTAATCTTAGGGATGATGACTCCCGTTCTTCCTACCCGTACTCTTGTAGCGCCACTCACCATGCTCAGTAACGCTATGCAAATTCTTCAAGAAAAAAATACAAAAACAGATCTGCATCATATTTCAACAGCATTAAAAAAGATGCGCAAAGGACAACGGGCCATGATTGCCCCAGTAACTCGTGTTCAAAAAGCATTACATCCATGGGTTGCATACGTTATCATGCCGGTTTTTGCCTTCGCAAATGCAGGAGTAAGTTTTGCAAACTTTGATCTTTCTTCTGACAAATCATTCTTGATTGTTCTGGGTGTTGTCATTGGTCTTTTCATCGGTAAGCCTCTTGGTATTATCACTGCCAGTTATATAGCTGTAAAATCAGGACTATGCCGCCTACCCCCTCATATGACCTGGACAGGTGTTTTACTCATTGGTTTTTTAGCAGGAATTGGCTTTACAATGTCTATCTTTGTTTCAATGCTCGCTTTTAAAGATATTATTCTGCTTGATGCGGCAAAAATTGGGGTCCTTTGTGGCTCTGGTTTATCTGCCCTTATAGGTCTGGGATATGGATTTATTTATATTAAGCGCAATAAAGGAATTTCTCATAGTTCCTAACAAACTAACTGAAAATACATTTTTATGCAGAAATTCTAAAAAGTAATTTTGCCCATTTGTTCGATTCGGACGATATTTAATGTAAAATCCGTTGTCTCGCCTCATCTTTACACTTATGAAGGAGAAAACTAACGTCATCATACTATTTACTAGCCTCTAATGTTGCAACAACCTTTGACACTCGAGAGGAATCATAAGAGATATTTTTATTCCTTTCTTCAATAATCTTTTACTCATGTACCAGCTCCACTCATGATATACACAGAAATGGTTTTAATTGTTTCAATAAAGGCTTCGTGGTTTCAGAAAAGCTGTTTTTTATTGGGACTATGATTCACTATAAAGAAGAATTTAATTATTATAAATCAATATCTTATGTTTAATAATAAGAAAAAGATAAGAATAAGCAAAGTTCAATAATCAGTTAAGTAATTCCATGGCTTATTTTTCCCAATAAACCACCCTCCTCGTTATTGATTTTATTGCCGGTATTCTAAACAACTTTAATTTTTATCTTCTTAAAAGCACATTATTTTTGGATAAAAATATTCCCGTTTTTTATCATCGACACATCACTTGTCTCACTCCATGAAAGAATTAAACTTGAAGCATGCTTCCATAGGAAGCACTCTAGTTTACGTAATTAACTCGCGGGAAAAAAGAAAACCCTAGTCATTTAGACTATTCTAAAACATATGATTGGTGGAAAAATAGAGCATGTATATCGTTGTTCTCCCCTTTTCCCGCTCTTATTTGATATTTATTTTCTTTTTGTTTAAAGAGCTCGCTCTATATTTCTTGATACCATAAAATACTCTTCACAGATAATTTAAAAAGCAATATTTCCGAGACTTTCGAATTTATACAACGCCACATAAAATACAAAAAGAGTAAAATAATATGGCTATATTTCTCACAAGAAGAGTTTTGCTTACAAAGACCACCATTTGCAAAATATGTAAACACGATAAAGAAACTAGCACGATATACTGAAAAAACGGAAGAATGTATTTCATGCGTGGTTGGCAGTATGACACAGAAAATACTTATAATAGAGTAGTTAAAGGAAGAAAGTTAACCTAAAGAACATATGGAGGTATCAAAAACTTTGAAAATCTTAATTATAATTCAAAAAAGAGAAATAGACATGAAAAAAATTTAATTAATAAAAGCAACACACTTGTAACATTATCATTAATTTTGATCTATAGTTACATAATTTTATGAAAAGTACTTCTGAAGAAGCTATAAACGCATAAGATATAGTAATTTTATAACGTATAGCGTAAACATAAATATTGTCTATAGAGATAGATTTTTTTATTGCCTCATAATATGGAAAAAATTAACTTTTCAAGATACACATAAAGTCATAAACAATCATTTGAAGATAAACTAAACATCTATAGAAAATACATCATCAATTTTACTTTTGGTAATTCCATCACTAATCTAATGAGCTCTAATTTCTCTAAGATTTATAATATTAAATCTGTATTGACGGGGCTGTCCCTCATGCAACATGCATCTTTTGAATAAACACTGTGCACTGCTCCTTATTCCATTAAGGCTTATCGTAAAGACTTCTCCATCCCTCTCTATAGGCTCTAAAACGTTTATAGACGGCATATTTTTTATCCCTTCTTAAACAGTTTTTTACCCAAACATCTTTCTCTTGTAATGTATAAGTGACCATTTTTAAATTCATCATGAACAAGTTTAAAATGAGAGAGTTTTGCTGTATTAAATATTCTATTTAAGTTAAAAATATAAATTGTTCTTAACAAAAATTATTAACATATATTAAAGCTTTATGTTATTGAAACTTTATTGAAACTAAAAAATACTTATCCCTTATCAAGAGCATAAACAGCATGTAATGTTCTAACCGCAAGTTCAGTGTAAGCACTATCAATCAAAATAGAAATTTTAATTTCTGAAGTCGTAATTGCTTGAATGTTAATACCCTTTTCAGCCAAAGCCTTAAATGCTGTAGCGGCAACACCTGCATGGCTACGCATTCCAATACCAATCACAGATACCTTGGCGAGATCGCCTTCAAATTGGAGAACATCAAATCCAATTTCTTTGCGATTCTTCTCAAGAAGTGTAACGGCTTTTTCTACATCTGATGATGGTACAGTAAAAGTCATATCAGTTTTTGAGCCATCTTCAGAAATATTTTGCACAATCATATCAACATTAATGCGTTCTTCAGCCAAGGGACCAAAAATTGCTGCCGAAATCCCTGGACGATCGGCAAGCCGACGAAGGGAAATTTGTGCTTCATCTTTGGCAAAAGCAATACCAGTAACATTTTGTTGTTCCACAATTTCATCCTCATCGCAAATAAGTGTTCCAGAAGAACTCATTGAATCCTCCATGCCTAACGCATCAGGATCCTCAAAACTTGAACGCACAAAGGTACGAACCTTATGAACCATTGCTAATTCAACAGAACGAACCTGTAAAACCTTTGCACCAAGAGAAGCCATTTCTAGCATTTCTTCAAAAGCTACTTTTGGTAAACGACGCGCTTTTGGTTCTATACGTGGATCCGTTGTATAAACACCATCCACATCCGTATAAATATCACAGCGATCAGCTTGTACAGCAGCGGCTATAGCAACAGCACTTGTATCTGATCCCCCACGCCCTAAGGTAGAAATCCGGTTATCCGGAGCTAACCCCTGAAAACCAGCAATAACGGCAACCTGACCTTCCTGAAAACACTCGATTAAAAAAGATCCATCAATATTAGTAATACGTGCACGGCCATGCGCATTGTCTGTATGAATAGGAATTTGCCAACCAAGCCATGAACGTGCATTCACCCCCATTTCTTGAAGTGTCAAAGCCAACAATCCTGAAGTAACCTGTTCACCAGAAGCAACCACAACATCATATTCACGAGCATCTCTATGCATGGAGGAAGCATCACTCGTCCACTGAACAAGTTCATTTGTTTTACCAGCCATCGCAGATACGACAACGGCAACCTCATTGCCTGCATCAACCTCTCTTTTGACATGCCGTGCAACATTATGAATACATTCAATGTTTGCTACAGATGTTCCACCAAATTTCATGACAATGCGCGCCATTAATAACACTCTTACCTTTACATCTCTTATCTCAAACAGTAATGAGAATTAGATGCTGTATCAACTAACCATTTTCTCGACATAGCGAATATCTATCATTTGTGCAAGTTTCATTATGATTATATTAATTTCTCTTGACTTTGTATAAAATCTACTTGACCTGATCATTAAAAATAAAAGGAAGGCAACATGATCGATGAAACACAAACAACTATTGATCAAAGTGAAATTGATCACTTTTCACGTATTGCTACAGAATGGTGGAATCCACAAGGAAAATTTCGACCTCTTCACCAATTTAACCCAACACGCCTTGCTTACATCAGAGAAAAAATCTGTTTAGAGTTTAATCGTGACCCTTCTTCACTTACGCCCTTTCACAATTTGAAAATTCTTGATATTGGCTGTGGAGGAGGCTTGTTATCTGAACCAATGGCACGTCTTGGTGCTATGGTTGTAGGCGTTGATGCTGCACAAACAAATATTGAAGTCGCAAAAACCCATGCTGCTCAAAATGACCTTTCCATTGATTACCGCACGACGACAGCAGAAGTACTTGCCAATGAAGGAGAAAAATTTGATATTATCCTTAATATGGAAGTTGTTGAACATGTCGCTGACGTTAATCTCTTCATAGCAGCTACAGCAAAAATGTTGAAACCACAAGGGTTGATGTTTGTCTCAACACTCAACCGCACATGGAAAGCATGGGGGCTTGCTATTGTAGGCGCTGAATATATTCTACGTTGGCTTCCTAAAGGAACCCACGATTATAAAAAATTCCTAAAACCTCTAGAACTTAAAAATTTCTTATCAAAAAACGCTCTGACTGTCATTGATGAGATAGGTATTACTTATAACCCTTTAAACGACAGCTGGAATCGCTCAAAAGACATGGGTGTTAACTATCTCCTTCTCGCAAAAAGGTCGTAAGGATATGTAATTTACAAATATTATATGCCTTGTAATAAAGAATTCAGCTTTCCCTCAGCCTCTAAAGCATAAAGATCATCACAACCGCCAACGTGATAATCATCTATGAAAATTTGTGGAAATGTATTACGTCCATTTGCACGCTGTACCATTTCTTGGCGAAGGGATGTGGAAGCATCAATATCTGTATACTTTACGCCTTTTTTATTAAGCAAATCACGTGCTTTTGTACAATAAGGACAGTTAGGGCGTGTATAAATTATTATCTCTTTCATAGGATTATCCTCCAATATTTTTTAATAATATTCATTTTAAATTCCTCTTAAGAAGAGGGAAAAATAGAATCTTCTTTGAGAACACGCGAAAATGTTAGCACATCAACCTGTCGTGCACCTGCATCTTTTAATGCAGCAGCTGCTGCTGTAACTGTTGCACCCGTTGTAAATACATCATCAATCAGCAAAACAGAACATCCTTTGAGATATTTTTTAACTTTATGCGAAACCTTAAAAGCATTTTTTACGTTAAGTTTTCTCTCTCTTGAAGAAAGACTAACCTGCGGACGGGTATGCCGACAACGAACAAGCCAACTCGGTTTTAAAAGCTTTTTTTGTGATGCTGCAATATAACGTGCAAGCTCAGCAGATTGATTATAACGCCTCTCCCAAAAACGACGAAAATGCAATGGAATGGGAATAATAACATCACAATCATCAATAACCTCGCGTCCAGCAAACATCATCCAATTGGCCATAAATGATGCCAATTCTATATGATCACCATATTTTAAGCGCGTTACTAAAGTTCGTGCAAGCCCTTTATGAACAATGACTGAGCGAACACGTGAAAAAGGATGAGTATTACGGAGTGCTTCACCACTAAGAAAACCATCCCCCATATCACAAACAAAAGGAGTCCCCATAACAGGACAATAAGGTTTCGTGATAAATTGAAGGTCTTTCCAACATTCGGAGCAAATCGTACCATAAGTAGAAACATTTTGCTTACATCCAGGACAAATTGGTGGATAAAGCATCGTTTTCAAGCGTTCAACGAACTTACTTAGTATATCCCCGCTATTTAACGCCGCTTCTCGAAAATACAACATTATAAATTTAGGCTTTTACAAGTTTCCCTCAAAACAAAAGTTCCTTTGTATTTCCTCAATTTATAATTTTAATTCCTTTAAAAACTCTTACCTTCTATAAATTTATTTTCTTTCATATTATAAACTTGACAGAGCTTGCACAAATAATGAACCTTTTCAAAATATATTCTTTCATAGATCGAAAGTGTTCCACAATATGTCGCATCCTTTAATTTTTGATCATAACCGCATTGAACAATTCCGAAAACGTGCCTTTCAAAAAGCAAAAAAAGGATGTGACTTTTTACTCTCTCACATGGCAGAAGATCTCTATAAACGCCTTAGCACTGTTGATCGCCTCTTTACATTAGCTCTTGATTTACACAGCCATACAGACCTTGCTGCGCAAGCTTTAATGAAATCTGGAAAAGTTTGTTCCATAGAACGCATTGAAACCGATACGCTTTATCAAAGCCATGATAAAAAATTCTATTTACGTCATCGAGAATTTCTTGATTTACCTCAAAGTTACTGTGACCTTATTGTTTCACTTCTTTCATTACAATTGACCAATGATACCCCTGGTGTTCTAAGCCAGATAAAAAATACCCTTAAACCAGATGGCTTATTTCTTGCTGTTATGGCAGGAGCTGGTACATTAAGAGAATTGCGGGAAAGCCTGCTGCAAGCTGAAAGTGAAATTTATGGTGGAGCAAGCCCTAGGATCTACCCTTTTGCCGACATTCGTGATGCAGGCGCTCTTTTACAGCGTGTTGGCTTTGCCCTGCCTGTAGCAGACGTTGAAGATATCACAATACGTTATAATACAATGTTTGACCTTATGCACGATCTTAAAGCTATGGGAATGCAAAATGCACTCATCAATCGTTCACGACGCCCTGTATCCAAACGTTTTTTTCTCCGCGCAGCTGAAATCTATGCACAACAATTTAGTGATCCTGATGGACGTATTCGTGCACATTTTTCTTTCATCTGGCTCTCTGGTTGGGCTCCTCATCCCAACCAACAAAAACCCCTACAACCTGGTTCAGCGCAAATATCTCTTACAGATGTTTTACAGCCCAAAAAAATATAACCTAAAATTATTTTTTTAAAATACTTTTATCTGTTGTCCGTAATATTTGACTAGTGACCGTTCCAGCTATCATTGAATCGCTCACGTTTAGAGCAGTCCGTCCCATATCAATTAGCGGTTCAATAGAGATAAGTACAGCAACCAAAGTAACAGGAAGCCCCATAATTGGTAACACAATCAATGCAGCGAAAATAGCACCTCCCCCCACACCAGCAACACCAATAGAACTCAATGTTACAACACCAATAAGCGTAGCAATCCAAGTAGGATCAAGAGGATTAATACCCATAGAGGGTGCAATCATGGTCGCAAGCATCGCTGGATAAAGACCAGCACAACCATTTTGTCCAATTGTTGCCCCAAAAGAAGCTGCAAAACTCGCAATGGATTGTGGTACACCTATCCACTGTGTTTGTGCTTCAATATTCAAAGGAATACTTGCAGCACTTGAACGACTGCTAAAAGCAAATGTTAAAACTGGTAAAACCTTTTTGAAAAAACGAAAGGGATTAATCCCAGAAATACCAAGCAATACACCATGAATTCCAAAAATTAAAATAATACCGACATAAGAAGCAATAATAAAAACCAGTAAATTTAAAATATCTGCAATACGCGATATTGCTCCTACTTTCGTCATAAGTGCAAAAATACCATAAGGCGTCAAAGCAATCACAATACGGACTAACCGCATAATCCAAGCTTGTGCCACTTGAATAAATAAAAGCGCTTTTTCTCCTTTTTCTGGCTCATCTTTCTTTAAAAGAAGAACCGATGCACCTAAAAATGACGCAAAAATAACAACACTGATAATTGACGTACGTTTAGCTCCACTCAACTCAGCAAATGGATTTTTAGGAATCATAGACAAAATCATCTTTGGTATATTCATATCTCCAAGTTTAGAAATATGACCTTCAAGAAGAGCAGAAACATTTTGCCCTTCATGCACCAAACCCTCGGTTGTTAATCCAAAAAAATTAACCACAAGCACACCAACCAATGCTGAAAGAGCCGTTGTAAAAAGCAATATTGAAATTGTTATTATACTCATCTTTCCAACAGCATAAACAGAATGTAAATGAGCAACTGCTGAAACGATAGAAATAAAAACCAGTGGCATAACAATCATTTGCAACAATAAAATATAGCCTTCACCGACAATGTTAAACCATTCAACGGATTTCAATAAAGTGCTTTCACCCTCTCCATAAATAAACTGCAAAACACTTCCAAAAATCAAGCCAAGGATAAGCCATAGCATAACACGTAGTGAAAGACTCCATTGCATTTTCTTACTTTGAGAAACCAATAATAAAAAAATAACAAATAGAAATAAATTGACGAAAAAATTAAATGTCATTGTCTATGCTCACTATTATTATGGTTGACATAAATAATCTGCATAATTCAAAATCAATGCATGATATTTAAAATTAACCTATAAAGCTTACAAGGCTTTTACAAAATCATTATTTTTTTAATTTATAGATTAAAAGAGAATTTTTTATCTACTAATAACTGTTTAAAGAAAATAAATAAAATTATTTTCTTATTCTTTAAATTTATGCTCTTATAAAATAGTTAAATAAGAAAAATATAAACAACATTCATTGCATCTTAATACTGAATAATTCCAGCGTATCTTATCCTATAAATGTCCTTACCACTCTCTTTTGCTATTTGAACTGAAGCGAGCTTTCCAAGAAAAGATGAATTAACAATCGAACATTCATGATTTTTCTAGAAAATACACCAACAAGCTACTTCTGCTCATTTTATGGACTGCACTCTCAATAGCTTTGATCAGCACTTCAAGTATAATTATTTTATTGAAAATACCTTTTATACATTCTTTCTTTGCTCTCAATGAAAGCTTTTTTATTTTTCAAAATTCTTTTATAGTCATAAAAAGGTTTTTAAAGACAACATGTTGATTTATAGTCATAATTTACTGTTTGCATATTAAATGAGAGTCCCGAATCACATAAGATTCTCTCATTTCAAACCTGTTTATCTTGAATCAATCAAAATCATTTGCTTGCACGTCACAAGCAGGGCAGATATGTGGATAAAAATGTATAAGAAAGGAGTAGAAATACCTCTTATGAAACGTCTTAATGCAAGAGTTGTCGAAACATTGAAGGGCGGAGCTTGAGCAGCAAATATAAATAATATGATTGCTTTTTATAATAGCGCAGTAAAACTTTTAACGATACCTATTCATATGCTGATCGAACAACACGTGCACGTGCTGTAGATAATTTTGTCATTTTAGATACAAAAAAGATAAGTTGGAGTTATAATGTTAAGCAAGAACTAATAAGAGGAAGGTTTTTGAATTTGAAGAGGCATGCCTCACGCAAAGTTCGTATCGCCCTTTTACACGACAATGGCTTTATTATAGTTGTATCTTCAATGATGGAGTTTATCAGATACCACATATATTCCCTATGGTGCCAGTAGTAGAAAATAGAGTAATACAAATTATAGGCATAGGAGCACGAAGCGTTTTTTCTGTGTTGATAGCTAAGAATTTGCCTAATCTAGATGCAATAGATACAGGTCAATGCTTTCCACGGTATCTTTATAAAAACGTTGAATCTCTGTAACTGATCGTGATGAGAAACAGTCCCTTTTATTTACAAATTCTACAGAAGAAAACACAACAGCTGGTTTACAGAGGCGTGATGCCATTACGGATGCACTTTAAAGCTGCTTATCCTAGTGAGAGCATAACAAAGGCGGTTACAAATTTCTAGATAATGAAAACAATGGAAAAGACTGAGGGTATATGATTAAAATGAGAGGCTTTAAGCCTACAAATATTATAAATTTTATGAATAGTACAGTTATAAAGCATTAAAAGAAGCTTTAAAAGAAGCTTTAAAGTAAATTTACAATATATGGGAGATAATTAATCGTCTATAATAAATTGCGCTCATACTGATAAAAATTATTCTGCTATAGAAATGTTGTTCTTTTTTGAATTTTTATGCGTATTCAAACACTCATTCGTTACAAGCTCAATCTCTTTATCTCTTTCATCTTTATCAAGAATAATAGTATTTTAATATAATAACCCCTTTGCATACAAATAGTTATTTCTTATCTATGAATAGCTTATAATTTCACATAACCCTATGAAGATAATATTTTTATTTATTAATATTTAATGATGTAATTAACACATTCATTCTATATATTATCATCTTTATTTCTATCTATTTATATAATATATTTCTTTTTTCTATAAAAATAAGCTTGAGTTATACATACATAGATCTATCGGTATTTTTTCTACTGTCTTTTTAGCGCACTGAAAGATTGATATCATAATTTTTGTATAATAAAATGCTCTTTCATATAAGCATCGTATATTGAATTATAATAATTGACTATTAACCGCAAATTATATTTTTTTATCCCTTTTAAAAGTGAAAAATATTATTTTCAGACCTATTCATAAGTAGATGAGCCAAGTGAATAAAAAATGTTTGATAATAAGCTTTATCTCTTATGAACTATCTTTAGTACAAAGGGACAACATTACGATTACGGAAATATCGTGATATTATTGGGTATAAAAATCACACTGCCCAAGAGATTTTTGTATTGTATCCTTTCCGTTATGAGAAATGTTAAAAGCAAGGTAGGATATGCTCTCTAGAGCAAATGAGTGAATGAACCACCACGGTTATATGCATTTTTAAAAAAGTAGGAAGTATCTTTGCTTCAAATTTAATAGGCACATTCTAAAAATAAAGGTTCTACCGACTCATTCCAAATAGAATAGTAATGGGACAAAAATTTTTCAGCATCTGTTTGTCCCATTGCAACAACCTCTTCTAGAGGATTAAGAAAATTTGTTTCATCAAAACCATTCGTATCATACTGTTTGCGATTTTTTAAGCCTTTGCGAGCAATAGCGAGAGATTGACGTGCTAACTCTAAAAGAATAGTTTGACGAAAAGGAGTTTTTAACCCTTCTTTAGGAACGCGTTGGCGCAACTCTAAAACTTCTTCAAAACACCAATCTTTTGTCAAAGCCTCTGCCTCATTAAGTGCTTCCCTATCATAAAGAAGCCCAACCCAAAAAGCCGACAACGCACAAATGCGCTTCCAAGAACCGCAATCAGCTCCCCTCATTTCTAAAAATCTTTTTAAGCGGACTTCAGGAAATAACGTTGATAAGTGATTAATCCAATCTCCCATGTTTGGAATTGAATTTGCAACTTGTCCTTTTAATGCTCCATTCATAAACTGACGAAACGTTATGTGTGTACAATCATAGTAACGACCATCACGCACAACAAAATACATTGGAACATCAAGGGCCCATTCAACATAATCAACAAAACCAAAACGCTCAGAAAATATAAAGGGAAGAACGCCTGTCCTCTGATTATCCGTATTACGCCAAATTTCAGAACGCCACGACAAAAAGCCATTTGGGCGCCCTTCTGTAAAAGGTGAACTTGCAAATAATGCTGTTGCAATGGACTGTAGCTTCATGGACACTTGCATTTTTCGCCGCATATCACTTTCAGATGAAAAATCAAGATTAACCTGAACTGTTGATGTGCGATACATCATATTAAGACCATTATACCCCACTTTAGGCATATAATCAGTCATAATCTGATAACGTGATTTAGGCATTCGCGGCGTTTCAGCTAAAGTCCACTTTGGACTAGCTCCAAGACCTAGAAAACCTATACCCAATGGTTCTGCAATTTTTTTGAGAAGAGTTAAATGCTCCATCAACTCGTAATATGTATGGCCTACTGATTTTAATGGTGCACCAGATAATTCAAATTGTCCCCCAGGTTCCAAAGAAATGGCTCCCTGATCAACTGATCCTACGAGCCCAATAATATTCTCTTCATCTAAAATAGGTTTCCATCCTAAGGCGCTTTGCATCCTCTCTAAAAGCGCTCGGATTCCCCTCTCTCCTTCATAAGGAACAGGGTGAAAACCATCTCTATAAAACGGAAATTTTTCATGTTCTGTACCAATGCGCCAATCATCTTCTGCTTTATACCCCCCTTGGAAATAGCTAACCAAAGAATCTAAGTTATAAATTTCACTTTCATCAGTTATATCAAGCGCCATAACTCATCGTATCCTATAATTGGTATCATCATCTTAAATGAATTGTTTAGAATGATTTTACAGATTTCTCAATCCATTGCCCAATCCCCCACGGTAGCATTAAGAAGAGCCAAAGCAGCAACAGCGGCAGTGTCAGCGCGTAAAATACGCGGACCTAATGATATTGGAACCACAAAAGGATGTTTTTTTAAAAAGCTCCGCTCTTCTTCACTAAAGCCACCTTCCGGTCCAATAAGAATACCAGGTGTTGTAACGTCACGCTTTTTAAAAGAAGCTAATGGATTATGCGATTTATGCTCTTCATCACAAAAGAATAAAGGCTGTGTCTTATCCCACCGTGCTAAAAGTTCTGCTAATGATAGAGCAGAGACGCATTCAGGAAGAGATAAAATTCCACACTGTTCAGAAGCTTCAATAACATTGGCTTCCATACGCGCCATATTGATACGCGTAACCTGCGTATGATGCGTCATAACAGGCTGCAAAATCGACACCCCCATTTCAACAGCTTTCTGCACCATATAATCCAACCGCGCGTTTTTGAGTGGAGAAAAGCAATAAATAAGATTGGAATGCGTCGTTTGTAATCTTTCTTGATGGATAAGCTGAACCACAACAAATTTTTTCTTAATAGCGATAAGTTTAGCAAGCCACTCACCATCCTGTCCATTAAAAAGTAAAATTTCTGCTCCTTCTTTCATACGCAAAACATGCACAAGATAAGAAGCTTGTGCCCCCTCTATCTTTATTTCTTCATTCAAAGCCAATGTCTGTCTGATAAATAATCTTTTAAGTTTATAATTTATGCGCATAAAAATTTTGCCAAAGCTCACTATCGTCATCGAGAAAATGAAGAAAAATATATAGCAAAAAGAAAAAATTATATCTATAGAACTATAATATATTAAAGAATTATAGAGTTTTTTTAGCTTTATGAGATAATAATAGGAACTTATAGATCCTTAAGTGATTCTGCTTTCATAAAAGTTTAAATAATGCACCATTCATCTTTGCATTCAGTCATTGATGCATCCGTGGAGGAAAAATATGTCTGCTAAAAAAGCTACAATTATTACGATTACAACCCTCTTAGCCTTTATTTTGATTACAGTGGGAATTGGTTCTGTTGGAGCAGACGGGAAGCATACAATTACCAAAGATGGCTATGGTATTTCTTCTGCGATTCAATAAGCACTGGCCAACATCCTCCTTAAAATTTTAATGTTTTTTAGCAACTTTTCTAAGATTTGCATCAATATTATGAATCTCTTGTATTTGAGAGATTCCATAAGAAGGATTTTTATTCTTCTCTTCAGTCATTTATCTATATCAACCACACTTATTATGACGGAGAGGACGGTTTTTACTGCTTCACGACGAACGGACTTAAAATGAGAGAATCTTTCGATAATGGGAGTTCTGATTTAAATTTAAAAGACAATTTTAAGTTGCAAAAAAACGAATTACCATTATAGGATAGAATATTATACAGATGAAAAACGATACTCAATCTGCGTCAATGTCTTTTGTAACCCAAAAATTACCATGATTTTGTCCTTTAGAGCTTAGAGAAAATGTAAAAGGCCATGCAAGGCTATTAGCAAGACATTGGACGTCTTTACATAAAGTTTCTGATCTATAGTTTTTGTCTAGTTGTGCCTGTAATATCAGTTCATTTTGCTTCCCTTGCGCAATAGCAGCTGCAATGGTTCCTTGAATGGATAAGCTCAAGTCTGCTGTACGCATTAATGACTCTGTCACCTTCATCATACCTTCTGAAAAGCTTGTCTGAATATCCCAGTGATCAAATGTTGTTGAAAAAGTATCATTATTCATTAAAAGAAATTGTTGTTTATTTGAAAGTCTTGTTTGTAATTCATTCAGATCATACCCTAATAGCCGACCAGAAGACATCTTCAGTGTTAATTCACCCTGCATTTTCGTGAAAATTTCTGGCCAAGAATCAGCAAGTGTTCGTACCGTTGCAGTAAAATTCGTTTTGCTTTGTATAAATGGAATAAATCCCAAGGTTTCTAAAGTCTCCTGCATATCAATAGAAGCGCCTGAAATATTTCCTCCAATACGCACTCTCTGTCCAGCTGACGTAACTTCAATATTACTTTGCACGGATCCACCAAAAATATTAGCATGTCCAAGATCAAAAATACCATGCCCATCTCTTATTTGTATTGCAGCAGCTAAATTTGTGAGTGAAATATTTCCTATTTTAGCTTGTGGCGCAGAAAGTCGTATATCCACGCCAATACGATCAAAAGTTCTCATGTCAAAGCAGGCATTTTTCTTTTTGCCTGAAAAAAATATTGAACTCAAGAGGCTAAGGTCTAGGTTATCAAAAGCTAAAGAGCCCATGACATTTGGTACATAATCTTGAAAATCGAGTTTTAAAGCTCCTCGCGCATTGGCTTTTCCCATCGTAAATGTAACATTGTTCATTTGGATATGCATTGGCTGCGCTAAAAAATGAGATTCCCATACAATGGGTATTTTTAATTTATGTCCCCAAAACTGATTTCCACCAACCCAAGACAATGTCTGATTCCATCCAGGAGAACGCATCGATACTTTTCCGTCAAAAATATAATATTCAGATAACCGAGCCTTTCCTGTAAAAGTTATTCCCCCACGTACAGAATTGAGACTTGCCCTAATATGACTTTTGCCTCCTGCAAGAAGCAACAATGCTTGAGAAGCATCAATTGATAACTTTGTAAATTCTCCACGCCAACGCGCATCTGCGCGTAACCGTACTTCCTGAGTTGATTTCGGACAATCTAAAGTTGCATTTAATCCTGTTATTTTTTCTGCTGCTCCTGAAAAACTATCGTGATACACAAGAACACCATTTTTAATGACAATCCGCCCAAAAGGTTGTTTTAAAAGTTGCTCTATCTCTGGATGTTCAGGATTATGTTTTAATATTTCACGCGTATTACGTATTGCCAACCCTAATGCACCTTGTGAGCGAGAAAACCGATCAAAAAAATCTGCTATTGTTTTAACAGGCTTTTCCATAACAAATTGAGGACGCATAATCCGCGTCTCTGAAAAAGAAATATGTCCCCAAAGAAGATCGACGACAGAAAGATCAACTTCTATTGATTCAGCTTCCATTAATGGCGCAACATCATCCATTTTTGATGTTAAAGTAACGCCAGAAAGAAATGCTTTAGGATAAGGAAAAAGATGTAATCGCGGTGGATCACGCAATTGCACATTGTAACCCGTCCATGCACTCAAATCCTGCGCTAAACGAATACGAATCGCATCTGTAGAGATAAGATAAGGTAAAACGAGAATCCCCACTCCCAATAAAAAGATAATTGTAATAAAAATTCCGCTCAAAAGTTTTATTATTCTGATGCGCACAATATCCCTCTATACTTATCCCCCTATAACAGATTAAAAACAAACTTAAATGATCATAAAAAGTTTTTATAACCCTATAATTCACTATATCCACTTTGTATCTTCATTATTTTTGTTCTTTATCCAAAATTTATTCAAACAGCAATGTTGCTGCTTCTTTATAAAGCAATTATTTAAAAGTCTTCAAAACTATAAATCCACAACATTATAAAACCATTCTTACTGTTCTCATATGAATATTGCTATAAAACTCTATCGTATTATTAGAAAATGCTTTACAAAAAAAAACAAACAGCCTTACCGAAAGGATCTCTGAATGAATAATATTATCGACGGAAAAAAACTTGCTGAAGAGATTATTGTGAAAGTTAAGGCCGAAACAACAAAGCTCCGCCATCACTATAATATACAACCTAGTATCGCTGTTATTATCGTTGGAGATGATCCTGCAAGTCAAGTATATGTCGCCTCAAAAAATAAAAAAGCCGAAGAATGTGGGTTTCTTTCAATCAAACATGCCGTTTCCAAAGAAACACAAGAAAAAGAACTCCTTCAACTTATTGCAACATTAAATTCTGATCCCAAAATTCATGGTATTTTGGTACAGCTGCCTCTCCCTGCTCATATGAATACAAATCGCATAACACAAGCCGTTGCTTTCCAAAAAGATGTTGATGGTTTTCATTATATTAATGTAGGAAAACTCGCGGCAAATGCACTTGAAGATGCAATTATTCCCTGCACTCCAGCTGGTGCCATGATGATGATTGAACAACATTGTGGGCAAGATTTATCTGGACTTGATGCTGTCGTTGTTGGACGCTCTAATATTGTTGGAAAACCTATGGCTGCCCTTTTAACAGCAGCCAATGCCACTGTGACAATTGCCCATAGTCGTACCCGTGACCTTGATGATGTGTGTCGAAGCGCTGATATTCTAGTAGCAGCTGTAGGCCGCCCACAAATGATTAAAAAAGACTGGATAAAAGATGGTGCAATTGTTATTGATGTCGGTATTAACCGCGTTGCTGCACCAGAAAAAGGTATAGGGAAAACACGTCTTGTTGGTGATGTCGATTTTGAAAACGTAAAAGAAAAAGCTGCTGCGATCACCCCTGTTCCAGGAGGCGTTGGACCAATGACAATTGCCATGCTTATGGTTAATACACTCAAAGCTGCTGCGCGATCACACAATCTGCCTATACCAAAATTCTAAGAATTGTAACAATTCCTTGTATATGGTTTCCTTGTATATGATTCAGCTTATTATTTTTGCATTTTTCATGTCATAAAAACAGATGCCCCTTGATCTGCACGATTAACGGATTGACGAAAAATATGAAAAAGTTCGCGTCCAACACCATGTTCGTTTTTTGAAAGATCTGGAGGTATGATTTGTCGCGCGTTAAATTTTGCTAAATCCTCCAAAAGAGTTAATTTACCCTCATGAGCATCAAGAAAAACAATATCACCATCCTGCAAACGTGCAATGGGGCCATTATCCACTGCTTCTGGTGTCACATGGAGGGCAGCAGGAATTTTTCCTGACGCTCCTGACATACGCCCATCGGTTATCAATGCTACCTTTTGACCGCGATCTTGTAAAACGCCTAAAATGGTCGTTAATTTATGAAGCTCTGGCATACCATTGGCTTTTGGTCCTTGATAGCGAATAACAGCGATAAAGTCTTTATTATGCAACACTCCAGATTTAAAAGATTTTTGTAGTTCCTCTTGATCATTAAAAACAAAGACTGGTGCTTTAATCTGCCAATACTCTGGTTTAACAGAGGAAACTTTTATAATAGCTGTTCCCAAATCTCCTGATAAAACACGAAGACCACCATCAGACTGAAATGGCTTTCTCCACCCTGCTAACACCTTATGATCACCACTTTCCTTAAGAGCCGCTTCACGCACCACATGACCATCAGTAGAAAGCTTTGCTTCAATTGCATAAGCATTGAGATCTTTACCAAAAACCGTAGAAACATCTTCATGGACCAAGCCTGCCTCGATAAGCTCGCGAATAATAAATCCCATTCCCCCCGCAGCATAAAAATGGTTAATATCTGCTAAACCGTTAGGATAAATGCGCGCTAAAAGAGGCACAACGGATGAAATTTCTGCAATATCATGCCATGTCAATTTAATACCGCAAACAGCAGCCATAGCAATCAAATGAATCGCATGATTGGTAGAACCTCCTGTTGCATTTAATCCTACAATGGCATTCACAAAAGAACGCTCATCAATGATCATACCAAGTGGACTATAATGATCACCAAGATCTGTCATTTCAAGTACACGTTTCGTAGCTTCTTTTGTTAAAGCATCACGCAACGGTGTATTAGCATTAATAAAAGAAGCTCCAGGCATATGAAGCCCCATCATCTCCAGTATCACCTGATTAGAGTTAGCTGTTCCATAAAATGTACATGTTCCTGGCCCATGATAAGAACGTGCTTCTGATGCTAGAAGTGTTTGGCGATCTATTTTATTTTCCGCGTAAAGTTGACGTATCTTCGCTTTTTCATCATTACCTTGACCACTCGTCATGGGACCAGCTGCTATAAAAATTCCTGGTAAATGACCAAATGTTAGTGCACCAATCAATAAACCTGGTACAATTTTATCACACACCCCAAGATACAATGCTGCATCAAAGACATCGTGTGATAAGCTTATAGCTGTCGCCATTGCAATTACTTCACGCGAAAAAAGGGAAAGCTCCATCCCCGCATTTCCCTGCGTAACACCATCGCACATCGCGGGAACACCACCTGCAACCTGTGCAACACCACCAACCATACGGGCCGACTCTTTAATTAAGTGAGGAAATTTTTCAAAAGGTTGATGCGCTGAAAGTATATCGTTATATGCCGTGATAATGCCAATATTCCCAACAATATTTCCCTTCAAACGCTCTTTATCTATTGCACCACAAGCAGCAAAGCCATGCGCCTGATTGGCACATCCTAAAAAACTTCGTTTGGGGCGATGAACTTGTGCTTTTGCAATACGATCTAAGTAAATTTCTCGTGTTGATTGAGACCGTTCATAAATCCTTCGTGTAACTGTGGCAATTGTCTTGGAAAGTGCCATATTTCTCTCCCCCTTTCATTGTTGCTGCCCCTCATTCATTGAGAGAGATTATGTTTTTATTCACCTTGTGTCGCATATTTTGATTCACTTATTTCATTTTCTGCAGGCGACCAATAAACCTGAACGAGATGAGGGGAATTACGCAAAATTGCCCGAATAGGCATTTCTATTTCAGCCCCGTCTTGACAAGCCTCTTCAAAACAATCGCGTTTCTGAAAACCTTCAAAATGGAGAATAATACAACGAGATTGCATAATAACTGGCAAAGTTAGTGAGAGTCTTGGCTCAACAGCACTCTTAGCATGAAGGGGTAAAACAAGTGCTTGTGTTCGTAAATCAAGCGCTTGCTTTAAACGATCAGCATCAGGAAAAAAAGAAGCCGTATGTCCATCCTGCCCCATTCCTAAAACAACAACATCAAAGGGTTTAGGCAAAGTATTAACACGACTCGCCGCTGAAAAAGCAGCAAGTTCAGCAGTAATTGCTTTATGATAAAGCCCTACAAAACGTGCTTTTTCGGCAAAATTTTGTAACAAATGACACCGTACCATATGTTCATTTGAACGTTCATCGTGTGTAGGGACAAAACGTTCATCGACCAAAGTGATAATAATATTTTGCCAATCAATATCCGCTTTTGACAAATAATGAAAAAACAATGCTGGTGTTTTACCACCAGACACCGCTAAAACTGCTCTCTTGCGCTCAAGAACAGATACACTAAGCTCTGCGGCTACTCGATCTGCCAATGCCAAGGCTAAAGTCTGAGGGGTTTCAAAATCTAAACGGTCAATATTCATTCTATACATACTTATTGCTCTAAACTAAATTGTTCCATATACGCCCATCACGTTCCATGAGGCTCATCGAAGCAGACGGCCCCCACGAACCAGCATTATAACTGTGAACAGGCTGTTTTATTGCTTCCCACCCCTCAATGATTGGATCAATCCAACGCCAAGCAGCCTCAACTTCATCACGACGCATAAACAGTGTTTGATCTCCACGAATAACATCCATTAATAAACGTTCATAAGCATCAGGATTACGTTCAGAAAATGCGGAAGCAAAACTCATGTCTAATGGAATGTGACGAAACCGCATACCGCCATAACTTGGATCCTTAATCATCAACCATTGTTTTACACCTTCATCAGGTTGGAGACGAATTACAAGCCGATTAGAAAAAATTTCATCTAAATCCACATTAAAAATATTATGAGGAATAGGTTTAAAAACCACAACAATTTCAGACATTCTCGTGAACATGCGCTTACCTGTTCGTAAATAAAAAGGCGTATTAGCCCAACGCCAGTTATCAATCTTAACCTTAAGGGCTACAAATGTTTCGCTCTTACTCACTCTTCCCAAATCATCAAAATAAGACTCTACAGATATACCATTTGATAGACCAGAAAGATACTGCCCACGTACAGTATGCTGCCCTACATTATGGACATCAAGCGGTGTTAAAGAATGTAAAACTTTAAGTTTTTCATCACGTACAGCATTAGCACTGTTGGTAAATGGTATTTCCATCGCAACCAAACAAAGTAATTGTAGCATATGGTTTTGAACCATATCGCGTAAAGCACCAGTGCTTTCATAATATTCTGTACGCCCTTCTAACCCTAAAGATTCAGCAACGGTTATTTGAACATGATCAATATAATTGGAGTTCCATAGCGGTTCATAAAGTGTATTAACAAACCGCAATGCCATTAAATTTTGAACAGTTTCCTTCCCAAGATAATGATCAATACGAAAGATCTGCTCTTCATTAAAGGCGCTTGCAAATACATCATTAAGTGAAACCGCTGTTTTTACATCGCAACCAATTGGTTTTTCAATGATAATCCGTGTTTGTGGTGTCACCAAATCATTTTTTTCCAACTTCATCGCAATATCAGCAAAAAGTGACGAACCAACAGCCAAATAAAAAGCTCGAATATCCGCTGAATCTTGTGACAGAAGGAGGGCTAAATCCTCCCACCCTCGATTTGAGGAAACATCAACAGAAACGTAAGTTAAACGTGCAAGAAAACGATTGAGTTCTGTTGAATTTAGATCTTTTGGATGGATATGTTTTTCTAAAGAAATGCGGACAAAATTTTGATATTCTTCACGACTTAAGGAAGTGCGCGAAACCCCAATAATACGTGTTGGCTCACTGAATTGCCCAGCACACTGACAATGATACAAAGCCGGCAAAAGCTTGCGCAACGCCAGATCACCATTGCCACCAAAAACAATACAATCAAAGGAAGAAACTGGAATAATTTTACGCACCATGAACTTGTTTATTTTTCTATTCGATTATGAAATCCCATATCACTTATAAAAGCTTTCATCATTAAAGCAGACAGATACTAAATAAGCCATTAATTTTCTTCATTTCAAGCAATGTTTCCATTAAAGGCGATCCAATAAAGAAAACCAACGCATTGCTAAAAATATAAGCGGATAACGCAAAACTCTTCCCCCCGGAAAAGATGAAATCTTTAAGTCTTGGAAATAGGAAAAACGTTCATATTTTCCAGTTAACCATTCTGCGTATAATTTTCCCACGAAAGGAGCCAGCATAACGCCATGCCCTGAATAACCACCACAATAAGTCATCCTTGAAAAAATTTGGCGAACATAGGGCATGCGTTCAACTGTGATGGCAACCGTTGCTCCCCACCGATGGCTTAAATTGATAGAATGTAATTGAGGATAAATTTCAACAATTTGCCGTTTTATACGTTCATCTAAATTTAGAGGATGCTTATTATCATAACTTTCTACACCACCAAATAAGAGACGATTATCAATGCTTTTGCGAAAATAGCGAACCATAAAACGGGAATCATCAACCGATTCCCCCCCTATAAGAATTGAACTATGCTTTGGTAATGGGTCCGTTGCTCCAATATAAGAGCGAATAGAAACAATATTTTTTTCAATAAAACGCTCCAGACCAAGTTTATACCCATTTGTTGCAAGTAAAACATGCTCTGCTGTTACACTGCCTTTTTCTGTTATTACTTTCCAATGTGCTCCCTTGCGCCTTACGGTCGTTACTTGTGACTTCTCATAAAGCTTAGCACCAGCATCTTGTGCTCTTTTTGCCAACCCAATAATCAATTTTAAGGGATTTATATGACCGGTATCCGCATCATAAATACCACCACAATAAAAAGTTGATCCAAGTCGCTCAAATGTTTCAGCCTTATCCATAAAAGTAAGCGCGTGATAGCCATAACGCTGCATCGCCTCAATATGCCGTTGATAAGAGAGAAGCTCACGCCTTTTATGAGTTACAGAAAGCTGTCCTCCTATCAAATCACACGGACAATTAGGCATTGCGCATAAAGCTAAAATATCTCTTTTAGCTTCTTCTGCCAAATCAAACAGAGCCTTACTTCGCTCAAAACCATACTTTTTTTCTAATGTTTCTACCCATTGCCGTTGCCCTGTTCCCAGCTGTCCACCATTGCGCCCTGAAGCACCATCACCAAAACGTGATGCTTCAAATAAAACAACATCTACTCCAGCTTTGGCTAAATGATAAGCAGCCGAAAGACCCGTAAATCCGCCTCCAATAATGACCACATCACACTGTCTGTTTTCACAAAAAGAAGGATACGATGGACGTTCTCTTAAAGCATCTTCATACCAAGAAATTCCTGGAGAAATTGAATTATAATCAATCATCGTCATAAAATTTAAACATTCAGCAGGAGATATTCACGCTCCCACGGACTGATTACTTCCATAAAAGTTTCAAACTCTTGGCGTTTGATTGCAGCATAAGTACTGACAAACACATCCCCTAAAATAGCACGTATCACTGTATCTTGTTCAAACAAATTGACTGCCTCAATGAGTCCACGCGGCAACTCAATATTATCAGCGTTTACATTATTTGTCGCTGGCTCATCCGGCTCAATTTTTTGTTGCAAACCAATAAGACCACACGCTAAAGAAGCTGCAAGGGCTAAATAAGGATTCGCATCTGATGAAGGAAGTCTATTCTCAACACGCCGCGCTTGAGGAGCAGAACGAGGAACTCGAAAAGCTGTAGTACGATTATCATATCCCCATCGCAAATTAACAGGAGCCGAATTATCAGGAACAAGACGTCGATAAGAATTCACATAAGGTGCAAGCATCACAAGTACCCCTGGCATATGTTTTTGCAATCCACCAATAAAATGGCGAAAACAGATACTTTCTTCACCATTTTCCTGTGTAAAAATATTCATACCGGTTTTCTTATCAACAACCGATTGGTGAATATGCATAGCAGAACCCGGCTGCCCTTGAATGGGTTTTGCCATAAAAGTTGCATACATATTATGTTTTAGTGCTGCTTCACGAATTGTTCGTTTAAACATAAAAACTTGATCCGCTAACTCAATAGGATCACCATGACGTAAATTAATTTCAAACTGACCTGCTCCTTCTTCATGAATGAGGGTATCAATTTCCAATCCTTGTGCCTCTGAAAATTGATAAATATCATCAATCAAATCATCAAATTCATTCACACCAGCAATGGAATACCCCTGTCCACCACCAATTGAACGTCCAGAACGACCAACCGGTGGAACTAACGGATAATCAGGATCGGGATTTTTTTGTACCAAATAAAACTCAATTTCTGGTGAAACAACAGGGCTTAAACCCATTTTTGTGTAAAAGTGAACCACCGTTCGTAAAACATTGCGTGGTGTGTAATCCACAACCTGACCATTTTGATACACAAGATCACAAATCACCTGTGCCGTAGGAGCATCTTCCCATGGAACAATGCTTAACGTAGAAAGATCAGGCTCAAGGCGTAAATCACCATCTGCTTTAGGATATTCAAAACCATGACCATCTTCCGGATAATCCCCTGAAATTGTTGCCATAAAAACTGCTGAAGGCAATGCCAATGATGTTTCCGATGTAAATTTTTTAGAAAGCATCATCTTGCCCCGTGGTACCCCTGCTTGATCAGGCGTAATACATTCAATATCCTCTACCTTACGGAAAGCAAGCCATTGTGAAACTTGTTCCCAATTGTGCACACCACGTAAACTTTTGAGAAAACGAGAAACAGGTTTAAAATTCTTACTTTTCGTTTGTTTACCATTTTTTACATCCATAACATACCAACTTTAAAAACAATCAAGTCCTATTCTTATTGTATCAGCCCATGCATAAACGACACGAAAAAAATTTATCAACTGATATTTTGAATAATACTATAAGATCCATCAAGGTAAAAGAACTTTACGCTCAACAAGCTATCCTATCACCATAGTGAAAAAAATGATATTGCACGCGATACATCGGTGCTAACCTTCTCCTTATATAAAACAGCGAGAAATACCATATTGTACGTAACCTAATTCCGATTCAAATAATCATATATAAGCAAACATTGGTGAGAATAATAAAGGCGAGATATTTAATTTCCTTTTGGTTGTCGCAATGCTTAATTAAAAGAAAGGAAACTTTTCTTTTAATATGAAGCAAGTTTTGTAACTCTATTGTTATCCACATAGAAGTAAACACCCTAGTCATGGTGAGTAGCCTTTACAGCTGTGCTTACAAACACTCACCCCGCCATAATATGCGTAAATGTATTTTCAGGATAAGACATACGCTCAGCATTTCCGACATGAAACTTAACCATCGCCTGCATAACAGAGCTATCAACCTTGTTCTGAGCGAATGGTACAAACTCTGCACTTATATCAATTTCCACCGCTTGACATTGCACTTCGCACACAATATTTAGAGCTGAGAATCCAGTAGAGCATACCAAATCCAATAGATAGGAATTTTTGCTAATTGCGCCATGCGTGATCCAACATTTGATAGTCTCCAGCCCACTAGGAGGTGTGTTATTTATATCTAAAAAGCCAAAAAATCAGGATATGAGAACACAATAATATCAATTTCCTTTGAACTAAAGTCCTTCATCGTCGATCTTCCACCATCGTAAAATCTTTTTTGTATCAGTTGCTTTCACATACTTTGACTTATGACCTAGTGATACTGTGCAGATTGAGTACACATCCCCAGAGCCCAGATTGTAATTAAGTTCGTACCACTCTGCTCTTTTATAGAAAATAAATAACCATAATCTTCAGATATAATATGCCTAGATTCAATAATTACCGTAAGCTTATGTAAATCACAACCCAATTGTGATAATGCCTCATAAATTTTACGAGGGTATTCGTCATTGATCGTCACGGCATCGCAGAATGCTGTGGAAGTCGGATATCCCCCGCCTAGACTGATAAAACTTTTTTGATCCTTCAATGCGTAAATATCCTTTCCAGCCTTAGTTAAGGTGGATACTATTAACTCAGTCGAATTCAAATTAGAGCCCACATGCAAAGGCGCCCCATTAAGCCTAATCCTATTGGATTCTAGCAAAGATAATGCGGCACGTAACTCCGCCGCAGTCATACCAAAACGCAATCTATCCCCGTTTGCCAGTACATGGCACAATCTCAATGAGATTTTAGGCAATATGTCAAAATGGCGGGCAAGAGCGATGATGTCATGTAATTCGATAATATTATCACACTGGACATTTATATGTTTTCTAATAGATAATTCTATCTCTTCTCGAAGTTTTACAGGGATATCAAAAAATATATATCTACCTTTAAAATCATCTTTTTGCACTAATGATATTTCATAACCAGACGCAAATTCCAAGTCCCAGCAACATAACAATGATGCCCCGCACGTCCATTAAAATACCCTGCTTTTTCTCGCCCTAGGCATTCATAGCCCGACCACGTAAAACAGGATACCAATTACAATATCAGACCATAAGGCTGCAAGAGAAAGTTCTTTTATATTTTTATCTTTACATTGCCTCTTAAACAAGCTCGCCTGTTCATATAAGAAGTTATATGTATAATACATATAACTTCTACAAAAGGAGGATTCATTATGTTCCGTGAAAATCTTTGGTAATACACTCGGGTGATTGGGTCACCAGTCGCCCGTCAATAATATAGTGCGAGTTAAGAAATTGGGGGAGGTAAGTTATGCAACTCGTGGATCATCCTTTTGTGAAGTTCGACCAACTCAAGACGATTTACAACTTCACATATCCGTTATTTCGCACTATTTCAAATGAATTTTACGATTACCTAGACTTTAATAAACTAGCGCACAGTAAGCAAATTCCACAAGCGCGTACCATTTCTCTTTATTTGCATATTCCCTTTTGCGAAACCATCTGTTCCTTCTGTCCCTTTCAGAAAGGAGCCTACAAGCACGTTAAGCAAATCGAATCTTATATGTCAGCGCTTACCACAGAGATCAGAGCCAAAGGAAATTTCATTCGCTCGCTTAGAGGGCCCATCCGCAGCATCTATATAGGGGGCGGCACACCGTCGCTCTTGTCCGCAGATAATATCCGCCACATCGGAAAAGTATTGCATGCTGAATTTGAGCTCTCTTCCTTAGCCGAATTTACACTGGAAAGCAAACCGAAGAGCGTCACACGTGATAAACTTTATGCTGCCCGTGAGATCGGCGTTAACCGGATCAGCTTCGGTATACAGAGTTTCATTGAGCGTTTCCGATCATTGTTTAACCTCACCTCAACACGTGAACAAATCAACAATACCATGGCTTGGTCACAAGAGATAATTGGGACATGTCGGTTTCGACCTACTATATGGCAGCACAGCCAGCAAGCCGAAGAACTATTATACGATTTGAAGCAAGCCAGCGAGCTTCATCCTGAAACCATCAACCTCTATGCAATCAACAATCTGGCTATCACGTCGCAACTGCATAAGTCTTACGTACCAAAAGGGCTAAAGTCATCCAGCCTACAGCATCGACAGATGCTTCGATTATTTAGCGATATCGTTATGCGCAGCTGCTGCTATGCGCCGTGTAATGGGCATTCCTATATCAAAATTGCCAATAACACTCCTCTAACGCTCGCTAAAACGAGTTCAGCTAATTATTTCCGCTATCACAAATATTTGTATGGTTATCATGACGATTATGTGGTTGGCTTCGGGGCGTCAGCACTGTCGATTCTCGGCTCACTCGTCACACGAGCCAATCCCAGTCGAAGCGGATACATTACCGACATACAACTTAAAGGCAAATCCAAAGTATACTACAATTGGGTATCAGCGGAGCAACAAGCCTCCAAAGCTTTGTGTATGCGGCTACCTTATAACGGCTATGCCAAAAAAGAAAGAATTGACTGGACCGCACTCCCCTCTTTCGTATACAATAACCTACAACAGCTCATAGGTGCAGGTCTCATCGTAGAAAGTGATAACGATCTCCAGCTGACTCAGCGTGGTTGGCAATGGTATTCCAACCTTATGTATTTTCTTCTACCTCAGGCAGATAGGAATATCTTGGACGGCTATGTCGCAAACATGCTGAATACAACCGCCGTACTTGATGGAACAGCGGAAACCTGTATGGCATCTTAAGGAGAAAAGAATGTTCACGCTTTTTGCCAACAGGAACATACGCTATTTTTGCCTAACCGTTAGTCTGCTCGCCTTACTCAGCGGTGCTTTGCGCACTGCCATCCCGCTATTAGCAAGACAATCTGGATATGGCGTAGTCGGAGTAAGTTGGGCGCAAGGTCTCTTCTCATTAGCGTGGCCAATTTTCGGCATCCTTGCAGGCGCTTTACTTGATCGCTGCGACAAAATAAAACTTGCCACCACAGCTCTCCTCATCTTCATGCTACTGCATATTGTCCTGTTCGTACTGCTCATGATACAGATTGCTCCAGCCGAACAAATTTTCTTCTATGCAACCATTGCTGGATTCATCGTCGTTTCTGCCGAAGCTTATATAATGACGATTCCACCACTTATCATGGAGGGAGAGCGATTGATGACCTTCTACTCAATTGTCTTGTTTTTAGATTTCGGGGTCTCCTATTTTCTTGCCCCTGTCATAACAAGCAGCATTTTAGGGCATGGCACACTGCTATTTCTTGGCTTGTTAATCGTGCTTTTTATCACATTGATTTTTACCGCTCGCCGTGCTGTTCCGACATCGCCAACACTTGATAAAGAAAACATCACTTTCCGTTATATTATTGCCGGCTTTCGTTTCATTTTTTCAAATCGGCATCTTACCTCCCTTACATTACTCACATTCTTTCTATCGGTGGTATTTGGAGCATTCCTAACCTCGTTCATCTTCTTCGTTACCGACAGTCGGTATCTGGGCCTACATAGCAGCCAATATGGCGTGATGTTTGCGGCCTACGCGCTTGGAACAATGGCAGGTGCCCTATTTGCGCCGCGTATACGTTATGCACCGGTGCGCCTAGCTGTTCTCACTGACGGTTTAGGAACGGTTGTCTTGCTGCTGATTCCAGCCTTTTCAAAAAGTGCTGTCGTCGTATGGGGCGTCACCTTTATCGCTGGCGTTGGAGCAAGTTTATGGTTTATTGGTGTTACCGCCTTCAGGCAGCGCCTCACACCAAAGCAACTTCTCGGGCGAGCTAATTCTGCTTTTCGGGTGATAGGCTATGCTGGAATGCCGGTCGGAAGCTTTTTGGTCGGCGTCCTTGGTTCTTTTATATCATTGCAGTTTGCTGCCGCCTTTATCGCTGGACTACTATTGGTGGCTATCGCGATAACGCTTCCATTTCTTTGGCAGGCTGATCATATAAACACACCCAATCCTGCCACGAGGTAACAGCTGCTTTTTAAAAAAGACACGGTCAAAAAAGGCACACATACCCTATTACGCAATCGATTGATCTGTTCTTTGGACGAGGAAATTATAACCATAATGGCTGATAGAGCCAGCGGCACTATAGAAGCAGCCAAACAAGCGCTAAAGACAAAACAGCCCCTTTACGTTGCATTGGGCGATGATCCAACGCCTATATGAAGGATGCAGAGAGCTTATAGCGCACAGAGCGCAATTCTTAACTAAAAACTCCGCCCTAGCAATGCCTACTTATACTCCAGTTAATCCGTCACCCGCTGGACATCAAATGCCTCACCCCTTTACCGCTCCTCAAAATACATTTTGTTGCACTTACGCGCCGTATTCTTCCTTTGTAATTAAAAGACCAGCCCTCCTTTCCTAATTTAGGATCTCTGCCTACACAACGAGCAACAGATGCGACCATATATGCAATCACGCCTTAGGGCCTGCATAGTAGGAAGCTTAGTTCGAGAGATTCATAAAGCCTATATCCCAATAAATTTTCCACCCAATCCACCTTTTAAAAGGGCGGATTTATATAAACCGTTAGAGCAAGCTATGAAATCCTTAGGTGTATTAGAAATAATTGGCTGTTTTTACCTCAGACCAATGTTGATTGACTTTTACTCGTGCATATACGCAAGCGGTGCTACTCTTTTCTCAGATAGAAAGGACATAATCGTTACCATCTGACCTATTATTGTTTGAAAATAAAGAACAAGTATCAGTGCGACTGATGATATTGAAGAGCTATCTCATTTGTGGCTGTACTTAATTACGGCATTGGGAAGCTAGACACGCAATCCCCCATTTCTGCGCGCCTTCTGCATGATATTCATAAGATTTTACGCGGTACGTCCAAAAGCCTTGGCTAATTTCGCAAAGCACAAAATTAGCTTGGCGGTACGCAATTAAAGACAGCGTCATTCGTGCCGCCCACTCCTACCACAGCCCCCCACTCTTTCTACCACCATCCCCCGCTTAGAATCGCGCCAACTCATCACCGGTGCCTCGTTAAACACCACACCAGTCTCAAGGGCGGTAAAATGCGCCTTGCCACATTTAATCTTCAGCATTTCTTTAAGGCGCAAATCAAACTCGCTATTCGTTCCTTTTGTTTCCAGTACAAAATAAAGCTTTTGCGCGCCATCTCACTCTAAAACACCCCCAAATCCGGCGTGTAAGAGCCTATGAGCGCCACGATTTTAAAGCTCCTTGGCAATTTAAAAAATAATTTTACTTCGGAGGCATTATCATTAATTTTGCGCAAATTCTTTCTCAATATTACTCTTATAAACCCCACATGATCATATACACTCTTCTCATTGACCACCGCCGGCCATATGATCGCCTTTTCCGACCTAATTTTACAGATATGGGATCAATCTCATTGTGATGCGCACATCCAGAGATTATTTTATCCTCTGCATTAGAACCAAAAACATGAACAATACGCAGAGGCTTCGGTAAGAAGGCCAACCGCTCAATCTCAACCTACACGAAAATGCATGTGCAAGCGAATGCCCCCCCCATAATATGCAATATTTCAAGCCTGTCCAGAGGGGTACCCCTTTTAAAAATTGTGCCTATGGCTTATAATAATCTCCAAAATATACATTTAGCCCTTGTCTGAAATAACTCAATTTTGGATTGATGAGAACGAAAACGCGCTGCGATAATCACGTTGTTCAGCCCTAATAACCGGCGAAGGGAGCCAATATTCCTGCACCACCAATGACTAAATAACGGTATTTCCTATCATTTTTGATCATATCCTCCACCCTTATTGTACATTTTATCAGCAAGATGTGCGCAGCAAGCCCGTACATTTACGCTGCTAAGTCTCCGTGTGCGGTTTTCATTCTCAAACGCAAAATCATCTTTAGCCGAAGCAACTTGATATTGCAGCGCCTGTCCATAAAGCGTATGCACAATTGGTACCAAATATACACAGGGCAGTGCGCATTTTGGGTTATATTGTCATGAGAGAGATGACCAAAAACTTTATCCCAAAAGCATTATACTCTAAATTATCAAGAGCATTCTTCAATCCCCCTGAATAAGACCCGTGATAAACAGGGCTTGCAAGAATAACATCGTTAGCGTCTGCGATTGTTTTGACAAATGCATGCGTTTTAGCATCACAATGGTAATGACTTATAAAAACAACAACTTTTTTAAATGCCTCCTCAACGGCGTATGAATATAAGCACGTTTTTTCTCGTCATTTTTTAAGGTATTAAACTCTTCCAATCTACCGAACTTACTCTTAAATTGTAGCCGAATGATTTTAATAAACCCATATTATTTTAAAAACTCAACAAATAATATTGAGGCTACAATCAAAGACACTTCTTTTCAATATTAAGCAAGTTTTGTAACCTATATTGTTATCTCCATAGAAGTAAAAACAGCCTCTATGGATGGTGAGTAGCTAAGCCTTCACAGCTAGTGCTTTACAAGCGCTTTTATAACACTCACTCTGCCCCAAACATAGGATTGCATTTTATTAAATAACCCACGCGCATATAATTAAAGAGAGAAACGATTAAGCTTGCACCAATCATGCCAAGCCAATAGCCAATAAAGTCATATTCAAAAAAATTTGCCATTAGCGCTCCCCCAAATAGGCCTAACCCCCAATAACTTATTGCTACAACAATTGTTGACCAAAACGTATCAAGCAAACCCACAAGTATGCCATTGAGCATAGCTCCTAAAGTGCCAAAAGCAAAAGACAATAAGATGAACGGAAGCAACTTCCAAGAGAAAACAACAACGCTGTCTTCAGAAATATTAAAGATGGTTGTAAGGATAAATTCATAAGAGAGATAAACAACCACTGATAAAAATAAGACATAAGCTACAGCAAAAACTGTGACACTCATACGCAGCTGTTTTAGAGCCATATTATTCCTATCTGCTCTATACCACGCTGCTATTGTCGCGGCTGCGCTGGAAATCCCCAAAGCCACCACAGAAATAAGCATATCGAGTCGCATCCCTATCGTATGTGCGGCCAAAGATTCGATCCCATAAGCCGTAATCATGAATGCAATAACCGAAGGAAAGCCCTCCGCAATAAGAATACGTATACCAATAGGTAGCCCTACTCGCAGCAATTTTATTATTCGTGAAATCTCTAACTTTGGTCTCAAATAATTAAAGCAAAAAGAATGAAAAGCAGAATTGCGGGACAAAATTATTGCTGCTGCAATAACAATTAAAATACGGATCAAACTGCTCGCAATTCCTGCACCAAAGACACCTAATCCGCTTGCAGAACCTATACCAAAAATAAGCAGCCAAGAGATAAAAAAGTTCACGATGATAGCCGCAAGCATAACCTAGGTTAAGGGCTTTGGATTACCAATTGCTGACAGTAATCCCCGGCTATTCACATAAAGATAAAAAAACACCACTCCTATAGCAGCACCACTATTATATTCCTGCGCTATATTGGCAATTGTCCCATCTTGGCCGAGAAAACACAAAATATTCCTCGTGTTGAGTAAAATGATCGCACTCATCATTCCAATCACAAGGGAAAGCCATATTCCTTGATCAAACCATGCCTTTAATGCATATCTATCTTGTCTACGAAAACTTTCCGCAAGTTTTGGTGCAACCGCGGTAATAATACCTAGCCCAAACAACATAACAAAACTAAATATACTCAGAGCTAACATTGTACCACTCAAGGCTTGCACGCCTAAATGCGCTACAAGCGCTGCATCTGTGAAGGAAATCATCATCTGAAAGATAAACCCAACAGCCAGAGGCATGCCAAGAGAGAGCAATTGCTTCATCACAACAAACATTGTGAAATATCTTTCCATATTGAAGGGCATATTAAGCTCGGATCTTTTAAACAAAACACATTGATTTTTTCCGTAAAGTCTTTCCATCGCAAGTCTTGTGTAAAGGATGCATAATGAGAACGCATTAAGGTAAGAGGAGATGCCCAGTTCTTAAAAAAGAAGCGCAATGCACCTTTATTGGTTTTTTGGACTTTATGCCATGCGTTTTTTTGTACAATATTATGCCCCCAAGCAACTACAGTCATTGATAAAAGATCCTCAGCGAGCCGTTTGTTCGTCTTGTATATCCATTTTTAGTATTTTTAATCAAACTTTTTGGTACTGCAAGTAATACACCTGTGCTAACCTTTGCTTACTCGCTGCTTACATACGTAAAAAAACAAAGCCGACCAAGTTGTCAAAAAACACAGGCATTAGCATTTTTACAATCCATTGTGCCTATACACCAATTAAAAAAGAGCATTTATGATACATAAGGCACCTCGATGCCCCACCGCTTTACGATCTAAAATTATGAAACTTTATTTCAACAACCAACGCACAATATTTTACGGACGCAAAAGCACCATCTAGCACTCACTAGGAGAGCATTCTATAACTATACGCACCATGTCCACATCACAAAACTATAGAGACTTCATATGAATGATTGCCCTCTCCAAAAATAATAATTTTGTCCACCTCCGAATCCAATCTGAAGTATTCATTTAACAACACATCAATATCATATCCTCTTGATATGCTCGTTCGCGATATTTCTGGCTAATAGCCGCACAATCATTTGATGTATTCAAATCGGTAAGCATCTCTACTAAAAACGATGGACAGCTATTAATTTCGACTCAATCCATATAAGATGACCCACACACTATTCTTTCCTGTGTCTTTATGTAAGTCACAGGCAAGGCCCTATTCAACTGTATCTTCACTCTCAGACCTCTTCGTTTTTTATTAACTTTTTATCAGTATAAAGCCAGGCCAAATTAAGCGGGATAATTAAACATATACACACCAAGGCAAAACAAAAAGCTGCTTCTATACAAACATTATTTGCCAACCAACCAATCAGCACAAGCGCTAAAATACCCAAAATACGCGCAAGAAAACTAACAATGGATAAAACCGTATTTGCATTCTTTTGTTGAATATGTTTAAAAAACTCTGCTTCAAACTGCGTCATAGGAACAGAAAAAAAACTATGAAATACGGTGAATAAAATAATAGGAGCCCAACTGTTTGCAACGAGGAGCAGAGCAAGCATAACAACAGCACTTAGGACGAGTGAGCACAAAGTTATCGCCATAGGAGCATATTTTTGCATAAGATATTTAATTACAAAGCGATTAAATAAGTATTTTACGAGAGTATAAGACACAAAGCACAGGCCAAGAATAAGAATTTTAGTCTTTCCTGTCGCATTGTCTAATACTCCTGTCTGTCCCAAAATAAAAGGTTGCCAAAAATGAAATATTGGCTGCAATGCAGCAACAATAAAACCACATATCAATATATAATATAATCCGATTTTTGAGGTAACTAAATAAGTAAAAGCTTCTGTTGCATGCAACAAAGAACCCGAGTCTATTGACTGACTATCCGAAGCGGATGCAATACCTATCCCCGTCACCCGACTAAACAAGAATACAAGCACGAGAAACCCGAAAGAACAAAAATAATATGCCGACTGATAATTATCCATACACAAAACAATAAGAACACCTAGCGCACCAGCAACCATATTCATGAATGCCGTTAGTTCCCGTTTATAGGCATTTACTTGGTGGTAGATCAAACTACCCTTGTATCCACCGCCGTCGATTAAGCCTTTAATCCATGTGCTATCAGCGCCAGAGCATAAAGCAAAGCCTAAAGCATAAATAATTTCTGCCGGAATTAAGACAGAAAGATTAGGCGCGTAAATACATAAAAAGAAGAAGAGCGAAAAAAAGAAACATGATAAGATAACATTTTTTTTAACGCCAATTTTATCTCCTAAAATCCCACAAGGCACTTCAAAAATACAAATAGCCGCGCTAAACACAATTTGCAATAAGGCTAACTGTGCTATACTAACGCCCATAGACAAGAAAAAAAAAGCATGGAAGGAACCTGTAATCAACCGAACCCCGCTCATTGCCCCACAGCCATAGAGCAACTTTTTAACTTCATAATCTATCGTCATTAATATATCCAAAAGCTATAAAGCTGGCGGCTTTTTTGCCGCCAGCTTTATATATTTTAAAACTTCAATTCATAGAAGCGCCTCAAGCAGCCATTTTCTGCTCACTTGCTCGGGCTTTGAGCGCAGCAACATCAACCCGTTTAATTTTTTTTCAGGGGTTTATACATATCTTTAGTTTTCATAACTTTACCTCCTGTATTAAATGAAAACAATTAAATTCAACATGAAGTGTACATTATAACTACCTTTTATCAATTTATTATTTTGATATAAAAAGCTTTTCTCCCCTCCCCCTTAAGTATTTCATGCTCCAATCATTCTGTAACAACCACCGCAGCACTTGGAAACTCATGCGCCCCTTCGGGCAAAGTACGCTTATATTCACGCCAATTTATCACCGGCTGGTCGTTAAACGCAACGCTCGTTTGCAGTGCAGCAAAATGCGCTTTGCCGCATTTAATCTTCAGTATTTCTTTAAGTCGCAAATCAAACTCGCTATTTGCCCCTTTTGTCTCCAGCACAAAGTAAAGCTTTTGTTCGCCATCTCGCTCTAAAAAAACTGCCCAATCAGGCGTATAAGAACCAATGGGAGTGGCTATTTTAAAACTTCTTGGTAGTTTAAAAAACAATCTGACTTCAGGATCATTTTCAAGACTTTGTGCAAACTCTTTCTCCACACTGCTTTCATAAACCACATGATCATACACACTCTTCTCACTCACAACAGCTGTACGCTCTAAATTTGCCACAAGCTCTTCACTGGTAAAAAGCTCTTGCACACTATATTCTTGCCCGACCAGCTTTAAATATTTAATGCCATCAATTGTAAGATTAACATGGGTTTTATTGAGTATTTCTTCTATGCGCTCTAAAAAAGCTTGTGGATTTTTTACAAACTCATGCTCACGGCCACTCTTGGTCAAAATACCAATAATTGTCTTTGTGGTTAATTTCAGCTTTAAGGTCAAATAATGTACAATGTTCGGCAGTGCACAAAAACTATAATCAAGCGCACTCTGCTTTAATAACTGCTCTTCATAGGTCACACCAGCACTATCCAGTTCTATCTCTGCTGTCTGATAAACCAAATGCGCGGGCGCAACTGGCGCCATTTTTTCCACTGCATCCACTGCTTTGGCAACAAACTCTGTGCGATCAAGCTTTGCACGATAAGTGGTCTTTTTATTGATCTTTTCCCACAAGGCCAAAAACTCTGGTGAAGCCACTGTTTGCTTTTTAAGCTTAACCCGCACCTCGCGCGTAGCATTACGAATAATCGGCATGGCTTGGCTCGCTTCTAGCGCCTGCAGCACAGCCTGCTTCTGCCCTTTACTAAAACGTTCACTTAAATCTAACGTCCCAGTCGCCCATTGCGCTTTTAATGTATCTGTGATTTTTCCTGCTGATGTAAGCAAGGCTTTTTCACGCAACTCAACCAATATATCAGCAGCCTCTTGCGAAGACAGAATTTTTGTTTCTGTCACAGTTGTCATATAAATCAGATCTTGCAGCGTCTCAACATTAATAAGCGCGCCCGCATCAGTTTTTTTCACAATTTCTTGACGCAATTCGCGTGGCATTTCCTCCGCCCCTATAGCATCAAATTCGCTCGCTACTAAATCTTGATCTACTTTAACGACACCTGCCTCATCAATAAAATCTTTTGCAACAAGTATTTTAACAATTTTTTGTGCTTGCGATACTTCCACTTTAGCGGCCACATATTTTACATCTTCATAAATACGGCCAACCAAATGCTCCATCTGCAATGTACCAAGTTTATAACCAATATCCGCCTCTAATTCTTTTTGCAATGTACTCACAAACTCAGCAAAGCTTTCATTCACCATGACATGCAGCACATTTATATCTTTATCTTCTACCTGTTCACCGTGTTGGTTTACGCACAAGCGCAAACCGCGACCAATCTTTTGCCGTACGGTAAAATTCGATTTTTGCTCAATCAACATACACACTTGAAACACATTCGGATTATCCCAGCCTTCTCTCAAGGCCGAATGCGAAAAGATAAAACGCAAGGGGCATGCAAAAGATAATAACCACTCCTTATCACGCATAATCGTGTTATAAGTGTCATCATCAGCTTGGCTGTCGCCCTTTGTATCCTTATAGACGCCTTTTTTGTCTTGCGAGAAATAACCGCCGTGCACGTTCCGAACATTTTGTGCAAACTTAGTTCGCAAGGAGGCATATTTCTTTTTCGCCAACAGCTCTTCATAACATTCTTCAAACATACGCTCATAAAGTGCTGGCTCTTCATCAGAGCTACGATATTTAGCCACCTCATCAATAAAAAAAAGTGATAAAACTTTAATCCCTAAAGGCGCAAGCCGCAATTCTTTATCTAAATGTGTTTCTATAGTGCGATAAATTTGCGCGCGTTTAAGCTCTATTGTATTCACATCACCAAGGGCGTGGCCAAATTTGACAATTTCAGTATCAGAAAACTCAACAGCTTCATCCCCCGCCATGCAATTGATACCCGAAACAATATAACCCCTATAAAGCTCACGCCCGCCCGTAACGCGATACAGATCATCGCCTTGTCTCACTGTAACTGTTTTGCGGCTCACAGTGCCATTCTTTCCCGCAATATCCAACTCTAAGCGCGCCTTAAAGCCATGTTTGTGAGATACGGATTTCAAGGCAATATAGGGACGGTTAAAATTTTGCTCTATCTGATTAGAAGAAACACAAATTTGCTTTACCAGTCCTTTTTTATAAGCATCAACAGGTGTTAAACGATATAAAAGATTAATCTCATCTTTATGCGTGGCACTATAGCGGAAAACACAAAGCGGATTAAGGCTCGCAATAGCCTCCTTCGCTTTTGCTGTATTATCCACCGATTGCGGTTCATCTATGATCACAATCGGATTTGTATCTTGGATATAGCGCATAGCACTTTCGCCATTCAGTCTATCTTGCGGAAGGTTGATAATATTTTCTGCTTTTTTAAATGCATCAATATTGATAATCATAATTTCAATATTGGTTGAGCTTGCAAATTGGCGAATTTGCGAAAGATCTTTTGAATTATAAATAAAATAACGATAGGGCAGATTATCAAACTCTGCTTGAAAATGCTCCCTTGTTACCTGAAGTGATTTATACACCCCTTCGCGAATAGCAACACTTGGTACGACGATAATAAATTTGGTAAAGCCATAGCGTTGATTTAACTCAAAAATCGTCTTGCTATAGACATAAGTTTTGCCTGTTCCCGTTTCCATCTCAATAGAAAACTGCTTTTGCTCTAGCGTCTTACTCGCCAAGAGTTTATTGTTCTGTTGCACCTCTTGTAAATTTGCTAATATGCTTTCATCACTGATCAATAATTGATTACCATAACCAAATTCATTTAACGCTAATTGTCCTTGTTCTGAATGCAAGAAAATAGAAGAATTCCGTCGTGGTTGGCCTTTAAATAAATCAATGACGCTTTTAACCGCATCATTTTGAAATTCTTGTTGTTTAAATTTAAGTTTCATATCGCCGCCCCAATCGTCTCTCTATAGTTTAAATTTTATCAAAACTTACTTCATTGTCTTTAAAGATAAAGTCGCAATTAATAAGCGCCTCATCACTTTTAAAGGCCGCATCAAGCGCTACGATTTTTACGGGCAAATACTTTATCATCTCTTCCGCATCTTCGGGTTCAAAGGGCGGGTCTATGGCTATAATTACCAAGACATCGCCTTCGCTCTCGCCTATATAATAGAATTTTTTGCCATTGATTGGTAAAGGGTAAATTTTTAAATCCAGTGGCCAACCATATTTAAGTATGATTTCGAAGATAATATCTTGATGAGAGCGCTCGGGATTCACCCCCTGCAAAATATGATCCAAGCGCATTTGCAATTGTTCTTTAACATCAAGTGCATTCGGATCAATCGGGCTATCGTCCCATATGGAAAAGTTGGAACTATCGAGCTCTAGAACGCGAAATCCGGTGTCTAGAGGCTGCTCACTTGTGAGTTCTGCTTCATGCTTTTTCTTAATTTGTGCACCAGCGCGGCGAATACGTTCAATACCTATATCGCAGATAGTTTTATAACCAGTTTTATAGGCTTCGCTCTTTTCATCACATAATTCAGGCAATTGCACCATGATGAATTTGCGATTACCACCATCTTCAGCATTCAAAGCCATCACTGCATGCGCCGTTGTACTAGAACCAGCAAAAAAATCGAAAATGATGTCGTTGTCACTGGTCGTCTGTTCAATCAATTGCTTTATAAGACTCACACCCTTGGGATGATCAAAAAATTGGCCGCCTAAAAGTTCTCGTAATTGTTTGGTCGCTATAAAATTCATATCTGTTTCAAGCATTGTACTAAATGGTTTAGTTTGAGATTTAACTTCTGTTTGATGACGTTTATAAGTAGGCGTACCTTGTCCGTTTTTTGGGAAGATCACCTTGCCTTCTTTGATGATGTTTGCCATTCGTCCTTTTTCATAAGCCCATACACGATTGGGATTACACTGGTAAACTACACCCGTTTTTGGATCAGTAATCGGGTAATTAAGATTTGGCCGCTCTGATGCTGTTTTATTGCATGTCAAATTATCAGCCATCCAAGGCCCGCGCGGGTCATTATCGGGGTTGGTATAATTTGCAAAACTCTTTTGTACTCCACTAAAAACAGTGTGCCTGCGACTATAACACAAAATGTAATCATGGTCTGTACTTACATTGTTTTGCGCATCATTAGCACCAGTGCGTTTCCTCCACACCAGCTGCGCAACAAAATTCTCTTCGCCAAACACTTCATCACATACTTTGCGCAAATTATGAACTTCATGATCATCTATTGAGATAAAAATCACCCCATCGTCACGCAATAAGGTCTGTGCCAAACGCAAGCGCGGATAAATCATATTGAGCCAAGCCGTGTGAAACCGCCCCATTGTCTCAGGGTTCGATTTTGTCGTTTGGCTCGTCACTTCCTTATATCGCGCCAATGGGTCTTTAAAATCATCATCATAGATAAAATCATTACCCGTATTATAGGGCGGGTCTATATAGATCATCTTCACTTGGCCAAAATAAGCCCGCTGGATAAGTTTTAACACTTCAAGATTATCGCCCTTAATATAAAGATTATGTGTATTATCAAAGTTTACGCTCTCCTCGCGCTTCGGGCGCAATGTCGCAAATGAAGGCTTTTGAGCAAGCTTTAAACTTGCTCCTTTGCCCTTCCATTCAAATTTGAACTTCTCAAAATCATTATCAATATATTCGCCGCATAGATTAAGAAGCTGATCTATATCCAGCTTTCCCTCAGCAAAACATTGCGGAAAGACTGCTTTTAACTTTTCTATGTCTGGATTAATAGGGCTTTGACTCATGCCCTCTATTTTATCTTCACCCGCTATTATACTCATCTTTGCGCTTCTCCGTTACGCTTAGTATAAAATATGTCTATGAATATTTCTTTTGTACGTCGCAATTCCTTTTATCCTATTTATTTCTATATCCTCTGCAAATTTACTTTCATGAAAAATGTCGTATAAGCTGTTCTCTTTATTTTTTAAAGTTTCTTGTGCTTGTTTTATTTCTTTTTGCTTACGCAAGTCAGCTAAATAAATTCGCATTACCACATTTTGATCATTTTGCTTTTCTTTGATTTACTTTGCAAAAGCAATAATTTCGCGCTCTAAATTAGCCGCTGTTTGGCATAATAAAGACAGCGATTTTATATTTTTTCTTGTGTGCTATTATGGCACTTACAAATATTATCAATAAGCTTATCAATTGGCACAAGCACATCCAAGTACTATCACTGCCAACGAAAACATAAATTTCTTCATCATTTATTTCGACGCAATAAAAACCATTTCACAAGGGATTATGTCAGCATCCACTTCTAGTTTTCCCTTGTCCGCACAAGCAAGATTTGCTAAAATACCTTTTACGGAAGGTAAAATAAAAACACCCTCAAACGCCCACCAGTAGGCTGAAAATCCTTCCCATGCCATAAAACGCTTTGCCTTTATAGGTTTTATACTGTGTGTCAGATTCATAATAAAATATAGCTCTTATCATTTTGTCCCTGAGTAATTTGTATTGCCTTATCAATCATATAATTAGGCTCATGTATAAACCATGCTTTTACAATCTGCCATAGGAATGTATTAATCTCTTGCACTCGCTCCTTAAATATATTGCGGCATGATTTTTACATTATCAGCAACGTTGGTATTAATTGCCAACCTTCATGACGGTAAGCTTTAACAAAGCTTTCGTCTGCTTCTTTTTGTCGTCCCGTTAGTTAAACTCTTGCTTTAAACCTTCTTCGGTTTTACGTCTATATATAGCGCCGCGTATTGGTTTTATCGCTTGTTTAAGCACCTTTCTTGTCCCCTGTCATCCTCTCATCCCCGCCTTACAAGGCCAAAAAACAAATGGCTATTCCAATTGATGCCGGTAATATGCTTGGCAATAACTTTCAAGCTTTTGTAAATCTTGCCCTCATTGATAGCCTTTTGGCACCACAAGCACATGATGCGTTTGTCCTAAATAATCGTCACTGAAATAAGTGTGCCATAAGGCTTTGGGCTCCTACATTGACGTATACTTTACTGTGGCTATTTCTTGCTCTAATTGTTTACAACTCATTGTCTAATCCTCTCAAACACATGAATGTTCTATTTCCTCGATTAGTCCAGAAAATAGTGTGTGTTCACAAAGTCAGACAAAAGTGCAATTTATTCTTTTGCATTGGATAGCTCAACTCCCTCCACGCTTAGAACCAATAAACCTAAGCTTATTGCTGCTATAAGTTTACCGCGCACCCAAAACGAGAAATTTATATCCTATTGAAAAAATAAATTTAGAAGATCCCTTCTTAAACAAAGTCTCGACTAAATAAGATGGTTTGGGCATTTTTAGCAAAAGAGATAAAAATTCACTATCTCAAGGATCTTAACTACGTTATCGATCATACGCAAAAAAGGTGAGAAGTGCAGATTTCTAAAAGAAATGATAATAGTCTTATAAAGAGAAATGGTACTGCAAGCGATACATCGGTTCGAACGTTCTCTTTAAAAACACACCGTAATTACAAGCGGCTTCAAAAAACAGCCTTACTAATATAATATTAGCTAGAGGGTTACATGTATATCGCAATAATAATGCACTCATTCCCGCAAGAGTGCTCCACATATTATGGCGTAGACTGTACAAACTCTGCCGCTCTTGCATACTCAGGCGTAAGGCCACTTAGTCGTATAGCAGCCGCAGTTTCAACGTAAAATAGCGGACGCTTCTGTATCATAATACTTGACAGAAGCATCAACAGCTAAGGATATAGGAACTAATTTGGATTCTTTCGAAATGCTATATATAAATTTAATGTGCCGCCCCACAACACACCACCAGTAAACCCACTTAAAAGACCAAAAAGAAGGTTAAAATCAAATGCATATTTCAAATCAGGTACAACCTTGAGAAAAACAATCAATGTGAATTTGATGACAAAAGCGATAAGAATAAATGTCAGCGTCAACGGCGTACCAGGCAGAATAATGAAATCCGTTCCCTCTTTGATTTTTAAACGCGCAGTAGCACGCCAGAGCAACCAGCCAACGCCAAAGCCGATCATCAGCCCTGCCAACATTGCGATTGCTCCCCAGCGTGGGAAAGCCAGCTGGTTAATCACATCGCTTGCGCCCAAAAAAAGAAAGACTAACGGCAAGAGAAAAAGGCGGTAAACCTTCGTTTCCCTATCTTTCAATGCGATTATTCCCCTCGCAATGAGAAAAATAAGCAAAATCCAAGCCCATAAAGGGGTTCCGGTCAGAATGTTAAACAATGACATATTATGCTCCATGATGTTTGATGCGATAAAAATATTGCATGATGTTAGGAAGATATTTAGAAAAAAGAATACCAGTACAAATTAAACCCATAGTGACCAACCAAATCTGCGGGGTCCATGTAAAAAAAGCCACTAGAAGGCCATTGGCAAAAAAGATGATTACCCAAATCCATGTAATATATTTATTGATGAGATAAAATAGGATATGTTTGCGTTTTTCTTCAGAAACACCAGCACTGGCATAAAAAATGGTAAAGGGTTTCTTTACCAGCAAGCTAATCAATGAAACCAGAGCAAGTGACAGATAGCAAAAAACTGTGGGGTAGTTCAGTAAAAGTGTAGACCATCCAGCGAAATAATTAACAAACAGGACAATAACTGTCAGAATGTTAGTAATCATCACGGGTTCTCCCTGCCGGACAATTTTAATATTCACAGCAATAATGAACAATGAAATCACAGTTAAGATGAGAGAGCGTTCGACCAGAGTTAAAAAGTTTCCATTGATAACCCAGGAGTAAATACTCCACGGAATAAAAGAGATTATTATGTTAAACATGGCGCATCCTCCTTTTTATATTTGATAGAAAACTTACCGCAAGTGCTTCGTTTTTTAGTTTCCGTATGAATATAAAAAACGCCACCCGGTTCATACTCTGTATCCTGTTTAATGGTCAACTGATAGGTATCTCCCGGATAAACTGCTTCAATGAACTTTACTTTTTTCAGCGCAACAGATGCGATATTTTTTGTCCTACCCTGCGTGGCTAAAGCCAGAACCATCTCAATCATAGTGAACCAGGACATACGGCGCGGGAGGGGAAATGTTCCTCAAAAAGCGGGTGATGCGCATTAAAGGAAAAAGTACAAGAATCTCCGGTTACGGAGGAAATCTTACATAAATCGCCTAGTAATGGAAGAGCGGCTTTCTCAGAACACGAGCTAAAGAAGCAGACCTTACTGACCATGATGATTGCCTGCGCAATAACGGCCTTTCCATTGTCATATGTGCTAGCCTTACAGTGAATACGGTAGGCCTCATTAATGCGTTCAATATGTCCTTCAACGCATAACCGATCGCTATCAAAATGGGTGGTAGAGAAAAACTGTTCAACCATAACAGGGAGATAGCGATAAGTGAGATCCGAGTTTTTAGCCACCACGGTGGCGAATCGAACTGAAAACTGATGCAAGGCTTCGAGTAACAAGCCCTGTTTCAAATAGTTATGGGCTAAATTCCAGTGAGAAATATCGATTTGCCCGCAAGCACGCATCGGTGCGGTTAAGGTAATACTCTGACATATACCCAAGAAATTTGGCTCGGTGTGATGCTTTATAGCCATAATTGGGAGACCTTTTTATATTTTTCTCTTAAATCCTTTGATGATAAACTGAAGGAATGAGTGCTAAACCGCGCTTGATAGTGCGCGAGAAGTATCGGCATACGACAAACGAAAAAAGCCAACAATCCCAGCTCAGGAGCAGCCCGATGTTTGCTCATGATGCTTGCAATTAGAAAATCGACATTGGGTTGCTGTCCTGTATTGTCCGAAATAGATCGCGCAAGCGAACTGAAGGGGCGCATAGGCGCCTGAAAGCGTAAAAAAAAAGAAATCAACCCAGACATCCCGTTGCATAATCGGATGACCAAACCCTAGCCAGGGTTTGTCTTTGCAATAATGCGTTACCGCCACCTCAAGATTCTCTATTTCAATCTCATGGAGGACACTAGAAAGTCGCATGGCAGCATATTTGCAGGCTCCTATATGCGCGAGACCAGTAGCACAAAATCCACCGATTAGTGCAGAAATGACGTCTCTCTTGGTACGGTTGGTGGGATTTGAACCTACGACCTCTGGTGCCACAAACCAGCGCTCTAACCAACTGAGCTACAACCGCATAAAAAGAAAATGTATCATAAATGTTCACGATTTCGTAAACATTTATTCTTACGCTTATGTGACATAAGGAAAATCAACAAAGTTTGCAAGCCCCTTAAAAAAAATCTCGCAATTTTTTGTGAAGAAAAAAGCGTTTTTTTACAAAGGAAATTTTGCCCAATGTTCAAGACTATGATCACGATAGCTTTTTATGTTATCAACTCCATCTTGTTGCATCATCTGCAAAATCTCTTGCAGAATAGTTATGACAAGATCTGGACCTTCATAAACCATCCCACTATATAATTGAATTAAATCTGCACCAGCTTTTACTTTTTCCAAAGCGGTTTGTGCGTCCTTTACACCGCCAACACCAATAATTGCAATCTCCTTCCCTAATTTTTGACGCATTTTTGCAAGCACAATAGTAGAACGCTCAAAAAGTGGACGTCCAGAAAGCCCACCCTGTTCATTACTGAAGTGACTATTGCTAAGCCCCTGGCGTGAAAGAGTTGTGTTAGAAACAATCAGTCCATTAAAATCAGAAAGTTTTATTTCTTCAGCAACATCATCTAATTCTTTCTCTGATAAATCGGGAGCAATTTTTAAAAAAATAGGAATGGAGAATCCATGCTTGTTCTCTTGCTCATTTCGCGCTTTCGAAACTGCACTCAACAAAAGATGCAAACTGTCACGGGCCTGTAAATCACGTAAACCTGGTGTATTAGGAGAAGAAATATTAACCGTAAAATAATCAGCAACATCATAAAAATGAACAATACCAACAGTATAATCATCAATCTTATCGACCGTATCCTTATTGGCTCCAATGTTGACTCCTATAACACCAGTTTTTTTACACGCACGCAATCTATTGTAAACAACTTGATGTCCGTCATTATTAAAGCCCATTCTATTAATAATCGCTTCATCTTCTTTTAAACGGAAAAGCCGTGGTTTAGGATTTCCAATCTGAGGCTTTGGTGTCACTGTCCCAATTTCAGTAAAACCAAATCCTAAACGAAAAATACCATCTACAACCTCTGCATTTTTATCAAACCCCGCTGCAAGACCAATAAAATTTTCAAACTCAAGACCAGCAACAGTTACACACAAACGTTTGTCGATAACCTTTTGACAACCATTTAATCCACTTTTCAGCCCGAGAATCGCTAAACCGTGTGCTTGCTCTGGATCCACCATAAATAAGGCAGAACGGCCAATACAACGAAAAAAACTCATTAATCCTTCTCCACAACATAAAAATGATCCATCGCACCTCACCTATATCTTTTAACACAAAAGATTTCCAATCAAAGAAAGCATATTATCCAAATAATATTCCCCTTCTAGAAGAAAAATCATCATATAATAGCCATACATGTTTATATTGATATATACTGTGTAAAGAACTTTTTATTCTTAAAAAATGTTTCTCTTTTTCGACATTTTTTAAAGATTAAAATATGAATCCTAATCTTATAAAATGCAGTATGAATTGAAACATCAATGGCTCTTTACCATAGTCATGGTTTTGTGGCATCTTATGCAGGCAAGCTCATAATTCTCTTAAATATGCATGCAAATGCCCTCTATTCCCAAAGTTCCTTTGTGTAATATTGTTTTCAACAGAAACAAAGCTTGTTCTATCAAGCTATTTTTTTCCTAGCATTTATAGGATACATGGTTCATAAAAACATCTAAATTCATACTATTGTTGCACCATTTATTAGCAACAGAATGTTCAATCAATTTGTACTCTATTGATAAAATTTTGAAGAATCTGCGTTGTTTCCTTTGCCATTTCTGATGCGTTAAATACAATTTTGCATCTATTAAGTGCTCTGTCTAACATATATTTTAAGCAATGACAGTTGATCGTTGAACTCACACCTATCATACCAACGACTTCCAAACCAAAATGATCTTGCAAACCCTAGAGCTCTGCTATTTATAAACTGATACAATCTTCCAGCAGATGAAATGTGTTTCTTCCATCGGAATTATCTCCATTTTAGCTCATGCAACCCAGTACAAATAGCTTTTAGATAAGCCATAATGCCCTCCTAATTTCTATTATCGCTTACTAAATTAAAGGGGAATTAAATTATAAGTTTTACTGTGGTATTGTGTAAAAATCTCTCTTTTTAATGTTAACATAAAAATCTTGAGGCAATTATATAAATTAAGCTACAGTTTTCTACTTTCTGTTGAAAAAGCAGATATAGTTTTTATTAAAAAAGCTTTTTTCTAGGAAAGGTTCTATGTACATTCAAATAGAGCCTAAAATCCAAATAGAACCCTAAAGCTCTTTATTAAACCTTATAAAGTCTTTGAAAATAATATTAATATTGTAATATAATCATAAAAACAAAATCTGCCCTTTCCTTTTTCATCAAAAGCGGTAAGTAGATTACCGTATATCACTTACATAAAGGGGAAAATGCAATGCTTAAAGAATTCAAAGAATTTGCCCTAAAAGGTAATATGATTGATCTTGCTATCGGTGTGATTATAGGGGGTGCTTTTGGTAGCTTGGTCAACTCAATTGTCAATGATATTTTTATGCCAATCATTGGATTGATTACAGGTGGAATTGATTTTTCTAATATGTTTATTCAACTTGCTGGCGAAAAACAAGCAACATTGAGTGCCGCCAAAGCAACTGGAGCAACCATTAGCTATGGACACTTTATTACTTTACTTATCAATTTTCTCATTATTGCTTGGGTGCTTTTTTTATTCGTTAAAGCTATGAACAAAATCCGTAGAAAAGAAGAAGAAAGCCCCCAAAAAACGTCTTCAGAAGAACAACTGTTAACAGAAATTAGAGATCTTTTGGCTAAGAAAAAATAATTTTATGCAAGATTTACATCATGGAACACGAGGAAAAAACATTTCCACAGTTGTTCCGTAATTGGGTTTGGAGAACAGTAAAAATTGTCCCCCTCTTTCTTCCACCATTGCTTTACACATTGGGAGCCCTAAACCTGTTCCCATAAAAGCGCTATCACCAGATCGGCCATCCTTGCGCTCTACTTGACCATAAGGTTGCAGTGCCTGTATAATCTCTTCTTCGTTCATCCCTATACCATTATCACTCACTGAAATTTTTACACGTTCTTTTCTATAAGAAACGTGAACAATAATCTGTCCACCCAAAGGTGTAAAACGAATAGCATTGGAAAGAAGATTCCATATAATCTGGCGAAACACTTGTTGTGATACAGGAATAAATGGAACATGAGGTGGAGCAACAATACGCATGATAATGCCGTTCTGATTGGCTTGAGTCTCAAGAAAAGCTATCGTCGCACGTAAACAAGATATCACATCAAATGTTTCAGAAATAAGGGAAGAATCAATCTGGTTATCGGAACCAGAATAATTTATCTTCGAGCACTCTAGTAATTGATTAATCAGCAATAATATATGTTTTCCAGAGGAAATAATATCGCGTAAATATCCATGATAGCGCTCATTTTCTATCGAACCAAAACGGCCTTCTCTCATAATTTCTGCAAAACCAATAAGAGCATTCAAAGGTGTTCGTATTTCATGAACAACTCCAACGATTTTATCCTCTTCTGCTTTTTTTTCTCCTGATGGAACTGTTTGTGTCCTATCACGCAACATAACAGCATAATTTCCTTGCTTTGCCAAAAATACAATCGTTATCAAAACGGTTATATTTTTATGATTTTTCGTCATTAAATCAGCTGTTTCTCTGCGATTTAAAACCTGATTTTTTCCCTCCATGCGGATTGATTTAAAATATTTTTCAACCAAAAGTCGGCTTTGAAAAGTAAATAATGAAGAGAGTGGCTGTCCTCGCAGTTCATTTATTTCATAACCCATTAATGCTAAGGCTGCCCTACTCGCTGATTGAATAAAGCCTTCTTCATCCAACCATAAAACACCATCTGTTGCTGTATCCAACAATGATAAAACTGCAGCGGGCTCTTTTACGAGAGCTTGTTCTATAGCATTTACCGGCAATGTTTGTGCATATGGTAACTGAATAGCTGTTTCTTCAACTAAATTTTCTTCTTTTACCGATGAATTTAATTCATCACGCAATTGCTCTGCAATTTCATGAAAAGCTGAGCGTTCTATCTCCGTAAGACATGGTATTTCTGTTGCTAGCTTTTCATTTCTTTTTTCTTGGACTTTTTTTTGTATTTTTAAAACACCAAAGCCACGAAACCCTTTAAGCTGCTTTGTAACATCAAAAATTGGCAAAGCCGACAATTCAACATCAAGCCATTGTAAGCAACCATCAACAGGCCATTGAACAATCTCTTTACTCCAAGGCATAGCCGCTTCAATAAAACGACTGAGAACCAGATATCGATCATCATTAAATTGATGAGCAAGTTCATGAAAACTACACCCTAAAATAGAGGAAGAGAGAGGACCAACAACTTCAGCTAGCTCTTTTGAGACTTCACAAAACAAACCATTGTGATCGATTTCCCACGTAAAAGGCCGTGGCAAAAGCTCTGGTGTAAAACGAAAAGCTTCTTGCTGAGATTTTAATTCATTTGTATTTAACTTTAACTCATCTGCTTTTAATGGCATAACTAAAACTAAAAAGTGTTGGATTTACTCTCAAATGAATAATGCTAATTTGTTTACAATTATCTGTTCTGGTTAAAATAACTTGATATCTCATATAAATTGTCTGTAGCAAAATTTTGACTGTTTCATCAACAAAACAAGAATAAAAAGAAGCTTCCAGCTCTTGTTGCTTATTCACCCATTATGTAATAAATCTTGTTACAATAATGGTAACATCTCCCTCGCATAAATAGTACTCAAAAAGAATACACTTATTTTACACATTCATGCGCCTTTTTTGAAAAGATATCTCCCAAGATCCCCAAGCTTATTTTACGACGTCATCTGTAAATGGTGTAATGTAAAAGTCCCTATAGAGGATATCAAGGCATTGTGCATTACCATTTTTATACTTATAAAAGAGCTGGTTAGCACCATCATTATACTAATTTCAGCCCCTAATGTTACCAATAGTTCTTGGCATTTGAAGGCATTCATACAAAGATCTTTCTTTCATTAGAATCGCTACAAAAGAACAAACAAAAAATATACCACCGCACTATTTTATTAAAAATTTTCTCTGTAAAAAAGAGAACACAAATTATCTGTCTTCATATAAAGATTTGTTTAATTTCTTTATATTCCAGATCATTTAGAAATGTTAAAATATCTCATAATCTCCTTTGATATCAGCTTGTTTACCTCATCAGAAGTCTTAATACAAAAGATCGCTTTTGCTTTATTACTCTCCATTTAAATTTTTAATATTATATAAAAAAATAAAACAAGCACATTTAAATAATAACTGTCAGATATTTAAAAAATTGCATATTTTTAAATGCGTTTGTTTATTTTCCTTCATTGAGTAAAATTTCACGTTTTCCAACATGATTAGCGGCTCCAACAATGCCTTTTTCTTCCATCCGCTCGACGAGAGAAGCTGCTTTATTATAGCCGATTGAAAGTCGGCGCTGAATATAAGATGTTGAACATTTTTTATCACGCATAACAATTTTTACAGCTTGGTTATAAAGTTCCTCACCCTCTTCATCAAAATTTTCTTCCTCAGAAATTTCAGCCGCTGAATCAGCAGAAGTATCCTCTTTGTTATCGTCTTCATTATCCGTTACCGTTGCCAAATAATCAGGTTTTCCTTGCATTTTAAGATGTGCAACGATGGATTCAACTTCTTCATCTGAGACAAAAGGTCCATGAACGCGCACAATGCGTCCACCACCAGCCATATGAAGCATATCCCCCTGACCTAAAAGCGTTTCAGCACCTTGTTCACCCAAGATCGTACGACTATCAATTTTTGACGTTACTTGAAAAGAAATGCGGGTAGGAAAGTTTGCTTTAATTGTACCGGTGATAACATCAACAGAAGGACGTTGCGTTGCCATAATAAGATGAATACCTGCCGCACGCGCCATTTGCGCTAAGCGCTGAATGGCATTCTCTATCTCTTTCCCTGCCACCATCATAAGATCAGCCATCTCATCAACAATCACAACAATATAAGGAAGCTGCGTGAGATCCATGGCTTCTTCATGATAAAGCATTTCCCCTGTTTCCTTATCAAAACCCGACTGAACAGTACACATGATCGTTTCGCCTTTTTGAGCTGCAAGTGCAACGCGTGCATTAAAACCATCAATATTACGCACACCCAACTTAGCCATTTTGCGATAACGCTCTTCCATTTCACGAACCGCCCATTTTAAAGCTGTTACTGCTTTTTTGGGATCTGTGACAACGGGTGTTAAAAGATGTGGAATGCCATCATAAACAGAAAGCTCTAACATTTTAGGATCAACCATGATCAAACGACACTGCTTTGGTGTCATACGATAAAGAATCGACAAAATCATTGTATTAATTGCAACAGACTTGCCTGATCCTGTTGTTCCTGCAACCAATAAATGAGGCATTTTTGCTAATTCTGCAATGACCGGTTCACCATTAATCCCCTTCCCCAAAGCAAGAGCAAGTTTAAATTCACTTTCACGAAAAGAACGTGTTTGGATTAATTCCCGTAAATAAACGGTTTCACGAACCGCATTGGGTAACTCAATCCCGATAACATTACGTCCAGGAATTACAGCAACGCGTGTAGAAATAGCAGACATAGAACGCGCAATATCATCAGAAAGATTAATAACGCGCGATGACTTTACGCCCGCGGCGGGTTCAAATTCATACATTGTTACCACTGGCCCTGGATGAACATGGATAACTTCACCCTTAATGCCAAAATCTTCCAAAACACTTTCCAAAAGTCCAGCACCACGTTCTAATGTTTCTTGAGGAATCATCGTACCTTCATGAAAAACAGGTTCCTGTAATAAGTTGATCGGAGGAAATTCATAAACATCACAGTCAATAGATTGAATATTTTGCATAAAAGCAGAATCATAATTACCTAATGGCATACGAGTAGATTGTAATGTTTTAGTTTTACTGTTTGCTTGCATCACAGAAAAATCTTTTGAATTCTTTGTGACGGCTTTGTTTATACAATCAACAGTATTATTGGCGACAGTATTATTGCTATTTTCAGTCTCTATACTCGCCCCTGCATCGCTTAACGCCCCTGTATTACTTAACGTATGAGCAGAATCTTCAACAGAAAGCTTAGAATGACTCTCTTTAGTAGTATCATTATTTGTATGCATTAAATCAGAAATTTTCTCAACGCCTCGCATCCTTTCCGCTGGAGATTCTGATGTAATTGAATCATAGAGTTGTGGAAAGCGGTATTCAAGAACACGGTAAAGAGCCGTTATTGACTCATCAAAGGCTGTGGGAATATCCGGTGTAATTTCATTTGTCGTATCAATTGATATTCCATCCTCTTTTGACGTTTGAGTCTCCACATGTTCAAATATCAAAGATTCACACTCAAAAAATGCATCATCGGAAAGATGCAAAGCAGGTTTTATTTTTTGTAGCACATTTTCCACTTGTAATTTACGTTCTTGTTCATCCTCCTCAAGTGGAATATTTGCTGACGGCATATGAATAGCTTGTCGTGACAACTGCTTCAGAACCGTTGAATGACAAACTGATGTTTTATTCTCTATTGATTGAGGATTAATGACTTTTTTTGTCGAAAGAATATTGGTTGTTTTCTTGTTACAACGTACAATATCTGTATCTGTAATTTTTTTTTGATCTTGCTTCGTAAAAATTTTAAACTGTTTTGCAAAAACTGGATCTGTTTCTATACGACGACGCAAAATCTCAACTTCTGGGGTTCTCGTGAAACGGACGTTTTTTCCGAGGGCAAATGCCTTTTTCCACACTTCCGGATAAGGAAATATCTCAGTAATCTTAACAGATAAATCTTCTCTTGATGCACCTTCCGTACTATCATCAGAAAAAGAAGACGTAGAAATAGATTTTGTTTTCGAATTATGCATGGCACCCAACAAATTTATAGCAATGAGAAAAATAACCTTTTCAAAAAGAATTCGTAGAAACTATCATACGAAGGTTAATAACCTTTTGCTGATGGTTACTTTTTAATGAAAAAAATAATGCCATAATGCATATTCATAATCTGCCTTTTGCATATTTACGATATAAATTGCTCAGTTTATGGTGTCATAGAGCTCGTATTTCATTTGTTTTGAAAAAAACTTCATGATAAAAAAGCTTCAAGAAAATTGTCTATGCCTCTCTATTCTCTCCCTTTTCATAAAAGAAACTAGTCTCAATAATACAATAAGCATTGCTCTATTGAATTCTCCATGCTCAATTATCACGATATAATCTAATTTCTCGCGTTTTTATAAGATTACCCTTGTTATCCTCGTTTAAAAAGGCTTAGACTAAGACAATCATAATTACATAAATACAAATAGAAAAAAGGGAGTGAATTATGTTTAATAAACGGAAATTTTATATCAATGGTCTATGGGATGAGCCAAGCATTCCTCACGATTTTGACGTCATTAATCCATCAACAGAGGAGGCTTGTGCTGTCATTAGCCTTGGAAGTACAAAAGATGCCGATAAAGCAATTAATGCGGCTAAAGAAGCGTTTCAAAAATGGAAAACAACGTCACCAAATGAGCGTCTTGGATTTGTTGAAAAAATTCTAGAGATCTACGAAAAACGTTCCAAAGACATGGCAAAAACCATTTCAATGGAAATGGGAGCACCGATTGATATGGCGCTTAATGCGCAAACTGCAACCGGAAGTTCCCATATTCGCAATTTTATCGAAGCTTATAAAGAGTTTTCGTTCCAAGAAACTTTAATAAAGGGAAATGAGCAAGCAATCCTTCACTACGATCCTATCGGCGTCGTAGGATTAATTACGCCATGGAATTGGCCCATGAATCAAGTAACTCTTAAAGTTATTCCTGCTCTCTTGGCTGGCTGTACCATGGTGTTAAAGCCCTCTGAAATTGCGCCTCTTTCTGCTATGCTTTTTGCTGAATTTTTAGATGAAGCCGCACTTCCAGCCGGTGTTTTTAATTTAATCAATGGTGATGGTGCGACTGTCGGCTCTTACCTCTCTGCACATCCAGATTTAGAAATGATCAGCTTTACTGGTTCAACTAGAGCAGGAAAAGATATTTCTAAAAATGCCAGCGCTACTTTAAAAAGAGTCTGTCTGGAACTTGGTGGAAAAGGAGCGAATATTATCTTTGCTGATGCCGACTCAGATGCTATTCAACGTGGTGCACGACATTGCTTTTATAATAGTGGACAAAGTTGTAATGCACCGACTCGTATGCTTGTGGAACAGAGCATCTATGACAAAGCCATAAAAATAGCCAAAGATATTGCAGAAACAACAAAAGTAGGACCAAACTGCCAAGAAGGAAATCATATTGGACCTGTCGTTTCAAAAAAACAATATGATAAAATTCAGGATCTTATCCAATCGGGAATTGATGAAGGTGCAACTCTTGTTGCAGGCGGGACTGGTTTACCAAAAGGAATGGAACGCGGTTATTATGTCCGTCCAACAGTCTTTGCTGATGTAAAACCTCATATGCGTATTTTTAAAGAAGAAATCTTTGGTCCAGTTCTCTCGATTCTTTCTTTTAGTACAGAAGAAGATGCCGTCGCTTTAGCGAATGAGACTGAGTATGGTCTTACAAACTATATTCAATCGCAAGATCGCAACAAATGTCGTCGTATTGCGGCACAAGTACGCTCTGGTATGGTAGAAGTTAATGGACATGGATTACCCAGTGGAAGCTACTTTGGAGGTGTAAAATTTTCTGGGCGCGCTCGTGAAGGAGGACATTGGGGAATTAAAGAATTTCTCGATAGTAAAGCAATTTCGTACTGGTAAAATCTTATTAAAAACTTAATAGGAATCGTATGGTAATACAGAAAATAACGGATGAAGGTGCTCTTGGGCAACGTCTTGATCAGTGGCTCGCAAAACAATATCATGATGTGCTCTCACGTTCGCGTTTGCAAACCCTCATCCGTGAAGGCTGTCTTAAAATTGATGGTCAATTCATAAAGGAACCAAAAACAAAATTAAAACCTAACCAAATAATTGAATTGGAAATGCCTGACCTTCGTGATGCAGAACCTAGCGCTGAAGCCATTGCATTGGACATTCTTTTTGAAGATGATCATGTCATTGTTATTAACAAACCAGCTGGTCTTGTTGTTCATCCTGGGAATGGCAATTGGACCGGTACATTGGTTAATGCCCTTATTTACCACTGTGGGAATAGTTTATCTGGTATAGGTGGTGTTAAACGCCCTGGCATTGTCCATCGTCTTGATAAAAATACAAGCGGTGTTATGGTTGTTGCAAAAAATGATCTAGCTCATAAAAGTCTCAGTGCTCAATTTTCTGATCATGGACGTACCTGCGCATTAGATCGACGCTACCATGCCTTGATTTGGGGAACACCTCAGCGCAATGTCTGGACAATTGATGCATCACTTGGCCGTTCGCCCCATAACCGGACAAAGCAAGCTGTCATCCATAACCAAAACCCTTATGCTCGTCATGCTGTTACACATGTTTCTCTGCTTGAAAAATATGGCTCTCATGCAGACTCAACATCTTTTGCTAGCCTTCTGGAATGTCGCTTGGAAACTGGACGCACCCATCAAATCCGTGTTCATATGACTCATATTGGGCATCCACTCATAGGCGATACAGTTTATGGAAACGCTTTTAAAACAAAATCAAACACATTCAACCCCACTATTAGAAATGCAATCGATCAATTCAACCGACATGCACTCCATGCTGCAAGTCTTACTTTTGAACATCCTTCTACCGGTAAAGTTATGTCGTTTTCCGCACCACTGCCTCAAGATATGGCTAAACTTATTAAACTTTTTAAAAAAATGAATTGAAACTTTTCCCCTTCTCAAGATTTCACAATAAAATATCTTTTTTTGAACAAAATTGAAAAATATGCTAGAGTGAGGTTATGAGGATAGTTAGCTATCTAAAACATAGAATTTGCCTTATCAGGGAATTCAAACAAAAGGAGGGTGCTATATGGCCCATATGAATTTATTATCAGTAATGACAGGTGATGGTGGTTTAAACCGTTACTTGGAAGAAGTGCGTCGTTTTCCAATGCTTGAGCCAAAAGAAGAATATATGTTAGCTCAGCGTTACCGTGAGCATAATGATCTAAAGGCTGCGCATAGGCTAGTAACCAGCCATTTGCGTCTCGTAGCTAAAATCGCGATGGGATATCGGGGCTACGGACTTCCCATTGGGGAAGTCATTTCAGAAGGCAATGTTGGACTCATGCAAGCTGTTAAACGTTTCGAACCAGAGCGGGGTTTTCGTCTTGCAACCTATGCAATATGGTGGATTAAAGCATCAATCCAAGAATATGTATTGCGCTCTTGGAGTTTGGTGAAAATGGGGACAACAGCTAATCAAAAGCGTTTGTTTTTCAACCTTCGTAAGTTAAAAAGTAAACTTCAAGCACTTGATAGTGGCGATCTCAATGCAGAACAAGTGAAAAAAATTGCAATCCAGTTGAATGTCACAGAAGATGAAGTTGTATCAATGAATCGTAGGCTTGGTGGTGATACTTCACTCAACGCACCAATTCGAACAAAAGAAGGGGAAAACAGTGAGTTGCAAGATTGGTTGGTGGATGAATCTAACGATCAAGAACAAATTTTAATTGAAAAAAGTGAATTAGAAAATCGCCGTTCCATGCTCATAAATGCCATGGACAATCTCAATGAACGCGAAAAGCGTATATTTAAAGCGCGTCGTTTAAACGATGTACCACTAACCCTAGAAGAACTCTCTGGTGAATTTAATATTAGTCGAGAACGAGTAAGACAAATTGAAATGCGTGCATTTGAAAAAGTGCAAAACTCTATCAAAGATTCTACTTTATCTCAAAGTCAAGTATAAAACCTAGAGTTAAGTATAAAGCCAATGGTTTGCACATTCTTTAAATGTGAAAATGAAAAAAAGCATGCCTTGGCTTTATACTTGTAAATTAGCCTATCGAATTCTTTAAGTTATTGATATGTAAAGCTTTATTGAATATATTTGGTATATAATTGATAAAGACGGTCGTAGAAAATTCTTCACAGCCGTTTATTTTTTTGCATCTATGTTTTATTTTTTTGACCAAGAACTGTTAACTTATCTTGTTGTGCAAGCCATTGTCCAATAACTTCATTAAAAATAGACTTACCTGTTGGTCCTTTTGCAAAGGTTAATTCACTTATACGCCCGTTTTTATCCGTTAACACCAAACGCATCCAATCTAATTCTCGCATCAATTGTAAATTTCGATCAAGAAATGGATGATTACCACTCAATGCGACAAGAAAAAAGTCATCGTTAATCTTTGCAGCAATGGTTCTTGTTAAAGCCTGTCCAATGGATTGTTCACTTGCTTTAAAGGTTAATGCTTGAACATTGCTTATAGCTTTACCTGAAAATTTATCAGAAAGAATAAAAACAAGGTCCATAATATATGCAGCAGGAAATGACTGATCGGTATTACGACGTAAAATTAACCGTAATGATACCCCTTCATCAGGAATTGTTATATCACCTTGTATAGTTGTTTCTTCTGGAGCCCCCTTCACTTGAGATTCTTTTATAAGCGTCCAGCGAGCACTTCCCGTTGCTATCTTTTCTGCATCATAATTTGTACGTGCTTGATAGAAAACAGCTTCACCTGATTTTTCAAGCGATTGCAAATTGCTATCAACAACTGTTGAGAGTACTTCTTCATCCGAAGAATCTATCGCTTGTTTTAAACCAACATCAATTTCACTTCCATCCTCTAATAAGCGTTGTGTTAACTTTCTCTTAATTGGAAATGCCTTTGGTACTCTGTGAGAAGCTTGAAGATTTTCTTCTAAAAACTGATGATCATTTGATACAAATACACGCTCACCAACAAAAAAAATACCAACAATTAAAACAACAAAACTAACAACAGAAACAGCACTTATTACAATACGCCTTTGCACTAACGATTTATTAGCACGACGTAAAGCCTGAGAAAAAATGTGCGAAACAATATGCGAATTATCTTCCTGCGAAGGAGAAATCTTTAACACACTGCTATTAACATGCTGAGAAGGCACATCAGCCTCCATATTAACAGGCTCTGCATCTGGTATATCGGATACACAAAGCTCATCAAATACCTTGTTATCCTTTGAACGCGTAACAAAATCCTGTTTTCTTTTTATATTTACCTCTGAAAATTCATTATTCTTTGGTAATATAGTTTTTTTTGTATATTTCTTATCTTCATTTATATTTGTGGGATTCCACCCAATAACTGAAGAAAGCCGCTTCTTTTCAACTGCTAAATATTCTCCTTCAACAGTTGCAATAGAACTTTGAAGAATCTTTCTCTGTTCATCCGCTATTGCTTGTGGTATTTTTGCTGTTAAAAATTGATGTTCTAGTGTTTCGGTAGCACGCTTATAAATCCGCTTACGCACTTGTGGTGTAATATTATTTTGTGCATTAATTGTCTTTTTTAAGATTCCAACGAAATCTACCATTTCCTCTATAATCTCTCTTAAACTGAGAAAAAATCAATAGTAAAGCCAAAAAACTTTATTTTAGCCTTCTAAATTGATTGCCATTTAATATTGGTACAACTATCGCAATAATGTAAAATGAATATGAAAAATAAACAATGCTATTTTGCACCTTTCTCTCACGTGCTCTTAAAAACTTTTTTTGTAAAAAGAGACAAAAACGCACAGAGAACATATATAGAAATCTAAAAATAATAATCAATTAACAAAGGGATCCGTAATAAGAATAGTATCTTCACGCTCTGGACTTGTGGATAATAAAGCCACTTTTGTATTAATCAGTTCTTCAATATAGCGTATATATTTAATAGCCTGCACTGGTAAATCTTCCCACCTCAATGCATGTGCTGTTTCTTCCTTCCAACCTTCTAATGTTGCATAAACAGGCTTCACCCGATCCTGAGCTCCCATGGAAGAAGGTAAATAATCAATTCTTTTACCATCAAGCTCATAACCAATACAAATTTTTATTTCATCCAAACCATCTAAAACATCAAGTTTTGTCAATGCTATACCTTGAACACCGCAAATTGTTACCATCTGACGTACTAAGACAGCATCAAACCAACCACATCGACGCTTTCGACCCGTTACAACACCAAATTCATGTCCACGCACTCCCAGAAATTCACCAATATCATTTATCTGCTCTGTCGGGAACGGCCCTTCTCCAACGCGTGTAGTATAAGCTTTTGCAATACCCAAAACATAATGAATTGCATCAGGTCCCATCCCCGAACCTGTACATGCTTGCCCAGCAACTGTATTAGATGACGTTACATAAGGATAAGTTCCAAAATCATTATCTAATAAAGCACCTTGCGCACCTTCAAAAAGAATGTGTTTCCCTCCTCGATAACCTTCATCTAAAAGACGCCACGTACAATCCATAAAGGGCAAAATTTTATCCGCAACTTGCATCAATTCATCATAAAGTGCTCGAGAATCAATCTCTGCAACACCCATCCCACGACGCAAAGCATTATGATGCCTCAAAAGCCGCTCAATCTTAGCCATAAGTGTATCTTTTTCTGCTAAATCCATCACTCGGATAGCACGACGTCCCACCTTATCTTCATAAGCCGGTCCAATACCACGCTTTGTTGTACCAATTTTTAAACCAGATAAACCGCTTTCTCGAATTGCATCAAGATCACGATGCAAAGAAAGAATCAAAGGAGCATTTTCAGCAATACGCAAAATTTCTGGTGTGATTTTTACACCCTGATCACATAGTTTTTTTACTTCTGCAACAAAATGATGAGGGTCAACAACAACACCATTGCCTATAATTGATAACTTGCCACGCACTAAACCAGACGGTAAAAGTGATAATTTATAACTGACTCCATCAACAACCAATGTGTGGCCAGCATTATGCCCCCCCTGATACCTCACCACGATATCTGCTCGCTCAGATAACCAATCTACAATTTTACCTTTGCCTTCATCACCCCATTGTGTACCGACAACAACTACATTGGCCATAACTTTCTCCGTCGTGTTTGGTTAAAAAAACCAGCATTCAAAAACAAACACTTCTTTATAACGAAACCTTAGAGCAAGTGCGACTCCTCATTTCAGATTTTTCTCAATCTTCAAGTGATTAAATTTTCAAATTTATGATAATAAAGATAAGCAAATACCAAAATATTTTAAATCTGTTATTTTTGCTACAACAAAGTAAAAAAAATAGAGATTTTAATTTGTGCGTATCCAACACCTGACAGAGCATTCATTCTCTCTCTTAATCTTTTACAATTCACGTAATATTTAGATGCTGTCTGTCTGATACAAGAATACGAAAGATCATCATAATCTTTCGTATCCTTTTTTGTTTAAAAATACGTTGTGAAAATCACCAGTAATTATTTAAAGCTGTGCTTTTTCAACTTGGAACGCCCACTCAAGCCATTGTGTCAAAATTTCAAGATCGGAAGCCTCAATTGTTATACCCGCCCAAATTCTAAGCCCAGGAGGAGCATCGCGATACGAACCGATATCATAAGCAACCCCTTCCTCATCAAGACGTTTCACAACCGCTTTTATAAAAGATACTCGCTTTTCCGTATCCAAAGCAGTAATCACTGGATCCACAATATCTAAACAAATAGCGGTGTTAGAACGCACTTCAGGATCTTTTGCCAAATATTCTAACCATGGCGTTTTGCGAACAAAAGCATCAAGTACAGAAAAGTTTTTCTCAACCCGTGCTCTTAATGCCGCTGCACCTCCTAGAGACTTTGCCCACTTCAACCCATCAAGAAAATCCTCAACACAAAGCATAGAAGGTGTATTGATTATCTTTCCTTTAAAAATATCTTCGTTCAATTTTCCATTTTTTGTCATATAGAAAAGTTGAGGCATAGGCCAAGCTGGAACATGATTCTCAAGCCTCTCAACAGCACGAGGACTTAAAATCACCATACCATGTGCAGCCTCACCTCCCAAAACTTTCTGCCATGAAAAAGTAACAACATCTAATTTTGAAAAATCAAGATATTGCGCAAAAGCTGCCGATGTTGCATCACAAATGGTCAATCCAGCCCGTTTATGCGGAATGAAATCCGCATTAGGAATACGCACACCAGAAGTTGTCCCATTCCATGTAAAAACAACATCCCGATCAAAGTCAAGTTGTGTTAAATCTGGTATTTCACCATAAGGAGCTTCAAAACGACGCACATCAGAAAGCTTTAATTGCTCGACAACATCTTTATTCCACCCAAATCCAAAACTTTCCCACGCCGCCATATCAATGCCACGCTCACCTAATAGAGACCATAGAGCAGCCTCAACAGCACCGGTATCTGAACCGGGCATAATTCCTATACGATGATCAGAAGGAACCTCAAGAATCTCACGGGTTAAATTAACAACTTCAGCAAGTTTTAATTCTGCTTCTCTAGATCTATGTGAACGCCCAACTACTGCATTTTTAAGAACATCAAGAGTCCAACCAGGCCGTTTACTACAAGGGCCTGAAGAAAAATTAGTATTATTGGGACGACTACTTGGTTTTTGTAACATTATCATTATTTCTCCCCTTTTAGATGTTTTTTTCTTTATAAAGAAAAACAAATTATTATAAAGACTAATCAACAATCTTTTTAGAAAAAGTCAAAAATGTTGTCTATTATTTCGTATGCTTAAAATTCACGGAAACTTTATAAAAAAATCTTTCTTAATCATGCTTCTCGATTGATTCTTTTAATTTTTTTCGTATCACCACCACGATAAGACAGCATTCTAATAACAATACACTAAAGTGTCCAATATACCTATCAAATTTATTTTATGATAAAGATTCATTGATAACGCTCTAGAATAGGGAGATAAACTTATTAAAAAATCAATTATTTTTCTTTTGATGACTGGACAGAGAAAATTTTAATGTTATAACCGCAAACGCTTTATGTTTTTTATGAAGCATGCCCAGATAGCTCAGTTGGTAGAGCAGCGGACTGAAAATCCGCGTGTCCGTGGTTCGAATCCGCGTCTGGGCACCACTTTTTGTTTTTAACATATTGAAATATATAGATTTTTTCTTTAAATAGCTATTTTCAGACCACCTTTTAGACCACCTTCTACAGTTTATATAATTTTACCTAATTTGTTCTTATTTGCTCCTTATTT
>NZ_JBHIOE010000003.1:0-185634 GCF_042195335.1 Bartonella sp. CL25QHWL | reverse complement strand
GTTTTGCTATTCGTGAAGGTGGTCGTACTGTTGGTGCCGGTATCGTCTCTAAGATCATTGAATAAATAATGCTTGTTGAGTGCTTTAATTATTAATGCACTTTGTATAACAGGGAAATAAAGAGCATGAACAGTCAGAATATTCGCATTCGCTTGAAAGCGTTTGATCATAGAATTCTTGATACGTCGACGCGTGAGATTGTATCGACTGCTAAACGTACCGGTGCAAATGTCCGTGGTCCCATTCCGCTTCCGACGCGGATTGAGAAGTTTACGGTCAATCGTGGACCGCATATCGATAAGAAAAGTCGTGAGCAGTTTGAGATGCGAACACATAAGCGTCTTCTTGACATTGTTGATCCAACGCCGCAAACAGTGGATGCGCTTATGAAGCTCGATCTTTCTGCTGGTGTGGATGTAGAAATTAAGCTCTGAGGTTTGAGGACAGAAGGAACAGACCCGATGCGTTCAGGTGTAATAGCACAGAAGCTGGGCATGACCCGTATTTATAATGATGCTGGTGAGCATGTGCCGGTGACGGTACTTCGTTTGGAGAATTGTCAAGTCGTTGCTCAGCGTACAGTTGAAAAGAATGGTTATACTGCTGTTCAATTAGGTGTAGGCTTTGCTAAGGTTAAGAATACTTCACAAGCTCTTCGTGGACATTTTGCTAAGGCTTCTGTTGAGCCTAAAGCCAAAATAGCAGAGTTTCGTGTGAGTCCCGACAATCTTCTTGATGTTGGTACTGAGATTACAGTGGAACATTTTGTTCCAGGACAAAGAGTTGATGTGACTGGTACCAGTATTGGTAAGGGGTTTGCTGGTGTTATGAAACGACATAACTTTGGTGGGCATCGTGCTTCCCATGGTAATTCGATCACACATCGTGCTCACGGTTCTACAGGGCAGTGCCAAGATCCTGGTAAAGTTTTTAAAGGCAAAAAAATGGCCGGCCATATGGGGCAAGTGCGTGTAACAACACAGAATATTGAAGTTATTTCCACTGATAGTGAGCGTGGTTTAATTTTAGTGCGTGGTGCTGTTTCTGGTTCTAAAGGTTCTTGGATTTTGATACGGGATGCTGTGAAGAAGCGTCTTCCTGATAATGCTCCAAAGCCTGCCGGTATTCGCCGTCTTGTGAAGGAGAAAGCGGAAATGGTTACTCCGGTGACGGAAACCTCTGAAGTTGAGGGAGCCTAATAATGGATCTTGTAATTAAAACTCTTGATGGTAATGAAGCTGGCAAATTAAAGGTTTCTGAAGCTATTTTTGATCTTGTTCCGCGTGAGGATATTTTGCAACGTGTTGTTCGTTGGCAGCTTGCACGTCGTCAGCAGGGAAGTCATCAATCCCAAGGTCGTTCTGATGTGTCGCGAACAGGGGCAAAAATGTTTAAACAGAAAGGAACTGGGCGTGCTAGACATTCATCTGCACGTGCACCGCAGTTTAGAGGTGGGGGTAAGGCGCATGGACCAGTGGTTCGCAGCCATGCGCATGATCTTCCTAAAAAGATTCGTGCTCTTGGGTTGCGTCTTGCTTTATCTGCAAAATTAAAAGCAAAAGATTTGATTATTGTGGATGAGTTGACTGTTAAGGATGCTAAAACGAAGATGCTTGTTTCTCATTTTTCTAAGCTTGGATTTAATAACGCTCTCTTGATTGGTGGTAAAGAGATTGATATTAACTTTTTTCGTGCAGCCTCTAATATCCCTAATATTGACATTTTGCCTATTCAGGGAATTAATGTTTATGATATTTTGCGTCGCAGCAAACTTGTTTTATCAAAAGCAGCTGTTGAGGCTCTTGAGGAGCGTTTTAAATGACAGATCTTCGCCATTATGATATAATTATTAGTCCAGTTATTACTGAAAAGGCGACTATGATTTCTGAATATAATCAAGTTGCTTTTAATGTCGCGCCGAAAGCGACGAAGCCTGAGATTAAGGCTGCTATTGAAGCGCTTTTTAGCGTAAAAGTTAAAGCAGTTAACACGATAGTCCGTAAGGGTAAAGTGAAGCGTTTCAAAGGTATAGTTGGTCGGCAGAGTGATGTCAAAAAAGCGATCGTAACTCTGGCCAGTGGTCAGACTATCGACGTTTCGACAGGTCTTTAAGAGGCTCGGAGATAGGAATAATGGCACTTAAGCAATTTAATCCAACTACACCTGGGCAGCGTCAGCTTGTTATTGTGGAACGTTCTTGTCTTTATAAGGGAAAACCTATAAAGATGTTAACTGAAGGTTTGTCTTCAAAGGGTGGACGTAATAATCGCGGTCGTGTTACTGCTCGTTTTCAGGGTGGTGGACATAAACGTAGTTATCGGTTTGTCGACTTTAAGCGTCTTAAACGTGATGTTTCAGCAAAGGTTGAGCGTTTAGAATACGATCCTAATCGTACCGCTTTTATTGCTTTAATCCGCTATGAGGATGGGCAATTGAGTTATATTCTTGCGCCACAGCGTCTTGGTGTTGGTGATTCTGTTATGGCTGGTTTAAATGTGGATGTTAAACCAGGTAATGCTATGCCTCTTGGTAATATGCCTGTAGGCACAATTATTCATAATGTTGAGATGAAGCCAGGAAAAGGAGGGCAGATTGCGCGTTCAGCAGGTGCTTATGCGCAGTTGGTTGGACGAGATCATGGTATGGCTATTCTTCGTTTAAATTCTGGTGAACAGCGTTTGGTTCCGAGTAGCTGTTTTGCAACTGTTGGCGCTGTTTCAAATCCTGATCATGGGAATATTAATGATGGTAAGGCGGGTCGGTCACGTTGGCGTGGTAAACGTCCACATGTTCGTGGTGTTGCTATGAACCCCGTTGATCATCCGCACGGTGGTGGTGAAGGTCGTACATCGGGGGGGCGCCATCCAGTATCTCCTTGGGGTAAACCTACGAAAGGTAAGCGTACGCGCTCCAATAAAGCCACTGATAAATTTATTATGCGTACGCGTCATCAACGCAAGAAATGAGAAAGGTAGTCTGAAGTGGTTCGTTCAGTGTGGAAAGGTCCGTTTGTTGACGGCTATCTTCTTGGTAAAGCAGAGAAGGTACGTGCAAGTGGGCGCAATGAAGTTATAAAAATATGGAGTCGTCGCTCTACTATTTTACCGCAATTTGTTGGTTTAACTTTTGGTGTTTACAACGGTAATAAGCATATTCCTGTTTCTGTTTCTGAAGAGATGGTTGGGCATAAGTTTGGTGAGTTCGCTCCTACCCGGACTTATTATGGTCATGGTGCCGATAAAAAAGCGAAGAGGAAGTAGGAATGGGAAAAGCTAAAGTTTCGCGCCAGCTTAAAGATAATGAAGCAAGAGCTGTCACGCGGACAATTCGTGTTAGTCCGCAGAAGCTTAATTTAGTTGCTGCAATGATTCGTGGTAAAAGAGTTAATGTAGCGCTCGCTGATTTGATGTTTTCACGCAAGCGTATTGCTGCTACTGTGAAAAAAACGCTTGAATCAGCAATTGCAAATGCAGAAAATAACCACGATCTTGATATTGATTCGCTTGTTGTGGCGGAAGCTTATGTTGGTAAGTCGATAGTGATGAAGCGCTTTCATGTTCGTGGTCGAGGGCGTGCTAGTAGAATTGAACGTCCATTTTCGCATCTTACTGTTATTGTTCGTGAAGTTACCGAAAAAGTGGAGGCCGCGTAATGGGGCAGAAGATCAATCCAATAGGACTTCGTCTTGGTGTTAATCGGACTTGGGACTCTCGTTGGTATGCTGATAGTGGTGAATATGGGCGCCTTCTTCATGAAGATTTGAAAATTCGTTCATATGTGCTTGAGGAGCTTAAACAGGCGGCTATTTCTAAGGTTGTTATTGAGCGTCCTCATAAGAAGTGTCGTATTACGATTCATTCTGCACGTCCTGGTTTGATTATTGGTAAAAAGGGTGCTGATATCGAAAAGCTTCGTCGTAAGCTTTCAGAAATGACGGATGCTGAAACTTCATTGAATATTGTGGAGATTCGTAAACCGGAGATTGATGCGACAATTATTGCGCAATCAATTGCTCAACAGTTAGAGCGTCGTGTTGCTTTTCGTCGTGCAATGAAGCGTGCTGTTCAGTCTGCTATGCGTCTTGGTGCGGAAGGTATTCGTATCAATTGTTCTGGCCGTCTTGGTGGTGCTGAAATTGCTCGTATGGAATGGTATCGTGAAGGTCGTGTTCCACTTCATACCTTGCGTTCTGATGTTGATTACGGTACAGCAGAAGCTAAGACCGCTTATGGTATTTGTGGTATTAAAGTTTGGGTCTTTAAGGGTGAGATTCTTGAGCATGATCCGATGGCTTCAGAACGTCGTGCTACGGAAGCTGATCAATCTGGTTCTTCATCGAATCGTCGCCGCGAAAATGCTTAGTTTTTGAGATTGAACTAAAATTTGGAGTAGAGAACAATGTTGCAGCCAAAGCGCACAAAGTTCCGTAAACAGTTCAAAGGCCGTATTCACGGTTCTGCGAAGGGTGGTACGGATTTGAATTTCGGTGCCTACGGTTTGAAGGCTGTTGAGCCGGAGCGGGTTACTGCTCGTCAAATTGAAGCGGCGCGTCGTGCGATTACACGTTATATGAAGCGTTCTGGTCGTGTGTGGATTCGCATTTTTCCAGATCTTCCGGTTACATCTAAACCGACTGAAGTTCGTATGGGTAAAGGTAAGGGAAGTGTTGATTATTGGGCTGCACGTGTTGCTCCTGGGCGCGTCATGTTTGAGCTTGATGGAGTTCCGGAAGATGTTGCACGTGAAGCGCTAAGGTTGGGTGCTGCAAAGTTGCCTATAAAAACGCGTTTCATCCAGCGTATTGCTGAATAATGAGGTTAAGCGATGAGAGCCACAGAATTACGGGCGCAAACGCTCGACCAAATGAAAGATGAATTGGCTAAGTTAAAGAAAGAGCAATTTAATTTGCGTTTTCAAAAAGCAACAGGTCAATTAGAAAAGACTGCGCGTGTTAGACAAGTTCGTCGTGATATTGCGCGTATTAAAACTTTTCTTCGTCAAAAGATAAGTGAAACTAAGGTTTAAGGAAATAAGAGATGCCTAAACGCGTTTTGCAGGGTGTTGTTATTAGCGACAAAAGTGATAAGACTGTTGTTGTCAAAGTTGAACGCCGTTATTCTCATCCGCTTCTTAAGAAGACTGTTCGGCAGTCTAAAAATTATAAAGCGCATGACGAAAACAACCAATTCAAGATTGGGGATCAAGTTTCTATTCAAGAATCTAGACCAATTTCGAAAGATAAATGTTGGATTGTTGTAAAAGACAATGTAGCGTAATGGGTTAAGTTTATTGTTTTAGAATTTAACAGTGTTTTTATCATTGATAAATTTGAAGGCGATGAATTTATCGTTATTTGGCAGGCAAATCCGAGTGTATAAAAGGTACAATCGGATATATGTGTTAAGAGAAGGTGGCCAGTCATGATTCAGATGCAAACAAATCTCGACGTTGCTGATAATTCTGGAGCGCGTCGTGTCATGTGCATCAAGGTGTTAGGCGGTTCAAAGCGGAAATATGCTTCGGTCGGTGACATTATTGTTGTTTCGGTTAAGGATGCAATTCCTCGTGGCCGTGTTAAAAAAGGTGATGTTATGAAAGCTGTTGTGGTTCGTACTGCTAAGGATATTCGTCGCGCAGATGGTAGTGTCATTCGTTTTGATAGTAATGCTGCGGTTTTAGTGGATAATAAAAAAGAGCCGATTGGTACTCGTATCTTTGGACCTGTTCCCCGCGAATTGCGTGGTAGGAATCATATGAAGATCATCTCGCTTGCTCCTGAAGTTCTATAAGGAGTAAATGTTATGCAGAAGATTCGAAAAGGTGATAAAGTTGTTGTTTTGTCCGGTAAGGATAAAGGATGTAGTGGTGAAGTAATTAAGGTTAGTCCAAAAGAGAATAAGGCTTTTGTTCGTGGGATTAATATGATTAAACGTCATCAACGTCAAACGCAGAAGCAAGAGGCTGGAATTATTTCTAAAGAAGCTCCGATTCATCTGTCTAATTTGGCGATTGCTGATCCTAAAGATGGTAAGCCTACACGTGTAGGCTTTCGTATGAATGCAGATGGTAATAAGGTGCGTTTTGCCAAGCGTTCGGGAGAGTTGATTAATGGCTGAGGAAAGACAAGTACCGCGTATGAAAGCGCATTATTTTGAAGTGATTCGTAAAGCGCTTCAAGAGAAGTTTAATTACAGAAATGCGATGCAAATTCCGCGGATTGATAAAGTTGTAATAAATATGGGCATAGGTGAAGCAACTGCTGATTCGAAGAAGCCTTCCCTTGCTGCTGAGGATTTAGGGCTAATAACGGGTCAGAAGGCTGTTGTTACGCGTGCGCGTAATTCTATCGCGACCTTTAAGGTTCGTGAAGGAATGCCTCTTGGGGCTAAAGTTACATTGCGTAAAGATCGTATGTTTGAGTTTTTAGATCGTCTTGTTACGATTGCTCTTCCGCGGGTTCGTGACTTTCGTGGTTTAAATCCAAAGAGTTTTGATGGTCGTGGCAATTTTGCTATGGGTATTAAAGAACACATTGTGTTTCCAGAAATCAACTATGATAAAGTTGATCAAATTTGGGGCATGGATATTATCGTTTGTACGACAGCAAAAACGGATGATGAGGCTCGTGAATTATTGCGTGCTTTTAATTTTCCTTTTCGTTCGTAACGGCAAACATAGTGAGGTGAGATTATGGCCAAAGTAAGTGCCGTTGAAAAAAATAAGCGTCGTGAGGTGATGGTAAAGCGTTATGCTGCCCGTCGTGCACGTTTGAAAGCAATAGTTATGGATCAGAAGGTTTCTCTTGAAGAACGTTTTAAAGCTTCTGTTCAGTTGGCAGAGTTACCGCGTAATTCTTCGAAAGTTCGTATTCGTAATCGCTGTGAGGTTTCAGGTCGTCCGCGGGCTTATTATCGTAAATTAAAAATGTCGCGAATTGCGTTGCGTGAGCTTGGCTCTATTGGCTATATTCCTGGTATTGTAAAATCTAGTTGGTAAGAGGAGATTATTTAATGTCTATGTCAGATCCTCTTGGTGATATGTTAACACGTATTCGTAATGCACTTGGTCGTAAAAAAGGTAAAGTAGTTACTCCAGCTTCGAAGCTTCGTGCGCACGTTCTTGATGTTCTTCAGTCGGAAGGTTATATTCGCGGATATAATCAAATTGATTTAGGTGATGGGAAAGCTGAGATTGAAATCGAATTGAAGTATTTTGAAGGGCTGGCTGCTATTCGTGAGATTGCACGTGTATCAAAGCCAGGGCGTCGTGTGTATGTTTCTGCTAAGTCACTTCCACAGGTGGCTAATGGTCTTGGTATTTCGATTTTATCGACTCCTAAAGGCGTCATGGCAGATCATGAGGCGCGTGAACAGAATGTTGGTGGAGAACTCCTTTGTCGTGTTTTCTAAGTTATGTCAAGAAAACGGAAGAAAAAGTAGGTTAGAACAATGTCTCGTATTGGAAAGAAACCCATTTCAATTCCTTCTGGAGTTACTGCTACTGTTGAAGGTCAGCTGGTTAAGGCAAAAGGTCCAAAAGGTGAGCTGAGTTACGTCGTCAATGATGAAGTCTTAGTCAAACTTGAGGAAAATATTATATCAGTTATGCCGCGGGATCAGTCAAAAGATGCGCGTTCTAAATGGGGAATGTCGCGCTCAATGATTGAGAACATTTTTTGTGGTGTGAAAGATGGTTTTGAAAAGAGGTTGGAGATTAATGGGGTTGGTTATCGTGCTGCTTTGCAGGGTAAGGATGTTCAACTATCTCTGGGCTTTTCGCATGATGTGGTTTATAAAGTTCCGTCGGGTGTTACTGTGACTGTTCCTAAGCCAACAGAAATTGTTGTTTCTGGAATTGATAAACAGCAAGTTGGACAAGTTGCAGCGGAGATTCGGGAGTATCGTAGGCCTGAACCTTATAAAGGTAAGGGTGTTAAGCATGCAGATGAACGTATCTTCCGTAAAGAAGGTAAAAAGAAATAAGGATTTTGTATTATGGTTTCATCTAAGGACATTATCCAACGTCGTGCAAGGCGTGTTCGTCGTAGAATTAAAATGGTTTCTCATGATCGTCCTCGGCTTAGTGTTTATCGTTCAAATCAGAACATTTATGCTCAAGTTATCGATGATTTGCGGGGATGTACACTTGTTTCAGCCTCTACTCTTGAAAGTGATTTAAAAAAGTCGTTAAAGAGTGGTGCTGATAAAAAGGCAGCTTTTGCTGTTGGTAAGTTAATTGCTGAGCGTGCGAAGAAAGCGGGTGTTAATGAGGTGGTTTTTGATCGTGGAGCGTATGTGTACCATGGTCGCGTCAAAGCTTTAGCTGAGGCTGCTCGTGAAGGTGGTTTGAATTTCTAAAATTTCTTATTTATGAATGAGTAAGGAGAGTTTAGAGTTTTTCGTTTAAGTTCTTCCAGTTTGGTGAGGGACTTTGTTATCGTGCTTCCGGAAAAGAAAAAGGAATGAGGAATGGCACAAAAAGAACGTGGTGATAGAGAAGAACGCGATAATGAATTTGTCGATAGGCTCGTTCATATCAATCGTGTTGCTAAAGTTGTAAAGGGTGGTCGGCGTTTTGGTTTTGCTGCTCTTGTTGTCGTTGGAGATCAAAAAGGACGTGTGGGTTTTGGACATGGTAAAGCCCGTGAAGTTCCCGAAGCCGTTCGTAAAGCAACGGAATCTGCAAAGCGTGGGATGATTTATGTTCCGCTTCGGTCTGGGCGTACATTGCATCATGATCTTGAAGGTCGTCACGGAGCTGGGCGTGTTTTGCTACGTTCGGCTTCTGCTGGTACTGGTATTATTGCTGGGGGACCGATGCGTGCTATTTTTGAAGCTCTTGGTATGCAGGATGTCGTTGCAAAATCGCTAGGATCGTCGAATCCTTATAACATGGTTCGTGCAACATTTGATGCATTGAAACATCAAATGCATCCTAGGGATATTGCTGCTCAACGTGGTATAAAATATTCGACTTTGCAGGCGCGTCGTCGCCATTTAGTTGACCTAGAAGGGTAGTTTCTGAGATTATCAGAAAAGGAATTAGGAAATGGTTCAGAAAAAATCTCAGAGTAATAAAACTGTGACGGTGGAGCAAATTGGAAGCCCTATTCGAAACTCACAGATTCAGCGTGCAACCTTAAAGGGGCTTGGACTAAATAAAATGCGTCGTCGGCGCGTTTTAGATGATACACTTTGTGTGCGGGGTATGATTGCTCGGGTTCGGCATCTTGTTCGCGTTATAGATGAAGGTTAAGGGTTGCGGGAGTATTATATATGAAACTCAATGAACTGCGTGATTGCGAAGGCGCAATAAAAAATCGTAAGCGTGTTGGGCGTGGCATTGGTTCCGGTATGGGTAAGACTGGTGGTCGTGGTGTAAAAGGGCAAAAGTCACGTTCTGGTGTTTCCCTTAATGGTTTTGAAGGTGGGCAAATGCCTATCTATCGTCGTTTGCCAAAACGTGGATTTAGAAATTTCTTTGCCAAAACCTACAATGAAGTTTCACTAGGACGTATTCAGTTGGCAGTTGATGCGGGTAAGTTGAATATTGAAAAGCCTGTTGATATGATTGCTTTGAAAGAGTCTGGTATTATTCGTCGTGAAAAAGATGGGGTTCGTCTTCTTTCTGATGGTGATTTGAAGGCTAAGATTACCTTTCATGTTTCTGGTGCTTCACAAGCTGCTCGTGTTAAGATTGAAAAAGTGGGTGGTCAGGTCATTTTTCCTGATATTGCTCGATAATTTTTTTAATATGGATAGAGACCTAAAGAAGAATTATATTTGTTTTGTGGGATCTTTTGTGGAGACTTGTTTAAGTTCTGCATTTATTTGTGTATGCGTATGTGAATTTTAGGATTATACTTCTGTGATTTAAAGAACTGGAGTGTAAAGTGGAGACGTTTTATGGCATCAGCAGCAGAGCAATTTGCTTCCAATATAAACTTCGGTACCTTTTCGCGTGCAACTGAATTAAAGAAACGCATCTGGTTTACTCTGTTGGCGCTTCTTGTATATCGTTTTGGCACTTACATCTCTCTTCCAGGTATCAATATCGATGCTTTGCGGCAAACATTTGAACATCACGCGTCTGGTGTATTAGGACTCTTTAATATGTTTGCTGGAGGTGCCGTTGGGCGTATGGCTATTTTTGCGCTGGGTATCATGCCTTATATATCGGCATCTATTATTGTGCAATTGTTAACATCTATTATTCCTTCTTTGGAGACTCTTAAAAAAGAAGGGGATTTAGGTCGTAAGATTATCAATCAATATACGCGTTATGTAACAGTCGTATTGGCAATTCTACAAGCTTTTGGTATTGCGGTTGCGCTTGAAAGCGGTATAGGGTCGGGGCTTCAAATTGTTTTAGAACCAGGTCTTATGTTTCGTTTTTCTTCTGTTATTACACTTGTTGGCGGAACGATGTTTCTTATGTGGCTTGGCGAGCAAATTACGTCACGTGGTGTTGGTAATGGGGTTTCTCTTATCATTTTTACAGGGATTGTAGCCAACTTTCCTTCTACTTTTGCTCAGCTTTTGACAGCTCATAGTCAGGCTGATTTATCAACTTTTCTTTTAATAGGAATCGTTCTTATTGCTGTTTTGGTTATTGGGCTTATTGTTTTTATAGAGCGTGCACAACGGCGAATTCTTATCCAATATCCGAAACGTCAGGTCGGTAATCAAATGTTTCAAGGAGATATGTCGCATCTTCCTTTAAAGTTGAATACTGCTGGTGTTATTCCACCTATTTTTGCTTCATCTTTATTATTATTGCCTGCCACTATTAATAATTTTTCTGATAAAATGCCACAATGGGTTCAGGAGATTTCTTATGCTCTTGGTCATGGACAGCCACTTTATATGATTGTTTATGCATTTTTAATGGCGTTTTTTTGCTTTTTTTATACAGCTATTGTGTTTAATCCAAGTGATACTGCAGATCAGTTGAAAAAGCATTCTGGTTTTATTCCAGGGATTCGTCCAGGTGAGCGTACAGCCGAATATATTGATTACGTTTTGACGCGTATTACTGTTGTGGGCGCTGTTTATATTATCTTGGTTTGTTTGTTACCTGAATTTATGATATCTGCATTACAGGTTCCTTTTTATCTTGGGGGAACATCCTTGTTGATTGTTGTTACTGTTACACTTGATACGGTTGCTCAAATTCAGGGGCATCTTGTTGCCCACCAATATGAAGGGTTGATAAAAAAATCAAAACTTCGTGGAGGTAGAAGGAATCGATGAGAGTTATTCTTTTAGGTCCTCCTGGAGCGGGAAAAGGTACGCAAGCAAAAATGTTGACTGAGGAATATAACATTCCTCATTTATCAACAGGGGATATGTTGCGTGAGGTGATTGCCAAAGAAACGGAGATTGGTAAAAAAGCTAAAGCTATTATAAGTTCTGGTGCTTTGGTTCCTGATAGTATTGTTAACCAAATCGTATCAGATCGGATTGATGAAGCTGATTGTGTAAACGGTTTTGTTTTGGATGGATATCCGCGAACTGTGGGGCAGGCGGAAGCGTTGCAACAGATACTGGATTCAAAAAATACGCGGCTTAATGCTGTTATTGAGTTGTGTGTTGATGAAGACGTGTTGATTGAACGTATGAAGAAGCGTGTTGAGGAAACAATAGCGGCTGGTGGACAGGTTCGTTTAGATGACAATCCTGTTGCTTTTGCAAAAAGATTAGTGGAATATCGTGAAAAAACTGCTCCCTTATCAAAGTTTTATTCAGAGAGGGGAATGTTGAAAGTTGTTGATGGAATGATTGGTGTTGCTGAAGTGACACGTATGATTAGAAGTTTTCTTTCATGAGATTTTTTTTAGAAATAAATGAAAAGAGTTGACTTTTGAGATGAAATCTATCAGAAGTAAATTTAATTTATTTTAGTGAAATAAGAGGATTCGGAAGAATTTTTTTCTGAGTCTATTTTTTTTCTGTAAGGTATATCAGGTATTTTATAACAATTTGTCAAAATAACTAAGGAGAGTAGGCGTGGCTCGTATTGCTGGCGTCAATATCCCGACAAATAAGCGTGTAATTATTGCGCTTCAATATATCCACGGGATTGGACCAAAATTTGCTCAAGAAATTATTGAAAGAGTTGGCATTCCTTTGGGGCGTCGTGTGCATGAGCTTTCAGATGCTGAGGTGCTGCAGATTCGTGAGGCTATAGATCAGGGCTATCAAGTTGAAGGTGATCTTCGTCGTGAGGTTGCTATGAATGTTAAGCGTTTGATGGACCTTGGTTGTTATCGAGGATTGCGTCATCGCCGGTCTTTGCCTGTCCGAGGACAGCGTACACATACGAATGCCCGTACGCGTAAAGGTCCGGCTAAGGCAATTGCTGGTAAGAAGAAATAAGGGCCTTTGTGGAAGGTTTTTATATATTATTTTTTCTTGTTTGATTTGTTTGACAAGGAAAAAAAGGTGGAGCTGCTGATGTTACGGCAGTGATGAGATCGTTGAAAGGGAAATTATGGCCAAGGAAGCCACACGTGTTCGTCGTCGCGAACGTAAGAATATTTCATCGGGTGTTGTGCATATTAATTCAACATTTAATAACACAATGATTACTATTACTGATGCTCAGGGTAATGCAATTGCTTGGTCATCTGCTGGGGCTCAGGGGTTTAAAGGTGCGCGTAAATCGACACCTTTTGCTGCTCAAGTTGCTGCGGAGGATTGTGCAAGAAAAGCGCAAGAGCATGGTATGCGTTCTTTGGAAGTCGAAGTTTGTGGGCCTGGATCAGGGCGTGAATCTGCTCTACGTGCATTGCAATCTGTTGGTTTTGTCATTACTTCTATTCGCGATGTAACACCAATTCCTCATAATGGATGTCGTCCACGGAAAAGGCGGCGTGTTTAATTGGGTGTTGTTTTTTGTTGTCGGAGATTTCTCTGATGTTCACATTGGTCGTTACGATTGAATGGTAACGGAACTAAAGAACGGGAATAAAAATATGATCCAGAAAAACTGGCAGGAACTTATTAAACCCAATAAGGTTGAATCATGTGCACATGATAATCCAAATATTATAAGTGTGATTGCTGAGCCTCTTGAGCGTGGTTTTGGTTTAACCTTAGGAAATGCGCTTCGTCGCGTGTTGTTATCTTCGCTTCGTGGTGCTGCTATTACTGCTGTGCAGATTGACGGTGTCTTGCATGAATTTTCATCGATTCCAGGTGTGCGTGAGGATGTTACGGATATTATTCTGAATATAAAAGAAATTGCGCTTCGTATGGAAGAAGAAGGGCCTAAACGTGTCGTCGTTTATAAAGAGGGGCCTGGTGTCGTGAAAGCGGGAGATATAAGTACAGTCGGGGATATGGAAATTCTAAATCCAGATCATGTTATTTGTACTCTTGATGAAGATGCTGAGATTCGTATGGAATTTATTGTCAACACAGGAAAGGGTTATGTTCCATCTGATCGTAATTGTGTTGATGATGCACGTATAGGGCTTATTCCAATTGATAGTCTTTATTCACCAATTCGTAAAGTTTCTTATAAAGTGGAAAATACGCGTGAAGGTCAAGTTTTGGATTATGATAAATTGACCTTAACGATTGAAACGAATGGTGCTGTTAATGGAGAGGATGCTGTTGCTTTTGCAGCACGCATTCTTCAGGATCAATTATCGTTATTTATTAACTTTGAAGAGCCACAGAAGGAGCCTATTGAAGAGGTTGATTCTGAGCTTTCTTTTAATCCTGCACTTCTCAAAAAAGTGGATGAATTAGAACTTTCAGTTCGTTCGGCAAATTGTCTTAAGAATGATAATATTGTCTATATTGGTGATCTGATTCAAAAAACAGAATCTGAAATGCTTCGGACACCGAATTTTGGTCGCAAATCGTTGAATGAGATTAAAGAAGTTTTGGCGTGTATGGGTTTACATCTTGGAATGGAAATTCCTGCGTGGCCGCCTGAGAACATTGATGATCTTGCAAAACGTTATGAAGATCAATATTAAAATTAGAATTTAAGGAGAGGGCTTATGCGCCATAGTAAGTCAGGACGCAAGTTGAATCGTACTGCCAGTCACCGTAAAGCGATGTTTGCAAATATGGCAACTTCGTTGATCGAGCATGAGCAGATTGTGACAACGCTTCCAAAGGCTAAAGAAATTCGTCCTATTGTTGAAAAACTCGTTACTCTTGGTAAGCGTGGTGGTTTGCATGCGCGTCGGCAAGCAATTGCAGCACTTCGTGATGCGGGAAAGGTTGCAAAATTATTTGATACGCTTGCGCCACGTTATGCATCACGCAACGGTGGGTATTTGCGTATTATGAAAGCGGGGTTTCGTACCGGTGATAATGCACCCATGGCTGTTATAGAGTTTGTTGATCGTGATGTTGAAGCGAAGGGTGCTGGGGATCGTGCTCGCATGGAGGCTTCTGAGAATGAAAAGGGAACATCTTCGTAGAGTTTTTTTTATTCTGTTGGATTTTTAAAGGCCGCCTTGTTTTGGGCGGTTTTTTTGTGAGTATTTTTAAGTTTATTTTAGTTGAGAAATAGGTGCAGAGAGAAAATTATAGAGTATTGAATTATCTTATTTTTATAATATTTATTGTTCGAATAGGTTGTTTTTATTCTCTATTATGAAATATTAATAGAGATCCTTAATTTGCGGGGATGCGTTTTTTTATTCTATTAATCTTCAACAGAATGTGCTGATTTTATAAGGAGTGGATTATGAGGTATTCTTTTTGGGTGCGGATTTTTTTTGCAATTATGATGCAGATATCATTTGATCATGTATATGCTCATGTTCCTCAAACACAAACAGAAATCACTCTTTCATTTTCTCCTTTAGTTAAAAAGACAGTTCCATCTGTTGTAAATATTTATGCAGCTCGACAAATTAGAGCACGATCACCTTTTGAAGGCGATCCATTTTTTGAGCAATTTTTTGGTCGTTTTCAAAATAAATTTCCTGTTCGTAAGCAATCGTCATTAGGATCAGGGGTGATTGTTGATGCATGTGGTTTGATTGTTACAAATTACCACGTCATTAAAGATGCAAGCGAAATTAAAGTGGCTTTTTCTGATGGGCGGGAGTTTGAGAGTAAGGTTGTGCTCAAAGATGAAGCGACTGATATTGCAATTCTTGAAGTTGAGGAAAAAGATGCTCAATTTCCTGTTCTTTCTTTGGGAAATTCTGATGCTGTTGAAGTTGGTGATCTTGTTCTGGCTATTGGTAATCCTTTTGGTGTTGGTCAAACAGTTACAAGTGGTATTGTTTCAGCGCAAGCGCGTACACGTGTTGGGATTTCTGATTTTGACTTTTTTATTCAAACAGACGCAGCCATTAATCCAGGGAATTCTGGTGGCGCTTTAATTGATATGAAAGGTCAGTTAATCGGAATTAATACGGCTATTTATTCGCGTTCCGGTGGTTCGGTAGGGATTGGTTTTGCTATTCCAGTTAATCTTGTAAAAGTAATGCTTAATACTGTTAAACGCGGTGGAAAATATTTTGTGCCGCCTTATATTGGGGCTTCTTTTCAAAATGTTACACCTGATATTGCTGGTGGTTTAGGTTTAGAACGTCCCTATGGTGCTCTGATTATTGAAGTTATCAAAGATAGTCCTGCTGAAAAAGCTGGATTGAAAGTAGGTGATGTTATTTTGAGTGTGCAGGGGGTACGCGTTGACAGTCCAGATAGTCTTGGTTATCGTTTGATGACAGCTGACGTTGAGCATAGTCTTGCCTTGGAATATTTACGAAGTGGAAAAACTTTAAAAACACAAATAACAGTTTCATCAATATCAGAAACTGCATTTTTAAAATCTGAAAAAATTACGGGTGACAGTCCTCTTGCTGGTGCTGAGGTGTTAGATTTAACACCGCAAAATAGTCGACGTTTTCATCTTCCTATATCTGCAAAAGGGGTTGTGATTACCAATCTTGAGGAAATGAGCAATGCAGCTGGAATTTTTCAGTCAGGAGATATTCTACGTGTTGTAAATGGCCATAAAATTCAAACAGTTCATCAGTTGAAAAAGGTTCTTATGCAAGGTCGCTCAAATATGTGGCAATTGGAATATGAACGTGATGGTATGTATATTCGCCAATTTATTCGTTGAGGTTTTTTTTGAAGAAAGATTTTTTTACTTCGTCGTTTGATTTTCAAGTTAATAAAAATCAGCCACTTGCAGAAAGAATGCGCCCTTGTTCTCTCAATGATGTTGTGGGACAAAAGCATTTGATTGGAGAGGATGGTTTGCTTTCACGTATGGCGGCAACTGGCTCAATTGGATCGATGATTTTTTGGGGACCTCCAGGGACGGGAAAAACGACCGTTGCACGTTTGTTAGCCCTTGAAACAAATTTCGCGTTTGAACAGGTTTCTGCTATTTTTACAGGAGTTTCTGAACTTAAAAAGATTTTTGAAGTTGCGCAGAGGCGTTTTATATCTGGGGATAAAACACTTCTCTTTGTTGATGAAATTCATCGGTTTAATCGTGCTCAGCAGGATAGTTTTCTTTCTGTGATGGAAGAGGGTACTGTGGTACTTATAGGTGCAACAACCGAAAATCCTTCTTTTGAACTGAATGCTGCCCTTCTTTCGCGTGCACGTGTTTTAACATTTCTTTCTCATGATCATGAAAGTTTGGACATGCTTTTGAAGCGTGCTGAAGAAGTGGAGGGAAAAACTCTTCCCTTGGATAATGATGCCAGAGACGTTTTGATAGAGATGTCTGATGGTGATGCGCGGGTAGCGTTAACATTGGCAGAGGAAGTTTGGTCTATTGCTCCATTGGGAGAGATTCTTGATGTTGTTGCTTTGCAAAAAGTTATTCAGCGTCGTGCGCCCATTTATGATAAAGGACGAGATGGGCATTATAATCTCATTTCAGCGTTGCATAAATCCGTTCGTGGATCTGATCCTGATGCTGCGCTTTATTATTTGGCACGTATGTTGGATGCTGGTGAAGATCCTCTCTATATTGGGCGAAGATTGGTTCGTATGGCTGTTGAAGATATTGGTTTGGCGGATCCTCAAGCTCTTGTCATTTGTAATGCAGCAAAAGATGCTTATGATTATTTAGGATCACCAGAAGGAGAGTTGGCTTTGGCGCAAGCATGTCTTTATGTTGCAACTGCGCCAAAGTCAAATGCAGCATATCTCGCGTATAAAGCAGCACTGCGTTGTGCGCGCAAAAATGGCTCTTTATCACCTCCTAAGCATATTCTTAATGCTCCTACGAAATTTATGAAGGAAGAAGGGTATGGAAGTGGTTATTGTTATGACCATGATGAACCAGACGCTTTTTCAGGACAAGAATATTTTCCCGAAAAACTTGGGCGTCAGAGTTATTATAAACCAGTTGAGCGTGGTTTTGAGCGTGAAATTGTGAAACGTCTTGAGTGGTGGCAACAGTTGCGCAAAAAACGTAAAGATCAAAGTAAAATTTGAGTTGAAATACGTTTTTTATTGATCTCTTATGTTATTGTATGAGAAATTTAGCTTATATTTTAAACATTTATTGCATTGCTTGTAGAGATTTTTTTTGATATCTTCGAAAGTACATAGTTTTTCAAATTTAAATATATCATTCAACTTTTAAGCTGCTTTATTTTTTTTGGTTTTATTAAATAATATATTGACTTATAATAATAGACTGTTTCGTAAGTTGAATGAAAGTTTCAAATACCGTAAATTTCTCTCATCCCAAGTCTGTTATTTGTTGAATCAATCAAATCATTTACTTGCATGTTACAAGCAGGATTACCGTGTGATAAAAACTGTACAAGAAAGGACTAAAAATCCTTCTTATGAATTGTCTCAAGTGCCGAGAACTGTTGCAACATTGGGGGATGATAAATAGTGTGATGGGTGCCGGCTTTCTCCTTCCATAGAGTAAAGATGGTGGCGCCTAAAGGGTTTTGTAGTATACCACATTCATAGGTGTTGTCACAAAACGAGCTTAGAAGTTTTGAGAGATGTTTCTTAAATCAAGTGTATGAATATGCAACACAATGGCGTTTTGTTCTTCGATGCAATAGGGTATGAGGTTGATTGATGATGCGTTTTTTTGTGATCAATAGCAGGAGAATTCTTAGTCTCTCAAGTATTTAATCAAAGGGATAAGCAGAAGGGCTGTAGAACATTGTGTTTAAAATTAAATTGTTCCTTTTCTAGAGAGATATAAATATGTTAACTATGCTCCCATAGAGATATTACTTTATTAGAGTTTATTATGTGTCATAAGATAAGCAATGCCAATTCTTTATTGTGATGGTCATGAATGTTTATGGGCATAATGTGGAGATAGGAATGGAAATAGTCTGTGAAAATCTAAACTCAAGCCTTTAGTTAAATTAAAAGTACAGTGTACACTAAATTTTTAGGTTATTATGAATTCGGTCAAGGATATAATCGTGGATAAAACAAAAGCTCTCGATGCTGCTCTCTCACAAATTGAACGTTCTTTTGGTAAAGGCTCGATTATGCGTCTTGGGCAAAAAGAGCAGGTTGTTGAAATTGAAACAATTCCAACAGGGTCGTTATCCTTGGATATTGCTTTAGGGATTGGTGGATTACCGAAGGGGCGTATTGTTGAGATTTATGGACCAGAAAGTTCTGGGAAAACAACATTGGCTCTCCATGCTATTGCTGAGGCACAGAAAGGTGGTGGGATTTGTGCTTTTATTGATGCAGAGCATGCGCTTGATCCTATTTATGCGCGTAAGCTTGGTGTTGATTTAGAAAACTTGTTCATTTCTCAGCCAGATACCGGTGAACAGGCATTGGAAATTACAGAAACGTTGGTTCGTTCTGGTGCAGTTGATGTGCTTGTTGTGGATTCTGTCGCAGCTTTAACTCCGCGAGCAGAAATTGACGGTGAAATGGGTGATGCTTTGCCCGGATTGCAAGCTCGGTTAATGAGTAAAGCGTTACGAAAATTAACCGCAGCAATTTTTCGCTCTAACTGTATGGTTGTTTTTATTAATCAAATTCGCATGAAAATTGGTGTGATGTTTGGTTCTCCTGAAACGACAACGGGTGGAAACGCTTTAAAGTTTTATGCTTCTGTTCGTTTAGATATTCGTCGCATTGGATCCATTAAAGATAGGGATTCAATCGTTGGTAATCAGACGCGCGTTAAAGTGGTGAAAAATAAATTGGCACCTCCATTTAAGCAGGTTGAGTTTGATATTATTTATGGTGAAGGTATTTCCAAAGTAGGTGAATTGATTGATTTGGGTGTCAAGGTTGGTGTTGTGGAAAAATCTGGTGCATGGTTTTCTTATAATTCTCAGCGTTTAGGACAGGGGCGTGAGAATGCAAAGCAGTTTTTACGTGAACATGTGGAAATAGCTACAGAGATTGAAGCAGCTTTGCGCCAAAATGCTGGTTTGATTGCGATTGAACTGTTAGAAAATGCAGGGTCAGAAAATATAGAAAGTGATGAAGCCATTTGATGGAGTGTTTTTTTCGTCTATAATTTTTTCCCTTTCAGATTTTTCTGTTTTTTTGTTTGAGTTTTTAAATACGCAGTCATTTTTTTCTCAATTTTTTAAAACAAATATTCCATTTTTGATTAAATTGACTCCATGCGTGGCGAAGAGAATTTAATGAGGGGGATTTTTCTTTTATGGTTTTGTACTGTATTGAGCAGGTGTCAACATGAATAGTGTTAATAATATTCGGTCAATATTTTTGGATTATTTTCATCGTAATGGGCATAAAGTTCTTTCTTCTAGTCCGCTTGTTCCGCGGAATGATCCTACACTTATGTTTACAAATGCAGGGATGGTGCAGTTTAAAAATGTTTTTACTGGACTTGAACAACCTTCTTATACGCAGGCAACAACGGCACAAAAATGTGTTCGTGCGGGTGGAAAGCATAATGATCTTGATAATGTTGGATATACGGCGCGCCATCATACATTTTTTGAAATGATGGGTAATTTTTCTTTCGGTGATTATTTCAAAGAAGAAGCCATTTTTTTATCATGGAATCTTTTAACAAAGGAATTTTGCCTGCCAAAAGATAAATTGTTGGTGACAGTTTATCAGAGTGATGATGTTGCTGCTGAACTGTGGCGTAAAATTTCAGGTCTTCCAGATGAAAAAATTGTCCGTATTGCGACAGCTGATAATTTTTGGTCGATGGGAGAAACAGGCCCTTGTGGGCCTTGTTCGGAGATTTTTTATGATCATGGTGATGAAATCTGGGGCGGTCCTCCTGGAAGTATGGAAGAAGATGGTGATCGCTTTATTGAGATTTGGAATCTTGTTTTTATGCAGTATGAGCAAGTTTCCAAGGAAAAACGTGTTAACTTACCTCACCCTTCTATTGATACAGGCATGGGATTAGAGCGTATTGCTGCTGTTTTACAGGGCGTTCATGATAATTATGACATTGATCTTTTTCGTGCATTAATTGCTGCATCAGAAGAAATTACAGGGATTGAGGCAAAGGGTGATTTTATTGCCAGCCATCGTGTCATTGCTGATCATCTTCGCTCATCGGCATTTTTGATTGCTGATGGTGTGCTTCCTTCTAATGAAGGAAGAGGATATGTTTTACGTCGTATTATGCGTCGTGCTATGCGTCATGCGCATCTTCTTGGTGCTAAAGAGCCCTTAATGTGGCGACTTTTGCCTGCTTTAAATCGCGAAATGGGACAAGCTTATCCTGAGTTGGTGCGTGCTGAATCTTTGATTTCAGAAACTTTAAGGTTAGAAGAAATACGTTTTCGTAAAACGCTTGAACGAGGACTTGGTTTGTTGAACGAAGCAAGTACCGATCTTAAAGAAGGAGACTATTTGAATGGTGAAGTTGCTTTCAAGCTTTATGATACCTATGGTTTTCCGCTTGATTTGACGCAAGATGTTCTTCGTCGTCGCGGAATATCTGTTGACGTTGGTGCTTTTGATAAAGCGATGGAACGCCAAAAAGAGGAAGCACGTGCCAATTGGTCTGGTTCTGGAGAAGCTGTAACAGAGAAAATCTGGTTTTCTGTTCGTGATCAAGTGGGGGCCACAGAGTTTTTAGGTTATGAAACTGAGACAGCGAAAGGTATTCTTACAGCTCTTGTATGTGATGGTAAAATTGTTGATCATATTTCTTCAGATCAGAAAGCTATGCTTGTTGTTAATCAGACACCTTTTTATGGTGAATCTGGTGGGCAAATTGGTGATAGCGGTATCATTTCTGGTGAAAATTTTATTTTTAAGGTGCATGATACCCAAAGAAAGGGTGATGGTGTTTTTATCCATATTGGGGAGGTGAAATCTGGTCAGGCATCGAGGTCTGATTGTGTAGAATTAACGGTTGATATTGTTCGTCGTAAGAAAATTCGCGCGAATCACTCTGCTACTCATTTGTTACACGAAGCTTTACGCCAAACATTGGGGGACCATGTTACACAAAAGGGCTCTCTTGTATCGCCAGATCGGTTGCGTTTTGATTTTTCACATCCAAAATCCGTTTCACCAGAAGAGTTGAAAAAAATAGAAGATTTAGCCAATGAGATTATTTTGCAAAATAGTAAAGTAATAACGCGCCTCATGGCTGTAGATGATGCAATTTCTGAAGGTGCCATGGCATTGTTTGGTGAAAAATATGGTGATGAAGTTCGCGTTGTTTCTATGGGGGAGCCATTTGAAAAGGGAGGATTTAAAAAGCGTTGGTCAATTGAGCTTTGTGGTGGCACACATGTGGAGCGAACAGGTGATATCGGTTTGATTCATATTGTTTCTGAAAGTTCTGTTTCAGCTGGAGTGCGGCGTATTGAAGCTTTAACAGGCAAAGAAGCACGTCTTTATCTTAGCCGCCAAGATGAACGTATTCATGAAATTGCTGATCTTTTAAAAACTTCTTCTGCTGGTGTGGAAGAACGGGCGCGAATTTTGCTTGATGATCGTCGTAAACTTGAAAAAGAATTGAATGATGTACGCAAGAAAATGATGTTGAGTGGTGGAATAACAGAAAGGAGCCAAGGTGATATTATCATCATCAATGGGTTTTCTTTTACCGGACGCGTTGTTAAAAATATTTTACCACGGGATCTTAAGGCGCTCGTCGATTCTGAGAAAAAACAAATCGGATCTGGAGTGGTTGCGTTTATTAGTGTCTCGGAGGATGGAAAAGGGAGTGCTGTTGTCGGCGTTACGGATGATTTAACGGATAAGTTAAATGCTGTAGATCTCGTTCGTATTCTTTCAGAGATGCTTGGTGGTAAAGGTGGAGGTGGCCGTCCTGATATGGCGCAGGCTGGTGGTCCTGAGGGGAACAAAGCTGATGAGGCATTTGCGGCACTAAAAGATTTTCTTGAAAAAAATTAAAGAATGAAATCATTCTGCATAGGTATTTTTTACATTGTTATATTGGGTTGGCATCTATGTATCATGAATATCTGTCTGGTGTATTTCTGAAATGCAGATACAGCGTAATTGGGGAAAAATACAATTGTAAAGATAAAAACAGTGTTTGTCTTTATAACGTCCAAGCGTTTCAGGAGTCACCTTTTTAAGATAAGATAGATTATTCAGCACTTCATGCTTTGCTGTGTATTCTTTTACTAGGAAGACTAGTTATTATGTTGCTCTTATAGATTTTTTAAAGAAACATCTCTTTTTATGAAAGGAAAAATCAAGATTTATTGCATACGATTCTCCTTATAAAGTTATAAGCTGTCATTATTCGATTAGTTATTCAAATGAATAAAATCTCTTTCCTTGAAAAGGCTTATAAAAGAGTTGTTATATCTTAGAGCTATTGTTTTCATTTTGCTTGTTATGTACACAGTTTTTTGGTTTATTATTAAAAGGTTTTGAAAAGAATATTCTCCTATCTTTATAAATCTTTATTTAAAGTTATAAAGTAATGAATTATCAATATAAATCAAAGGAATATCACATAAATCTAAAGATTTAGATTAATATTTAATTTATTTATGATAAAATTGCTTTAATACATTGAGTTATAATGATAATTTATCGTTTTATCTTTTGAATAAGAGCTACGAATATTCGTAGGATTTTATTATTTCAAATTCTGGGTATGTTAAATTAATCAAAACCACTCACGAATGTCGTTGTGAAATGGGCTTAAGAGCATTGAAAAATGTTTCTTAAAAAAGTCATATGAATGTGCAAAACAATGATGTTCTGTTCTTTATGAGAGGACTATAAAGAACGTGATAAACAAAAGTGCAAAGCAATACATAATATTCATTATTTAAAAGATGTTTCTTTAGTTCGTTTTGAAATTCGTAAAGCTGAGTAAAAAGAAGACGATAAAACTGGAAATTGTTTTTACCTTTACATTTTCCCTAAATGAGAATGTATACTCGTCAATATGCACAGATATAGGAAAATATTTTTGTTCTAATCTAGTAAAATTGCAATAGCAGAGAAAATACTAAACTGTTTTAATATTTTTCTTAAATACCTAAAATGAATTGTGGCATTTTTAGAAATCTTTTTACTTGTATCATATATAAGAACTCTTGTTATCTTGAGGAGGATTTTTTTGCTTGAAAAAGAGTATCAATTTTATGATGCTATGGCTTCATGTAAGGGGATAACATTTTCTCCTTCTCTTTCTGGTGGTTTGATTGTTAAACCACTTGCCTTTAAAAAATTAGAGAAACGTCCCCCTTTATCGATCAATTCTTGAAAGTTTCCTTTTTCCATTAAGTGACCATGATCCAGAAAGAGTATCACATCAGCATTGCGTACTGTTGAGAGGCGATGTGCTATAATAAAAGTAGTGCGGTTATGGCTTATGCAATCGAGAGCATCTTTGACACGTGCTTCTGTTTCAACATCAAGAGCGCTTGTTGCTTCATCTAGAATGAGAATAGGGGAATTTTTTAAAACAGCGCGTGCAATTGCTAGTCGCTGTTTTTCTCCACCGGATAATTGAGATCCTCGTTCGCCCACCATTGTGTTATAACAATCAGCTTTTTTTAGAATAAAATCGTGAGCTTCTGCTATTTTTGCTGCTTCATAAAGTTCTTCATTTGTTGCGCTCGCTTTTCCTATTGAAATATTGTCATGAATAGTACGGTTGAAAAGACCCGAGTCTTGAAATACTGTTGCTAGAGATTTGCGTAAAGATTCGCGATTGATTGAGCATATATTTATTCCATCAATGGAGATATGCCCAAGGGTAGGGTCGTATACGCGCTGCAACAGATTGATCAATGTTGTTTTTCCAGCCCCTGTTGGCCCTACAATTGCAACAGTTTGTCCTGCTTTAACCTCAAAGGAAATATCAAAAACACCTTGAGAAGAATTGGGGAATTTATAGGTCACGTGATGAAATTGTATGGCGCCTTTAACATTTTGGAGGGAAGGAAGATTTTGCGGTTCGTTGATATGAAAGGTTGAGTCTTCCATTTCAAAAAATTCTTGCAGTTTTGCTTGTGAGGATATTGCACAATTAATAAAATTGCTCATTTGGTCTAGGCGGCTAATCATGAGTTGTGCAAATCCAACAAAAGCAACGACTTCACCTACTCGTAATTGATCTTTTGCAACAAAAAAAGCTCCAAGGAGGAGAACACAAACGATTGAAATTGTTGAAGCCATTCGATTTAAGCCACTGGCGAGCGCCCACCAATTGAGAACAGGATTTTGTGCTTTAAGCAGAGCATTTGTATGTTGATGCAGTATAGAAGCTTCTTCTTTTATTCGGTTATAACTTTGTACAATGGAAACATTAGAGATTGAATCACTGACATGTTTAAAAAGGTTGTGGTGGTAGCATTCCACAGCGGCTTGTCCGTCTTTTGTTTTTCGCATCACTAAACGTGCAATTAATACGTAGGTGATGGCAAGCACAACCAAGACTATTGAAAGACGCCAATTCATATTAAACGCTATGGGGATGAGAACTAATAAGGCGACAAGCGTTGAGAGGTGTTGGCGCATAAAATCAAGCCATATGGTTGACATGGAATCTATTGCGCGCAAAAGTGTATGGAGTGCGTTGGAAGTTCCACGTTGTTGATGCCAAATTAAAGGCATGGCAATGATACGTTCGAAAGATTCCGTTAAAACCGTTAAGCGGCGTCTATGGGCTAAGCGGTCAGCACCGCGAGCAACAAGGACATAAGCAATAATATGTGAAAGTCCAAAACAAACCCAAATGGTAAGAGTAGGAATGATAGCTGATTTTTCTGAAATAGAATCAATAACACGTCCGAATAAAATAGGTTCTGCAATAGTGATAATAGCTAACATAACATTAGCGGTACAGATTAAAAGGGATGCATTTTTTTCTCTATTTAGGTAAGTGAGAACACGTGCATAGGTTTTGAATAAGGACACGGTTAATTATCTCCATTCGCTATTAAGCGTAAAGGCTGTTGATTTTTACAACGCTTAGTTTTTAGCTAATAAAATTTGGATGTTAAGAAAAGGCAATTTTGGATACTAACTGTAATATGGTGTGATAAAACCAACTAAAATATGAATTTTTGTGTTTATAAAGGCGCAAAAATAGATCAATAAAATTATCAGGTAAGGGAATTTTCATGGCAGGCATAGAAATAAAAAAAGTTGAGGCAGATGAAAATGGAATGCGCTTAGATCGCTGGTTTAAAGTGCATTATCCAGGACTTGGTTTTGGAGCTTTGCAAAAATTGTTGCGTTCTGGTCAGATACGGGTTGATAGTGGACGTGTTAAAGCCGATACGCGTCTTTGTATAGGGCAAGCTGTTCGTATTCCACCTCTCCCTATTAATGACAAGGAAAGTCTTTCAATAACCGATAAAACACTTCGTGGGCAGGATGATGGGACCGTTTTGAAAAAAATGCTGCTTTATGAAGATCCAAAGGTATTTGTTTTTAATAAACCCGCTGGGTTGGCTGTACAAGGAGGCTCTGGTTTAACACGTCATATGGATAGTATGCTTGAGGTATGGCGCAATAAAAAAGGTGAAAAGCCGCGTTTGGTTCATCGTCTTGATCGTGAGACGTCGGGGGTGCTTATTGTTGCACGATCAAGGGGAGCTGCTCAGTCCTTAACAGCTGCTTTTAGAGCGCGAGAAACAAAAAAGACTTATTGGGCGTTGGTTCGTGGCGTGCCTAAAAAAAAGCAGGACAAAATTTCAACGTGGATGGTTAAGGAAATGACTGCACAAGGTGACAAAATGCGTGTTTGTGAACATGGGGAGCCAGATTCACATCATGCGGTTTCCTACTATCGCGTTTTAGATACACGAGGGCGGGCTCTTTCGTGGCTTGAAATGGAACCCTATACAGGGAGAACACATCAGCTTCGTGTGCATGCTGCCCATATGGATCATCCTATCATTGGCGATACAAAGTATTTTTTTTCTGATAGTAATTGGACATTACCAGGAGGAATTCAAAATCGTCTTCATCTTCATGCACGTCGTATTCGTATTCCTCATCCTTCAGGAGGAATATTGGACATTGTTGCACCTTTACCACCTCATATGGTTCAAAGTTTTAATCTTTTGTCTTTTAATGAGAGTGATGCTGAAACAGAGTAAAGAAACTTCATTTGTTCTTTTTGATTGATATAAATTTGATAAGATGAATAGGGCATCATTTGAAGGAAGTTTTTGATAAGTCAATCGCTATGAGAAAATTATGTTTTTGAGTGATGAAATTTTCGAATATCATGGCTTTCTTTCTACAGCTCTTTATCCATATTGATTGTATTGTTATTTTTTGGATATGGTGTATCGTTTAATAATCTGAGTTTATGAAGCTGCTCCTTTGAATTATCTATAGAGGTCATATTGGGAAGGCGTGTCTGTTGAGGGAGATGAGTTAGATAAAATCTGAAAGATATTTACTAAAATAGAGAAAGCGATTTTAGTTTTTTTATGGGGAATAATGGAGGCGTTTTATAGTAATGCTGAGGAAAAGTAACCTCTCAAAAAATTCCTGTTGTCAAGGAAGTTTGTTTTATTATCAATGTGGTTTGATATGCTTATAGTATAGATTTATGCTTTGTATCTTTGCTTACACAATGAAGCCTTCTTAGCAAAGTTCTCCTTTCAATGACCAATTATTTTTCTACTTACTTAGTTTATCCAAAAGACTATCTTTCATAAAAGAAGAAATAAGTTTTTAGTATCTTAATGCTTCATTGAAGTGAACTCATCACATTGAAAAAATATCTAGACAAAAAATTGGAGATAAAACGTCAGGCGCGTTTTATTGCTCTAGGGAGGGCTTGAACACTTTTGTTTTTTCTAGTGAACAAAACAGATATTTATTATGGGAACATTCAAAAGGGGGATAAATTGAAATTAGGAGTGACTGATGGGATCATTATTGATTGACGTTAATAACGTCTCAAAAATATATCGCAACATTGACAGAGGAATTGGTTTTAAAAACAAGGTGTTTTCTCTCTTCAAGCCGGTTTATACAAATCATCATGTGTTAAAAGATATGAGTTTCACCCTCTTTTCAGGGCAATCGTTAGCAATTCTTGGCCCTAACGGAGCGGGTAAATCGACACTGATTAAAATACTTTCTGGTATACAATACGCTGATGAGGGATGTGTTAAAGTCCTTGGTGTTGATCCTTATAAAGCGAAGAAAAATCTGTTCAAGTCTTTGGGTGTGGTCTTTGGTCACAAGAATTGTTTATGGTGGGATTTGCCCTTACGCTACAGTCTGGATATGGTTCAACCATTATATGGTCTTGAATGCGCCTCTTTTACCCGTGATCTTAAAGAGATCGCTGAGTTGCTGGGTCTTGAGCATATTATGGATAAGCCAGTGCGGATGCTTAGTCTGGGTGAGAGAGTGAAAAGTGAATTGGCATTTAATCTCTCCTTTAGACCTAAACTGTTGTTTCTCGATGAGCCAAGTATTGGTCTTGATATTACAGCTAAGCATGAAATCAGGGAGCTTCTTAAAAAACTGAAAAAGGAGCGTGGCACTGGGTATATCATTACAAGTCATGATATGGGAGATATTGATGGATACGTCGATGATATTATTCTTTTGCATAAAGGAAAGAAACAGTTTCATGGTAATCTTCATGCGCTTAAAAATGTCATTCCTTCTTTGGTGAGAATGACACTTTTTTGTGAACACATGGCTGCACCTTCAGCTGTTGTAGAAAAAATTGATGAGATTGCGTTGAAATTATCTACTCCTTTAAAAGATAAGCACTTTAACGCTGAAGAATGCTCGCTGGAGGTTTCGCTGCTCCGTGAGGATTTTGCGCGTTTTGTACGCGAAATTACAACCGAATTGAACTGTACGTTCTCTGTATCCACTCCCTCGCTTGAAGAGATGCTCCGTGTTAAATTTAAAGAATTTATCTAACCACTGCTTTGGTATGTTTCTTTTTGCCAAGAATGGATTACTCACTGTTCTAAGTGATAGAGCAATGTTTTTTACCGATATTATCATTGGGACACTTTCGCCATTTGTTATTCAACTTCTATTATGGAATGCACTTTTCTCTGATACGGGCAACACCATCAATGGCTTTAGCTTTTATGATATGATGTATTATTATGCTTTTGCTTTAGTCCTAGGTCGCTTAAATAATGGTTATAATGTGATTAAGTTTTTCTCTCATCATGTTAAAGAAGGTCAATTAGAAGTATATCTTACAAAGCCCTTTAGTTATATGACACAAATGCTTTTTACTTTTTTAGGGGAGAGTGTATTATATAGCATCCCGTTATTGGCTCTTTTTGTTGTTAAGCTTGTTTTATCCTATGAAAATATTCTGGGATTGGTTATCGCTTTTCTGTTCTTTTTTCTGGTTGTTATTCTATCACAATTGCTTTGTTTTTTACTCTCTTTTGGAATTGCCCTATTAAGCTTTTGGGTGATTGAGTACAATATATTACTCTCTTTCAGTATCCTCAGTTCAACGCTTCTTGGTGGTGTTCTTTTACCACCATCTTTTTGGCCGGTGTGGCTTATTCCGCTTATGCAATTTAATCCTTATCGTTTCATGATATCAGCTCCTGCCGAGTTTTTCGCGACGCAAAATTTAGCGTTGTTTCAGCAGTTTATTTTCGGAAGTTTTACTTATATTTTGTGTTTTTTATTCTTAATTTATATTGCTTGGAATAAAGGGATGAAAGCATATAATGGAGCGGGTGGTTGAGATGAAAATAATCCTTCATTTTATCAGTTTGAATATCCGCCGACAGATTGTTTATGGTAAGAATTTGGCTGGGGAGTTTATTCTTTCTCTATGCTATTATTTTATTCAATTCATATTTATTGATAGAATATCTTCTTTTTCAGGAAAGATCGGTAACTATAGCAGAGATGAAATCCATTTTATCTTTGTTGTCTTTGTTTTACTTGGAATATTTTTGAATATTTTTACTAATTCTATTGAAACGTTTTTTGAAAAAGTAGCGGATGGTAAAATTGAACCATACTTGATAAAGCCCGTTTCAATCTGGTTGTTGATGTTGTTTGGTTGGTGTAAACCTCTTAATCTGATCAAGCTCTTTGTTCTTTATGTTAGTGCCTATTTATTTGTATCATTACCGAATATATCCGATCTTAAGCTAAGATGGATCTCTTTTATTGTTGCAATATTTTGTGTTTTTATTGTCAATATTTGTTTTTTCATGATGTTTAATTTTGTAACATTTATTATTAGCCGTAAGATGCCTGTCGAATATTTTCATGAAATGATTTACGAGCTTTCATTTGTGCCAATAGGAATTTATCCTTTAAGCATCGTAAAATGGCTTTTGTTTATGCTTCCCATGGCTTTTTCTGCTTCCTTGCCTGTGTCATTGTTGCTTGGTAAAGGCGAATGGAATATTGGATATATTCTGTTGAGCGCTTTTCTTTCCATGGTCATGACTTTCATAAGTTATAAGAAAACAATGCGTAAATTTAATGGATTAGGGGGATGAGATGAAAGTCAGCATGATTATAAAAGTAAAAAAAATTGAGTGAATAATTCTATTGTACCATAAATTATCGTTATTTATTCTGGCGATATAAGGCATGTAGAATTTTCACATGAGGATTTTTTTATTGTTAGATAAGATTGAACAATAATATAGGCCGCATTCCCACAGTTACTGGCAAGGAGCGTGAAATAGAAATCAGAGGTTTAAACTGTTCGATTTTAGATGGCAGCTTGATGACAAAAGCCAATGGTAAGATGGCATACAATTTAGTATCATTCATAATACGAGCCAGATGTATTCTTTTTCGGTTATAGTGCTAAAAAATTGTCAAAGTGGGTAATTTTTATATGCGTAGAATGTGGTTATTCGTGCGGATTTTGTTGGTGCATTCAATATATTATTACGTGGATGAGTTTTTTGCTTAAACAATAAGAAAATTGATAGAATAAAGCTTTTAAGTTGCCCGATAGAAAGCTAAGAGTTGTGCTAAACAACATGATAGCAATTATCAAGATAACGATCACATAGAGATTTTCAGCATGCTGAGTAGGCAAAATTCCATCAATAATTGCTTGAAAAATAAAAGGATTCACCAAGTCAAGTAGCTGTAAAACGATAGCAATAAGATTAATTTCAATAACGTAATAAATATATTTCTTTGTTGTGCGAGTAAATCAAGAGAAGGTTCTTAATTTTTCTTATGCAAACTCATTTTAATTTATGATTTTGTTAAGAGAAAGAAAAATATAATGTGTTATATTTTAATAGTATTTGCAAATATTATTATTGTTTGTACGGTGTTTTTATTTTATTTTAATTTAAAATTAGGTTTGAAAATTGTCTAAAACGCGTAATAATCTAATCTAATTGTATCGATATGATGCGTTTTTCTATAAAAGAAAAAGGAGAGTTCAAGCTCATCAAGTGCTTCAGGTAATTCATGCCGTCCTTCGGGTTATTATTGGGATACAATAAAATCTACAGGACAAACAGGAGTAATGATAGTGGCGCCTGTTGGGACAGTTGGAGGTGCTGTGCTTGGAGGAATCGTAAGTATAGCGGGTGCAGTTGCAATAGAAAATAGATGGTATAGTTCCTGTTAATCGTAGCTGCTGCTGCGGAGGGAGCTATACTAAGAGAAGCAGTAGGCAGCACTATAAATGGTGCTCTAGTAGGGGGCCTTTAGAGTTGTGCATCATTTTTATAATTGTGTACGGTAATTTATAGAATATCTGCAATATATCTCTAAAATCATAATAATTTTGTAGATATGTTAATGAAAAATATGTCTAAGAAATATTGTTAGAATATCTTTTAATGGTATATTATTTATAAGTCTATATATTTTAGTTCAGAAATTTTAAGTGTTATAGATACTTTAAATACTATTAATATTATTAATAAATTTATTTAAATTATATTATGCTTCTAAAGCGCATATTAAAACTGATATTATAAAAAATCATCAATAATATTCATTTTATTTTTTATAGTATTCTTTATTTAAGTATCTTTCTATAGAGATTATGAGATATGTTATTAATAAAGTTATGTTTTTAGATTTGGCCAAAAAAATAAAGAGAAATCCAGACAGCTTCTTTTTCAATAAACAAAAATAATGCTTTAATTTGATGTTGTAAAATAACTGATAACGATCATATGTTTTTGATTATCAGTGATGAAAATAATGTGATTTTTGATATAGAGATTGAAAAGATTGAGAACTTTTTCGCGTATCACTCATATTTTCTTACCAAATTTTTTGAAAAATTATATAAAGCAAAAAAATAAATTCTGTTAAGTTATTAGCATTTATAATGAGTTTTTTATTTTCACAGTTTTGTGATTGTTTTTGCATTTAACAATGCATTAACAACATGTGTGGTCCATTTTAAAGTTTTGTTTAAAATTACATAAGTAAGTTCTATTTTGATTTGTTATTGCATCGCTCGTATTGATGTATAACAAAAGCGTTTGAGACAATATAAGATCACAAGAATAAATTTTTAATTGGGTATATAAACTACTGATTGCTTACAGATAAAAAAATCTATGCATATCAAAGTTACGTAAGTTTTTTCTCTTCAAAATGTGTATTTGAATTAATTTTTGTGATTGATAGCTTTACTACGATGAAAATACTTGTGAGTTTATTGGTATTCATTAGATACCTATGAATTTTACATATCGATTCAAAAATATAGAATAATATAATTTTACGATTATTGTGGAGTTCATTTTGATAAACTGAAAAACATAATGCTGAGCATTACAAATATTTGCAAAAATGCTTTTATTAGGTGTTGTTTTGTTTCTTTATAGTTTACATTTTTTATCTTTTTAACCTTGGTTAGAGAGAGAATTTGTATTCATTATCTATTTCTCTATTTTATTTTGAATGCGTGGAGCACTATTAATATCAAAAAGTAATGATCGTGGAAGATAATGAGCTTAAACTGAAGTTATTCTGCGATTCTGTAGAAACGAATTGTCGTAAAATCGTTGAAATGTTTAATGGCTTTATGGATTAAAGTTGGCGGTTTCATCAATATTATCTCTTATCTTATCTCGTTTAGCTTTTCTAATCAAAGAGCGAAATTTTTGTTTACGCTAAATTTTTACTCGGTTAGCTATTTCCTCTCAACATACAATAAGAAAAAAAATTAGCTTACTGTATGCTAGCAATATAAAAAATCCATTATGTGTAATAAAAAAGACAATTTAGTAATATTTTTTATGTTGTGATTTAAAAATGTTGTGATTAAGAAAATCAATAGTTTTGAAGAAAAAATACAATTTAAACAATAATATAATCATATTATTGTAATAAAATTTTATCATCTAATCAGTCAGCTTAAAACAAAAATAGAATAATTGACAAAACAAATTAAATATGGAAAGAATAAAAATATAATACAAAATAATAATTATTTTTGTATTATATTATCATTCTCTTCTCAGTAGGAAAATATGAATCATCGGTAGATGATGTGATGTTTTCTGTTTAGAGAGTAAGGTTTTATTAAATATTGTAATAGGTTATTATAATGAGAATATTTAAACATTGTATATCATGTGTTGTTGCAGTCGCTATTTTCTTTTCACAAGTTTTAGGAGCCAATGCCGATTCTTTAAATGGTAGATCTCAAAATGCTGATTTTATTTCTGTAATGAAACAAGAGAATAGAGTTATTAAATCTGTTAAGGAGATTATTAGTCAATTTTCGGAACAAAGCAGAGAAAAAGATGTCCAAAAGGTGGCTGGTTTGATAGGAATGGAGCCAGCGATTTTTGGTTTAATCGCATTTCTTGTATATTTCTTTACTAGAAAGCCACCGGATCCTAGAAAAAGCGCAGGTGAAAAAGCATTCACTGCTTTTACTCGAAGTGCATGGGCTCTTAATTAAAAATGTTGATTTGATGAATTTTAAATTATTCTGTTTTTGAATCTTTTATAATTAATAAACCGTGATTTATAATCACGGTTTAGCTATTTTTATATTTATTAATATGCCCATTAAGCTTTAAGTTTTTAGGCTGTACTCTTTTTTTAATATTATTACAGAAATACTTTATTGTACATAATATAGTCTTTTTGAGGTTTAAAATTTTTAATCATTTTATCTTGGTTAGAAAGAATGTGTATTTATTTCTATTTCTCTAAGTCGTAGAATTATATTAATGTTAGAAAGTTAGAATCTTGAAAGACAATGAACTTTATTAAAATTATTCCACGTTCTTGTAGAAACGAATGGCTGTGAAATCTTTGAAATGTGTAATGGCCTTATGGCATTAGATTTGGCGCGTTCACCAAAGTTATCCCTTATCTTACTTAATTTAGCTTTTTCAATCAAAGAGCTAAGTTGATACTTACGCTAATTTTTGCTGGGAAAACTATTTCTTCTCAATCTATACTAAGAAAAAATTATTTTAACAGAATATTTCAATAAAATATTTTTTTGTTTTTTGTAAATTTTAAAAATATTTATCTTACTATATTATACAAAAAATAAAAAACATTACGTGTAACTAAAAAACAATATATTGATATTTTTATGTTATAATATCTAATAATATTTATGATAATAAAGATAAAATTATAATAAAAACAATAAAATAATTTTATTTTAATACATTTTTTCCATTAAATTATACATTATTAAAACACGAATAAAATAATTGACAATATTAAAATAAACATGTAACGGATATATTGTAAATGTAATATAATATAAAATTAACAATTAAAATAAAACTGTTAATTAAATTTTGTATTATATTTTTTGTTATTAGAAGATAAATATACTTTATCGATAGATGATGTAATGTTTTCTATTTAGAGGGGGCGGTAAAGAAAATTTATTTTATTAAATATTGTAATAGGTGTTTATGATGAAAATATTCAAGCATTGTATAGTATGTTTTGTTGCAGTAGCTATTTTCTTTTCACAGGTTTTAGGAGCCAATGCTGATTCTTTAAATGATAGATTTCAAAATGCTGGTTTCATTTCTGTAATGACACAGGAAAATAGAGTTATTAAAGCTGTTGATATGATTATTAGCCAGTTTGGAGGACAAGGGGCTGAGAAAAATGTCCAAAAAGTCGCGGGTTTAATGGGGATGGAGGCAGCGATTTTTGGTTTAATCGCATATCTTGTATATTTCTTTACTAGAAAACCGCCGAGTCCTAACAGAGAGACAGGTGGAAGAGCATTCGATGCTTTTGCTTATAGTGCATGGGCTTTGAATTAAAAGATAATTCCTTGATGAACTTTGAATTATTCTGTTGTTGAATATTTTATATTAAATAAACCGTGATGTTTAATCACGGTTTATTTATTTTTTACTTTTAATAATATGGTAAATTTATCCTTTAATATCATTAAGATATTGTTGGGGGATGGCAGTATAGGGGACATTAAATTTAAATAATCAGCTGCTTTTTAAAGTTAATTAAATTTTTTCTCTTCAAAATACGCATTTGAGCTAAGTTTGTATTTGATATTTTTTCTATGATGAAAATGCATATGCTGGAATTGAGATATTCATAAACGGTGCGTATTCACTCAAAAATATAGGGTAATACAATACTTATGGTTATTGTGGATTTTATACTGATGAACTGAATAAGTATAGCGATGCGTCTTACAAATATTTGTAAAAAATGCTTTTATTGGAATCTTTTAATCTCTTTGTGGTTTACAATTCATTTTATCATTTTATCTTAAGCAAAGAGAATGTGGATTCATTTCTATTTCTCTATTTTATTTGAGAAGGGTGGAGTTATACGAATGTCAAAAAAAGTCATGATCGTGGAAGATAATGAGCTTAATATGAAGTTATTCCGTGATCTTGTAGAAGCGAGTGGTTATGAAACTGTTGAAACGCGTAATGGTCTTATGGCATTAGATTTGGCGCGTTCATCAATGCCATCTCTTATCCTTGTGGATATCCAGTTGCCAGAGGTCTCTGGAATAGATGTTATTAAACAATTAAAAGAAGATGAAGAACTTCGATCAATCCCTGTTGTTGCTGTAACAGCTTTTGCTATGAAAGGCGATGAGGAGCGAATTCGTGCCAGTGGATGTGAAGAATATATGTCAAAGCCTATTTCTGTTCCTCATTTTATCACAATGGTAAAACATTTTGTGGACTAAAGCTTGTTAAGTGATGATAGAAAAAAATATTGAAAAGCTTATAAAATTGCTAAAGTTTTCGTGCAAATATTTTTCTGCTTTAGCACGTGGATATATTCAAGTTAGTAAAACAGATTTTAAAAATTGAAACTGAAGTTTCGAGATTTTTCGGTTTATTTTCTTGCCTTTTATCTTAAGAGAGGAGGTTGTTTTGCATTTTTGTTTTTTCTAATCGGTATAGATTTGTTCCTACATTCATCTAAAAGTCTGTTTTAGTAGGGGAAAAAGCCTCGGTTTTGTCCGAGGCTTTATGCATTGTACAAAAATTGAAATTAACGCTTTGAGAATTGGAAAGAACGACGTGCTTTTGCTTTACCGTATTTTTTACGTTCAACAACGCGGCTATCACGGGTAAGAAAACCACCTTTTTTCAAGATTGAGCGAAGTTCTGGTTCATAATAGGTTAAAGCTTTGGAAATGCCATGGCGCACTGCACCGGCTTGTCCGGAAAGACCACCGCCTGCAACGGTTGCAATAATATCAAACTGGGTATCCCTATTTGTTGCAACAATTGGTTGACGAAGAATCATTCTAAGAACAGGACGAGCGAAATATTTGTCAAATTCCTTATTGTTGATTGTGATTTTTCCAGAACCTGGTTTAATCCATACGCGTGCAACAGCGTCTTTACGCTTTCCTGTTGTATAAGCACGTCCTTGTGAATCAAGCTTTTGCACGTGGACAGGAACAACATTTTCATGTGTTTCTGTAATACTTGTTACTATGCTAAGCTCAGAAAGAGAATTAATTTCAGCCATAATCAAGCAATCCTTTTGTTTTTGCGGTTTAAAGCACCAACGTCAAGAGATTCAGGCTGTTGTGCTTCATGTGGATGTTGGCTTCCAGCGTAAACACGTAGATTCTTCAATTGACGGCGACCAAGAGGCCCTCGAGGAATCATGCGCTCTACTGCTTTTTCAATAACGCGTTCGGGAAAACGCCCCTCAAGAAGTTGACGTGCTGTACGTTGTTTGATTCCACCAATATAGCCGGTATGCCAATAATATTTTTTATCCGTATATTTTTTGCCAGTGAGAGCTATTTTATCTGCATTAATGACAATAACGTTGTCACCATCATCAACATGTGGAGTAAATGTAGCTTTATGTTTGCCACGTAAGCGGTTAGCAACAAATGTGGCAAGACGACCCAAAACAAGGTTTTCTGCGTCAATAATAACCCATTTTTTCACCACTTCAGTTGGCTTTTGTGAAAAAGTTGCCATAGAAGTATCCTTTATTAGAACCCTTTTAATATAAGGGAATTTTTACTGTTTTGCGTTGAAAATTGTTACCATAGCGAAATATTTAACGCATACTACTTGCTCTGATATAATGTCTTTTGATTGACGTCAAGAGAAAATAAAAACTTTATAAAACAACATGTTATGAGAAAGGTATTATAATACCCCATTAAAAGAAGTTTGTAGACCATTTAAACTTAAAATGAATGTTGCAAAAAACTATTTTATCTTTAACGCATGATTGTATTTTATTGTTCTTCATTATAAAATAAGAAATAATGCAGTGGTCTCGTTATTTTCTCAATGTTGAATCTTCTGCTTGTGGTCAAGCTTGGTTAGATGCCCTTGATGTTCAAGGGATAAATAATGCGCGCGCTATTTCTCAAAAATTTGGCTTTCCAGATCAGTTAGCTCGAGTACTTTCAGCAAGAGATGTGGATGAAGCTGAGGCTGTTGCTTTTATTAATCCAACATTACGTACGCTTATGCCTGATCCAGAAAGTTTTAGGGATATGCAATGCGCTGCAGAGCGTATTGTTAAGGCTCTTCTCAATCAAGAACAGGTTGCTGTTTTTGGTGATTATGATGTTGATGGTGCTTGTTCATCGGCACTCATAGCGCGTTTTTTTCGTTATTTTGGTATTGAAGTCAAAATTTATATTCCTGATCGTATTGTTGAAGGCTATGGTCCGAATGAACAAGCAATGAGGATGCTTGTGCAAGAAGGCGCTCGGTTAATTATCACTGTTGATTGTGGCGCAAACAGTCCTGATGCCGTAAAAGCAGCGAGGCTTGCTGGTGCTGATGTTGTGATTTTAGATCATCATCAAATGTCAGAGATTCATCAAGAAGCCGTTGCTCTTGTCAATCCTAATCGCCCTGATGATTTTTCTAAACAGGGGCATTTATGTGCAGCTGGCGTTGTTTTTGTTACGTTAGCTTGGGTTCATCATTTGCTGCGGAAAAAACAATTCCAAGGGCAGCTGCCTGATCTTTTAAGTATGCTTGATCTTGTTGCATTGGCAACCATATGTGATGTCGTTCCATTACAGGGGGTTAACCGTGCTTTTGTGATAAAAGGGCTTCAAGTTGCTCGTTCTATGCATAATCTAGGAATAACAGCTTTAACAAAGGTTGCACGAATAGGGGAGCCGCTTAATAGTTTTCACTTAGGTTTTTTGTTAGGTCCTAGAATTAATGCAGGAGGGCGCATTGGTGATCAAGCTTTGGGAGCACGTTTGCTTAGCTGTGAGAATAAAGATGAAGCGGACAGAATAGCAGAACAATTAGATCGGCTTAATCAAGAACGCCAAGAAATGGAGAACATTCAATTAGCACAAGCGGAATCTTACATTACTTCTCTTTATCAAGATCAAGAAATACCATTATCGCTTGTAATTTCACATAAAGAATGGCATCCGGGAATTATTGGTATTCTTGCTTCCCGTCTCAAAGAGCGTTTTTTTTGTCCTGTTTTTGCTATTGCTTTGAAAGAAGATGGAAATGGCGTAGGGTCGGGACGCTCAATTAATGGTATAGATTTAGGAGCACTCGTTCGTGAAGCTGTTACATTAAATTTATTAGAAAAAGGAGGGGGACATAGTATGGCAGCAGGAATTACAATTCAATCAACAAAAATTGAAATTTTTCGAAAATGGCTAGAAGAAAAAGTTTCTTTAATGGTTTCACAGTTGCGTGCAAAAAAATCTCTTAGTATAGATGGTTCTCTTTCTGCTTCTGGTGTTAATGAAGCGCTGTTTGAATTGCTTGAAAAAGCAGGGCCATTTGGGGCAGGGAATGCAACACCTGTTTTTGTTCTTCCCTCTCATCGACTGGTGAATCTATCTGAAGTTGGTAAAGGACATCTTCGCCTCATTGTATCTAATGTTGAAGGAAAAAAACTGCAAGGAATTGCTTTTCGTGCTGTAGGGACATCGCTTGGTGATTTTCTTTTTGAAAATATTGGTGAAATGATTCATTTAGCTGGTCATCTTAGTTTGAATTATTGGAATGGAACGATCAATCCGCAGCTGCGCGTGATTGACGCAGCAGCAGTGGTTTGAAAGGGATATTTTTTACATTAGATGTCTAGATTAGAAGCAAAAGTAGAATTTTCTTGTATGAAACGAAATCGTGCTTCTGGTTTTGTTCCCATGAGACTTTCTACAGTCTTTTTCGTTTCTTGCATTTCCTCGGCATCAATAGAAACACGAAGCAATGTACGTTTTTGAGGATGCATAGTCGTTTCTTTAAGTTGTTCTGCGCGCATTTCACCCAGCCCTTTAAAACGCCCGATTTCTATTTTAGCTTTTCCAGTAAATTCAGTTTTGAGCAATTCATCCTTATGAATGTCGTCACGAGCATAAGCAACTTTTCCTCCTTGCGATATTCTATAAAGGGGAGGGACGGCGAGATATAAATGTCCCTGATGAATAAGGTCAGGCATTTCTTGAAAGAAGAAGGTAATGAGCAGTGACGCAATATGAGCACCATCAACATCAGCATCTGTCATGATGATAATACGTTCATATCTAAGATCTTTTTCACGATACTTGGAGCGTGTTCCACATCCAAGAGCAAGGATAAGATCGCTAATTGTTTGGCTTGAGTTCATTTTTTCATGTGCAGCACTGGCGACATTTAAGATTTTACCACGAAGAGGTAAAATTGCTTGGTTTGCTCTATTTCTTGCTTGTTTAGCAGATCCTCCTGCAGAATCCCCTTCAACAATGAATAGTTCAGCACCCACAGCATGGTTCTGGCTACAATCTGCAAGTTTACCGGGCAGACGTAATTTGCGGACAGCAGTTTTTCGACTTATTTCTCTATCTTGGCGTCGTCTAACGCGTTCTTCAGCACGTTCAATAACCCAATCGAGAAGTTTTGTTGCTTCTTGCGGGGAATTTGCTAACCAATGATCAAAAGGATCGCGGATTGCATTCTCAACGATACGCTGTGCTTCAATGGTTGCTAATCGATCTTTTGTTTGTCCAACAAATTCAGGGTTACTGATAAAGACTGAAAGTATTGCGGCTGTTGAAATCATAATATCGTCAGACGTAATAATCGCTGCGCGCTTGTTTCCTATTAACTCAGCGTAGGATTTCAATCCACGCAAAAGAGCTTGACGTAATCCTATTTCGTGCGTTCCGCCTTCTCCTGTAGGAATCGTATTGCAGTAAGATTGCACACAAGAATCACCACCATGCCAAGCGATAGCCCATTCAACGGAGCCATGGCCATTATTGTGTTGTGTTTTGCCAGAAAAAATTTCTGACGTTACTCGATATTCATCTTTTAGTGACGCAAGTAAATAGTCTTTAAGCCCATTGGGAAAATGAAAAACAGCTTTTTCAGGAATATTTTTTACGCCTTCAAGTATGACGGGATCACAAGTCCAGCGAATTTTTACGCCACCAAAAAGATAGGCTTTGGAGCATGTCATCTTATAGATTTTTTCTGGATCAAAAGCTGCTTTTTCACCAAAAATTTCATGATCAGGATGAAAACGAACGCGCGTACCACGACGATTATAAACATCTCCCAGATCTTCCAATCCAGATTGAGGAATACCACGTGAGAAACGTTGGCGGTACAGTTTTCGTTCTCGTGCAACTTCAACTTCCATATCATCAGAAAGAGCATTGACGACAGAAATTCCTACTCCATGAAGTCCACCTGCAGTTTGATAAGCCTTTCCATCAAATTTTCCCCCAGAGTGGAGTTGTGTCATAATAACTTCAAGAGTAGATTTCTCAGGCATTTGAGGATGATTTTCGACAGGAATACCGCGTCCATTATCTGTAACGGTTATATAACCGTTCCTATCTAATGAGACCTCAATAGAATCTGCATAACCCGCAACAGCTTCATCCATCGCGTTATCAATAATTTCGGCAAATAAATGATGAAGCGCTTTACTGTCTGTTCCACCAATATACATTCCAGGGCGTAAACGCACGGGCTCTAAACCCTCAAGAACTCGAATAGAGAGGGCATTATAGTCATCTTCTTGCGTATCTTTTGCACTTTTTCTTGAAATCATCGCTTTTGATTTCATTGGAGGCTGCAGAGTGTTTTCTTTTGTATTTACCCGAGATTGGGCTTTATTTAAAACACTAAAAAGATCCTTTTTGTTATCGCTCATAGCGTTTAACTATCTACCTCATAAAATAAAATATTTATTAAAATAATTTTATGCCTGTTTTTTATTTAAAAATCAATGCACTTAGAAAACATCAATTGTTGGACCAAAAATTTGTTCAAAAGCGTGTTTGAGAGCAATATCAATATCATGCATTGCTACAGGGCAACCTAGATCAAGAAAGCTCGTTACACCGTGGTTTGTAATTCCACAAGGAACAATTCCTGAATAATGGGCTAAATTAGGATTAACATTGATAGAAACTCCATGAAAACTTATCCATTTTCGCACTCGAATGCCAATAGCTGCAATTTTATCTTCGGAATAAATATCATTTTGTTTTGATGGGAAATGAGATTGTTTAACCCAGACACCAACGCGATCTTCTCTGCGTTCGCCTTTAATATTAAAGTTTGCAAGCATCTGTATGATCCATTCTTCTAATGCACTAATGAAAGCACGAATGTCTTGTTTTCGGCGTTTAAGATCAAGCATGATATAAGCAATACGCTGTCCTGGACCGTGATATGTAAATTCACCTCCACGTCCTGCTTCATAAACAGGGAATAAATTAGGCGCCAAAAGATCTTTTTTATTTGCACTCGTCCCCGCTGTATAAAGGGAAGGGTGTTCAAGAAGCCAAACTTGTTCATGCGCGGTTTTTGCAAGAATTTTTTCTACACGTTCTTGCATATAACGCAGAGCTTCAGGATACTCAACTAGATGATCACTTATCTTCCATTCAACGGGTGGATTTCCTAGAATTGCATTAAAATGATGTGATAAGTGATTACGATCCGTATGTTTCAATTCAAATGTCATTGGTAATATTTATCTTGATGTTTGAGTTTATATTGTAATCAATAAAAGTGATTACAGAGTAAGGTATAGAATTGTTGAATAAAAGAGAATACGTTCATAAATTTTATCTTAAGAAGATTTGCTACGCTTAAAAATCCACGTTCCTTTTACCATCTTCCTGTTGCACCGCCCCCACCTGATGATCCACCACCACCCCTAAAGCCCCCTCCACCTCTAGGACCACCGAACCTTCCACCAGGATATCTGCCACCGGCACTTAAGTTAAGAAACCAAGGTGTGAAGATGATCCCCAGCCAGAGATACTTTTGTGGACCCACTTTTTTACCAAAAATCATTGCAAGAATAGGAAGACCAAACATTATAAAAAAGGCTAAAAACATAATTGCATTGATTACCATTTCTTCTTTTTCAGCTTGTTTACGTTGTTCTTCAACGATTTTAGCTTTTTCTTTGATACGAAAAGTAAAATCAGAATTACTTTCTGTAATAACTTTGATAATTGCATCAACTGCTTCAGCAATTCCTTTTTGATAATTTCCTTCGCGAAAATTAGGAATCATGAAGCTATTAATAATGACAGAGGAAAGAGCGTCTGTTAGCTCTCCTTCCAAACCATATCCTACTTCGATACGTGCTGTGCGTTCATTCGGTGCAATGACCAGTAATACACCATTATTGATCTTCTTTTGGCCTAATCCCCATGTACGAAAAAGAGAATTGCTGTATGTTTCTATATCATTGCCCGAAAGAGTAGGGAGTGTCACAAGAACAATTTGATCTCCCGTTTTCTCTTCGAGTGCTGCCAGTTTTTTTGTCAAGTTTTCCTTGGTTGCATTATCGAGCAAATGAGCCACATCATTAACATAACCTGTTAAATGAGGAAATTTTATTTGCGAACAAGCGATACTTCCCAATGCAGCAACTAAATATAGAGAGCAGATAAAAGCCCATAATTGTGGAAATACAATACGTTGCAAAGAGTATCGAAATGATTTCATTAATTAAAATTAACCTTTGGTGTTTGTTGGCTATCAGTATCGATGGTAAAAGTTGGCATAGGTTTAGCATCACGAAACCATAATTTTGCCCAAATCATCGTCGGCATTGTTTTGAGTGCAGTATTGTAGGCACGTACTGTTTCAATATAATCGCGGCGCGCAACGGAAATACGGTTTTCTGTTCCTTCTAATTGTGATTGAAGAGCAAGAAAGTTCTGGTTTGCTTTAAGATCCGGATAGTTTTCAACAACAGCCATAAGTCGCGAAAGTGCACTTGATAAATTTGCTTGATTTTTGAGATATTGCTGCATAACTTCTGGATTATTCAACATATCTGCATTAATGTTGACTTGCGTTGCTTTAGCACGTGCTTCAATTACATTTGTGAAAACGCTTTGTTCATGAGCTGCGTAAGCTTTAACTGTTTCTACAAGATTGGGGATGAGATCTGTACGACGTTGATATTGATTGAGCACTTCACTCCATGCTGCATGTGCTTTTTCTTCATTTGTTGGTATCGTATTAAATCCGCACCCACTTAAAAATGGCACTAACCATGCCAAAAAAATCACGATTGAAAATTGTTTTAATATTTTAAACATTGAAATTGAAGAAGTTTGTACATTTAACATAAAGATGTCTCCACAGATATTTTATGTATTATATAGGGTTTATCTTCTTGGTGGAAAGTATTTTGAATTTTATAAACAGGCATATTTATCAATAAATCGACATCTCTATGCGTTTTAGGCACGCTTAAGTGACTCGTTGATATTAAAATAATAAGGGTAATATAGATGTCATCTTATAAAAGTTCAATAATATTTATATCAATTATTATTACAGAAAATTATATTATTTTCGTAGTATTTTTGTGTTTCACAACGTGCAGATCACAATTGGAAAAGGAAAAAATGTAAGTATCAATCTTATGGAAAGATAGAAGGTAAGGGCAGTTCTTATTTTCACTCCTTTAGAAGTTATGTTTAATATATTGGACAAAAAGGGCTTTTTAACTATGTATGGTAGTAATTGTGAAGGAGGCGGAAAATCCTGTGATAGAAGGTGTTCAACGGCAAAGTGAAAAGTTTGATGGATTGGCTAATGATTATGATCGTTATCGTCCTCGCTATCCCCTTACTTTATTCAAAACCATGCTCCATCCTTTTAAGAACAAAAAGCATTTGTCCATTGTGGATGTGGGTGCTGGGACAGGCATCGCATTAGAGGGAATTGTTAATTTTTTAGGAAATGAGCACCAATATCATGCTATCGATGTATCGGCAGATATGATTAAGCAGGGGCGAAGAAAATTTCCTACGGTGCAGTGGTATCAGGGCCGTGCCGAAGACCTATTGCCTCAAATTGGCGAGGTTGATCTTGTCATTGCAGCGCAAGCGTTTCAGTGGATGGATCGTCCCAAGTTGCTTTGTTCTGTTTCAGACCAACTTCGAGTCAATGGTGTCATGGCGGTTATTCAAAATAATCGCGATTTCAAGCATAGCGAATTTCTAGAGGCTTATGAGACATTGTTAGAAAAAATGAGTCCGAACTATTCCCGTTATTATCGTAATTTTGATTTTTTACAGGAAATGAGTGATGGCTTTGGGGTAGATCCAGAAAAGATTTTTTTTCATACGCATAATTGGATGATGATGATCCCATCTGAAGCTTTTATTGGAATGAGCCGCTCTTCAACGCAAGCGCAACGCGCTATTGCTTGCTATGGGAAAGAATATTTGCGGCAATTGGTCGCATTGATAAAGAAATATGAAGTGCAAGGCAATTTGGAGCTTTTGTATCGAAGTGAGCTCTATATGTATGCGGGATAATCTGATATCGATGATTACTTTTGCTCTTTTAGCACATCAGAGTAGGCGGTATTCAGGAAATTAACGCCTTATTAAGGCAGATTTTGAGGGGGACGGTTTTTTTCTTCAGCATTCACGTTGACATCTTATTACGTCTGATTTTCATTGTTCACTTGATATGAGAGAGTTTAAATAGAAAATTTATTCACTGCATTATAGTATTGAAGCGCTTTCTTTACTGCAGTTTAACAACAGATTATTTTATAAAATAAGAAGAGGTAGATTGAATAGAAATATTTGATAATTCTTTGTTTTTATGATTGTTTTTTATTATTAAATGAGAGTGTTTTTAATAAATTTTGACAAAAACAACTGAAAAAGTATAAAAATTATCATAATCAGAAATTTGTAGTAAAAAAGGTAATGGCTTGGAAGCACCTTTAAAAAACAACTCATTTTGAAATTATCTCTAAATTCAGATTCAATATAACAAAAAAGTAAAATATAAATATGTTATATGGAGCATTTCTCTTTTTTAAAGATATAATATAAAAACAATATGTTAATTAAATTTTTTGATATAAGAAAACTTCTTTTATTTTTATTTTAAATAACGGGTTAGGGCGAGTCTTGTGTGGTTTTATTGAAGATGTGCTTTTTAGGTTTAAATCTGGCGCTTTAAGTACAATTTTAGAAGTAGCAAAAAAGCTCAATTTCTTCTCTGTTGTGATGTGTTGAATAAGTTTTTTAATTTTCTATAGAGTTTAATTTTTGCAATCATGATAGATTGTGACAGCTGTCTGTCTAAGATTTTTATAAGTTTAGTAGGAATAGCTTAATGATAAATCCATTGAGTTCTTCATCTTTACGCGTCATAAAAGAATAAGCCTGCACTATCACACACTTTGTCATCTCCCAATGTTGCGACAGCTCTTGACACGGCTCATAAGAGGAGTAGTCCTTTTTTTTACAGTTTTATCTATACGCCAATTTCGCTTATGACGTGCAAGCGAATGGTGTTGATTGATTCAACATACACAGATTTGGAATGAGAGAGTCTTAAGATATTCCGCTCTCTCATTTAATATGAATCATGCTAGATTATAATTATAAATTAATGGGTTATCTATTTTTAAAATCTATAACCTTGGTTATGCTTGTCAATATTTCATTTATCGTCAACTATTCTACTTTTGGATAATGACTCCATTGTAAGGAATACCTTTAAAAAAGTATTCTCGCTTTAAAGAGTCGTTATAGTTTTTTTGTTTTATAGAAGCATCAATAATGCTAGACATTATACTTTGATTAAAAAAGAAAGTAAATTATGACTATTATACTGAAACCGAGCGAGGTGACGCTTAGTGAACTTGCGGCTATTTATTTTAATGGTGAAGTGAGTAAACTTCATAATGACACGCATTTAGCTATCGAGAAAGGGGCACTGCGCATTGCTGAAATTGCTGCTGGAAGTGAGCCTGTGTACGGTATTAATACTGGTTTTGGGAAGTTGGCTTCCATTAAAATTGATGCGGACGATGTTACTGTTTTACAGAGAAATCTTATTTTGTCCCATTGTTGTGGGGTAGGAGAACCTTTAGCTGAAAATATTGTGCGTTTGATAATGAGCTTAAAGCTTATCTCTTTAGGAAGAGGAGCTTCAGGAGTTCGTCTAGAATTGGTAAATTTGCTGGAAAATATGCTTGCAAAGGGCGTCATTCCTGTCATCCCTGAAAAAGGGTCTGTTGGTGCTTCAGGTGATCTAGCTCCACTTGCTCACATGGCGGCTGTTATGATGGGAGAAGGGGAAGCATTTTTTCAAAATATTCGTATGAGTGGAGCTGTTGCATTAGAGAAAGCGGGATTGTCCCCTATTATTTTAGAGGCAAAGGAAGGTCTAGCTCTTATTAATGGGACTCAAACATCAACAGCCCTCGCACTTGCCGGTCTTTTTCGAGGTTATCGGGCATTGTGTGGTGGATTGTTGGCAGGGGCTTTGACGACAGATGCCATCATGGGATCAACGGCGCCATTTCATCCTGATATTCATATTTTACGAGGACATTATGGGCAGATTGCCGTATCGAAAACATTAGAAAAGCTTGTAGGGGATTCAGAAATTCGTGCAGCACATTTACGGGGTGATGAGCGTGTACAAGATCCTTATTGTATACGTTGCCAGCCACAGGTCATGGGGGCATGTTTTGATATTTTGCTGGCAGCAGCAAAAACACTGATTATTGAAGCAAATGCTGTTACAGATAATCCATTGATTTTAAGGAATGGTGAAGTTGTATCAGGTGGGAATTTTCATGCTGAACCTGTAGCGTTTGCTGCTGATCAGATTGCTCTTGCTTTATGTGAAATAGGATCTATTTCTCAACGGCGTATTGCTCTTATGGTTGATCCAGCAGTTTCTTATGGACTTCCAGCTTTTTTAGCGCATAATGCGGGTCTTAATTCAGGTTTTATGATTGCTGAAGTAACAGCGGCAGCTTTAATGTCTGAAAATAAGCAAATGGCCCATCCTGCTTCCGTTGATTCAACCCCAACTTCAGCCAATCAAGAAGATCATGTTTCAATGGCTTGTCATGGAGCTCGTCGGTTATTGGTAATGAGCGAAAATCTTTTTACACTTATTGGCATTGAAACGCTTGTTGCAGCACAAGGAATTGAATATCGTGCACCTTTAAAAACAAGTACTTTTTTGCAATCTGTTATGGAATGTTTACGCAAAAATGTTGCTTCTCTTAAGGAAGATCGCTATCTGGCTCCAGATCTTCATCAAGCACATATACTTGTGCGTGAAGGGCACTTATTATCTGTTTTACCAGAAACAATTTTTCCTTCATTAAGTTTTCAATAATATTTGTTTTAAGGACAATGATGAAGGGCGGATATTGAATTTTGAAACTTCCTCATATTAAAATATAGAAGATCAATACTATATTTGAATTATTTAATGAATTATGTATATATATGTTATTTATAGTCAACTAGATATTTTATTATTTTATAGGGATCTGATTTAGCATCATAATTTTATAGAAACTATAAATTTAAAGTACCTATACTTTCTTATTTCTATCAGAAATTTTAATCTAAGTTAAATAATATTCACAAATTATATGTTGTAATATTATATTTTTATAAGTACAAATTATAATATATGTATTATATTAAGTAAAAATAAAAAATTTATTGTAGATTCTTCTTATTTGTTAATACTTTATGAATTTTATATTTCATTTTTGATATTTTAAATAAAAAAGGAGAAAGAAATGTTTAAAAGTGCTAGATTATGTGTATCAATAACAGTTATTTTTTTCTCTCAAATTCTTGAGATTCATGCAAATTGTAGGAGAGGTGGCTTTCCAGAGGAAGTTTTCATTACAATAGTGGCCCAAGAGAAGGAGCCTCTGATTTTAGCGAAAAACAAAGATTTTATTGCTATCTCAGGGCAAAATCCCGAAGATAAGGAGAATGCTATCATTAGGCCAACAGTCAAAGATTCTATTTTTAGCGCATATTTTTTTTCTATTGGAAAGTTTATCTTTAAGACAGTTGGAGTCCTTAAAAGATGGGTTGTAAATACAATTTCTCATACTTTTGAAGGCTTGCGAGATTCGTATTATCATTGATTGAGCTATTCAATTGGCGTAAAAAGTTTGCTTTGTGGGCTCAAAGAGAGTTTTCTTAAAGTAACAAAAAATTAATTGTACGCATAGTTAATGCGTTTGTTATGAAGTTTTAGGCTTCTATTTTCGTGCACGGAAATAGAAGCCTAAAAGTTTAGATTACATTAAGATTAATTTTCTCTGTAAAAAACTAGAGAATACGAAATGAATTAAATGACAATTATAAAAAAATTCATTATCACTTTATTTGAATAAAATAATACGAAATTGCAGGCTATAAAAGCTGAGTAATTCGCAATAAAAGTATTTTTTATTGTTTAGAATAAAGTGTTTGACGGGCTGGTCTTCGATGTTTTTTGAAATATATTTGTGAAAGAAACATGAGGCTTTATTTATCATAAAGCTGTTATCGTTGTGTGGATTGTCAGCATTTCAAAAAGTAAGGAAAGAAATGGCAATAAATAAACTGAAAAGAGGGATGAGTAAGCGCCAAGTTATTTTTTTAGCTCTTGGCTCTGCTATTGGAACAGGTCTTTTTTATGGGTCTGCACAGGCAATTAAGCTTGCGGGTCCCAGTGTTTTGATTGCCTATTGTATTGCTGGTTTAGCTATTTTTATGGTTATGCGGGCTCTAGGAGAGATGATACTTCATAATCCCTTACCTGGTTCTTTTGCTCGTTATGCGGCAAATTACATATCACCATTAGCAGGTTTTTTAACGGGATGGACATACGTATTTGAGATGATTCTTGTTGGTTTGGCTGATATTACAGCTTTTGCGACTTATATGGGGTTTTGGTATCCTGATGTTGCTCCTTGGGTATGGGCACTGAGTATTACATTAATCATTACAGGTATTAATTTAGCTGCTGTAGAAGTCTATGGTGAACTAGAGTTTTGGCTATCTTCTATTAAAGTTATCGCTATCATTGCGATGATTATTTTAGGAATAGCAATTATTTTTTGGGGGTGGGGTGAAGGTGCAAATTTTTCTACCGTTACTGTTCATAATTTATGGAAAAATGGTGGACTTTTTCCCAATGGTTGGTTTGGTTTTTTAGCTTGCTTTAGTGTTGTTGTTTTTGCTTTTGGTGGCATAGAAATTATTGGCATGGCAGTCATGGAAGTTCAAAACCCTCATCAAACGATTTCAAAGGCAATTAATTCTACTCCAGTTCGTATTTTGCTTTTTTACGTCATGACGTTAGCTATTTTAATGTCTCTTTATCCTTGGAATGAGATTGGTCTTATGGATAGCCCTTTTGTATCTATTTTTGAAAATCTTGGGATTTCGTATGCAGCAAATATTTTAAATATTGTTGTTGTTACAGCGGCTATTTCAGCAATGAATAGTGGAATGTATGGTGCTTGTCGTATGATCCATGGTTTATCGCAGGAAGGTTATGCTTTAAAAAAGTTTCAATATTTATCAAAAAATGGTATACCAGTTTTTGTTATTTTGATGATCTTCGGTATCTTTCTTCTTGGTGCTGTCCTTAATTATTTTTACCATGAAAAGCTTTTTTTTCTTATTGCCGCAATGGCAACATTTGCGACAGTTTTTGTTTGGATGATGATTCTACTTTCACAATTTTTTATGCGAATTAAGATGCCTAAAGAAGCACAGAATGGTTTAAAATTTCCCATTCCATTTTGGCCAATAGGATCGATTTTTTCTATTTTATTTATGGTTTTTATTTTTATTCTGTTATGGTATTTTGATGAGACACGACCGGTTTTAATTATAGGTTTTAGTTGGATTGCTTGGCTTATTATTTGTTTCTATGCACTTAAACTTTATAATTTTAAGCAAAAGAAACAGCAATAAAATGTGAATAGAGATAAAGCTCAAAACAAATAGCTGATGTCATCAGGAAAACAGGTGTTTGATTGTTATTCTCTAAAGGTTAGAACAATCTAGATTGAAAAAATCTGCTCGTTATTATTTTGCTTTGGAAGTTTTGTGAGCCATTGCTTACGGTAACGACCAAATCATATAAATATTAGGCATTTTTTGATGGTGAGCCCTGCAATCAATATAAGTCTTTCAGGTAAAAATGCCTAATAGTGCAAATAGATTTTACCAGATACAAGATTATAGGTAGATATCTTTTTCTAAACGTATTAATGAAGTTCTGTTCCACAAGAGAAGTTATTGTAAAAATTGTTCTTTAAGCTCTTTAAAAAATTGGTTGTTTAAATTTTATTGTTTAGAAAACTACTATTGCTTTTAGAATCGAAGATAAAGTTCTTTATGTATTTTTTCTCAAAGAGGATTGGCGTTAGTAGAAAATAGTGGATAACAAAGTCATTAGAGGCATTGTATGATTGTATTTGCAAAAACTTTAATAAAGAGCAGCAAGGTATCACAATAAAATCTCATAGAAGAGTAAATTAAAGAGAACAATGAACGTGTGACAGTGTTACGACTCTTATTGTTATTGCGCTCACAATAGCAAGGATCAAACTTATTTTTTATAATATTGATACGAGAGTAATTTTTATCACAAGTGGAGGCGGACAAAATGCACTCCGCAACTGTATTGCGGTGCAAAATCATTCAATACTACCATAAAAGGTGCTCAAGAACACTACGATCAGCAAAAACAATCGTCATCAAGTGGCTTTTTGCATGAGAAATCTTCCGATAGCTCTGAAACACACGCAACAATGATTTCCTCTATCCTTGGGGCGACGGGCAACATCGTGTTAGACGCACAAGGAGAAGCCAAGATTTCTGCTTCTCATCTTATTTCCGGTCAAGATATCAATGTAATGGGAGAAAGTATGACGATTGTTGGCATGACAGACCATCATAGCAGCCATTCACAGACGCATGAAACAGGTTTTTGATGGGTATAGATATGATTTTGTAAGCCGATGGATTGGCGGTAATGGCTATACCTACGGGACACTCCCTGCTGGCAGTAACGTTTTGATAGAATGGTTGAGAGTGATCATGAATCCCATAAGCTGCCATACCTGTCTTGGAGATGTGGGTTATAAATGCCAAAAGTTTTTATGGCACATTTCATTTAGAACAAAAGCCTTGAATTAAATCATGGAGTAAAAAATGAAACAAACTCTAAAATTATTAAGTGCGATAACTCTATTGAGTATAGCCGGATGTCAGTTTAATAAAACTCCTGGAGGGTATTTGAGTGCGTGGGAAAAGCCAGGAGCAGATTTTACTGAGATAGGAAAAGCCCTGTTAGAATGTGGCATGCCAACACCTTATGATGTCGATCCAGAAAATAGAAAGCAGAGCATCAATGCAAAAGCAACAATTTATGCTTGCATGCTTCAATCAGGTTTTCGCTATAAAGATGAAGAAGTAGCAAGAGCGGGTGGGCCATGTTATACTTTTAGAGCCGAAAACCTTCCCATTTGTCGTCCAGGCGCTGTGATCCCTAGGCCCAGTGTCAAGAAGCGCTTGAACAGCCCTTATTGTAAACAGTATAAAAATGCACCTGAATGCAAACCTTAAGTTTTGCATTTTGTGATGATCAACAATCCCTACCTTCATGCTTCTCATGCCCGTGCGGGGATGGTTTAATTCAGCATGTCAATGCTAATTATTTATGGGGACCACAACTGTTGGCGCAATGATATAAAATATCTATTTTGGTTGTAATCAAAATATTGATAATAATTATAAGCATATCGTTGATAGAATATGGTTTTAGTAATAATTTTACCGTATTTTTGCTATAATAATTATGGCATAATCTTCGGAAAGATAAAAATAATATAGGCTGATAATGTTCATCATTGTTTTGGAAATAAAAAACAGCATGTATAATAATTTATAGATTGTTTCGTAATATCAAAATTACTCAAGGATAGGAAAATGAAGCAGATTTTAAAATTATTAAGCGGGATAACCTTATTTGTTATGGCAGGATGTTACCTAGAGCAGCCTTCTCGAACAGCTGTAGATGCATGGGAAAAATCCGGTGCAGATCAGCTTGAGATAAAAAAAGCCCTGTTAGAATGTGGAATACAGCATCTTGATGGTCGTCTTGATACAGAAATAAGTATGGATGAAAAATTCAATGCAGAGGAGTCTGTGAATGCATGTATGATCCAAGCAGGTTTTCAAGATAAATTGGGAAGAATGAAGTGGTGTGAGAAATATGAAAATCTTCCAATTTGTCAGCCTGATGCAGTTATTCCTCAGCGAAGTGTAGAGAGGCGTTTGAATAGTCCTCATTGTCAAGAGCATAAAGAACAACCTGAATGTCAACCTTAAGTATTGAGGCTGCTGTAATCAAAAATCCTTACATTCTTGTTTTTGCATGGGGTGGGTAGGATTGTTTCTTCAATATCTATATGCTAACAAGAGTCATCTTGCGTGTGAGCAAATATTAGAAGACTTATCAGTCTTTCTATCGTAAATATTGAAGGAGGGGGAATGAAAAAAACATTGAAATTATTGAGTGCTATAATTTTATTAAGCACTGCTGGGTGTATTAGCAAACCTCCCCCATCGACATTAGAATTATGGGAAAAGCCCGGTGTCAATAAGTCTATGGTCCAACAAGCACTGTCAAAATGTGGTTGGAAACCAATCTACGCTTCTTCTGAAAATATGGATTCGCGTGCAAGTGATTTTGCAGCAGTTTATGAGTGCATGACTAAAGCAGGTTATCGGTACAAATTACAAGATTCAAAGGGAATCTATTTTTCATCAGCGCCGCGAAGTGATTCATTTTTAGTCAATTTAATGGTAGCAGGGTATCAGCAGGTTATGGACAATGATACTTTTGGTGTAACCAACTCGACAAAACAAGAGCGAGATTTGATGTTACGTTTTGAAAATGATAAAAAGCGCCAGAAAATAAAAAAAGCTTTGCACAAGTGATCGCCAATAGTAGAACGTTGATTTTTAAAGCAATAATTGAATAAAAATATTAAACGGGAGAAGAGAGAAATATCGGTCTTTTGTTTCCAATGTAGTTATATTCATCAGCTACGAGATTAGCAATAATGTCGTTGTCAAATGATGATAACGGAGGATAGTGAGTTGTTGTTTAGAGAAATTTATTCAATATAAAGAATGGAAAATAATAGCTTTGCTAAAATATCTGCTTTAACGATAATCAACAGATAGCTTTCATAGAGCTGATTTTGATGAAATTTTATTTTGGTGTTTTTTAATTTCAGAATGGTGAGTGTTTTACTGTATTTAGATTTTATCAAAAGATCTAAAATATTACATTTATTAATTCAAATTTTTTTGTTAGATGTTTAGCATTTCTAATATAGAAATTATGTAGATTAGCTTATACATTAGTGTGCAATTTCTTGTTTTTTTGTTGTGGTTGAAGAGATAATGCGGTTATAGATTTCGTATACTGTATCTTATTTGTGCTGTGTTTTATTAAAACGTTTTAATCGTTTAATCTTAAAAGTTATTCTCATTTTGTTGTATTTTAATTTTTCGGTGGTGAGATAAATTGAATATTGTATCTCTTCAAAGTTCGCATTTTTTCACGTTTTTTAAAAGATTGGTTTTTCGGCACTTTGTAATTGCAGTTTTCAGCGGTTTTTGAGATGCCTTCTTTAAAGGGATTGTCATCCTAAATGGTATTTTTAAATTTTTTGTTCTTTCTTTACATAAGACACAAAACATATTATTTAGTGCTGTAATTTATCATAAAAAATAAAATAATTTTGTTTGTTTCATTCTTGTTGTGTTTAATTTGTGGTTTATTTTTTTTGCCAGCATTTTTTGTTTTTGTTGAAAAAAGAAAGTTTTGAAAAACAATGATAGTCAAGGTATCTAACAATCACTTGTATTCGTGCGTTTTTACAGCAGCTATTTTTTCTTTTTTGTTAAATATAAATGAGGCACATTCTCATTCATATACATCACTGTCATGTGACAAAAACAAATTACCTTATGAATGCAGTGATGGTTCAAAGCATACAATTAGTGATAAAGTATATAAATTCACGGCACCTGTTAAAGAAAAGAATGGGGAGGGGCGGTCTCTCATGTTGCCTGCTGCTATAGTAGTGCAGGAGCCAAATACAGTTATTGAGGCAATGCGTGTAGAGGTTGAAGCTACTGCAGGTATAGAAGATATTTATGGTGTTTTTGTATCACAAGGGGGAAAAATTGTTTTGAGCGATTCAGCTTTTAAAAATGTATCAATAGGTCTTAAAGCTGATAGTGGAATGATTGAGGTTAATCGTGGAACAATTGAGGCTTCTCAGATTGCTGCTTATGCAGAGAAGCGAGGAGCATCTGTTACGTTAACGGATACAGAAATTAAAGTGGAAGGTTTGGGTATCGGTCAAGAGAGTGCTCTTTTCGTTAGGGCTGATGCGAGTATTCAGATGAAAAGTGGATTTATTGATGTGAATGATGCTGCTGCGCTTTATGTGGGGAGAGGGGGTAGTGCGACTTTAGATGGTGTTACCATTGCTTCAAAATATCAAAAAACAGAAGACAAAGAAAATACAAATGAAAAAATTACACATACAGTTTTCAATGTAAAACATCATGGTTCTGTTTATGTAAAAAATACGAATATTATTTCTACGGATGTTCATGTTTTAACAGTTGGACAAGATTCTAACACACCATCCAATAATGGCAGGGAAGGAAATATTTTAATTTCACGGGTTAATATTGAAGATTCAACAATTAAAGCAATCGGTAACAAACATGGTATGTATTTTGAGAGGGATGGGGAAAATGATGCGTATGAACAGGGACTTGTCTTTTTGAAAAGGACAATTTTTGAGGTTCCAGACGGAACAGCTATTCATAGTAATAAAAGTCGTAGTTATATTGGAGTAACAGAAGGTACAAAAATTTTTGGTGATTTATTATTAACAGCTGAAAAGGGGGGGACTGTAGCGATTTTGGCTGATTCCTCTTCATTGATAGGAGGGACTCGTGTTGCCGATGATTCTATTGCTGAACTTTATTTAACAGGGGGATCAAAATGGTTTTTGACAAAAAGAAAAGGGATAGATTTGCAAGTTGCAAACCGTACAAGTTCGTCTATTTCATTTGTGAAAGTTTCTGATAGTTTTATTGCTTTTGAGATTCCAATGTTTCAGGAGTATCAGACACTTTATATTGGGAAGGGAGAAAAAGAAGTTTATAGTGCGCAAGATAGGGCAGATATTTATCTCAATACACATCTCAGTAGTGATGGTTTGCTCGATAATAAAAAAACTGATCGGCTTTTGATACATGGTGATGTTTCTGGAAAAACGACAGTTTATGTGCAATTTGTTTCAGGAAATCAGGGTGAGATAGCAACTGGTGAAAATGCTCATAGTATTTCACTTATTCAGGTTTCTGGAAAAGCGGCAGAGGATTCTTTTCAGTTAAATCGTGCTTATATCGCATTAGAGGGTTTGCCTTACCAATATTATCTTCATGCTTATGGTCCAGCTTCTGCTCTTGGAAATGCACAAACTTCTCAAAGATTGGTTGAAGGAGATGGAGATTTTTGGGATTTCCGCCTTGAAAGTAAATATATTCAGCCTGCTTTAGAGGTGTCTGCTATTCCCCCTTCTGAGTTAAAGATCAGGGAGGTTGTTCCACAGGTTCCCACTTACCTTCTGGTACCAAATGCTTTGTTTCATGTTGGGCTCATGGATATTAGTCATCAACAAAAGCAGTTGCACGTTAGGCGGTCTATTCCTCGTAAATTATTAAAAGTTGAAGGGAATTTTGCTTTATCTGTTCAGAGTTATGGTGGACGTTATCGTTATGTCTCAGATCTTTCTACACTTAAATATGGGTACGATGGACATGTTGATTATAACGCTATAGAAACAGATCTTTTGCTTAAAACGGTAGAGAGTGCACATAATACGACATCTTTTGGGATTATGGGAACCTATGGAAAACTTTCCTTACAACCTCATAATGTGGAACAAAGTCAAAAGAGTACATTTAATAAATGGTCATTTACGGCATACGGTAGTATGAAACACAACACTGGTTTTTATGTAGATGGTCTTTTATCTTATGGTTTGTTTAAAGGGGATGTGCTTACCCATGCTTGGGGTAAGACGGCGACATTAAAAGCAAAACCTTTGAACGTTTCGTTTTCTGCTGGTAAAGCGTTTATGACAGGAGGTGAAGGTCTTATTTTTGATCCGCAATTTCAGCTTATTTATCAACATCTTCAATTTGATAAGTTTCTTGATATTGACGGATTTGATGTTGAGATGAAAAAAATAGATCAATGGTTTATGCGTGTTGGTGGGCGTTTAAGTAAAACATTTACAGCCTCTGAAAAGGATCGTATCATTTCTTTTTATAGCACTATTCATCTTGCTCATTGTTTTGATAAAGAACAATTTGTTCATTTTAAAGATGTTTTCCAGTTGGGTTCTTTCGGGTCTTCCTTAGAAACAGGTTTGGGTATCAATGCGCAGTTTTCTTCTAAAGTTACACTTCACAGTGATCTTAGCTATCAGCATAGGTTAACCAAGGCTGGTTTTTCTGGAGTTCATTTCTCTGGTGGTTTGCGCTATCATTTTTAATAAATCTTTTTAAAAATAATAAATGTAATTTTTAAAGTTTTATTTTATTGTCGGGATTTAAACCATTGATGGTGCAGAATTTTAATTGCTTCTTTTAATAATGCTATCATGTGTTTTAATAAGTATGGAAGGATCACGTTGATTTATTTTTTTATCTGGTTGATAGGGGAGCTTAAATGCTTCAAAAAAATTGATAATGGGACTGTGAATCTATTTGTGTTATTTTGACTATAAATATTGGGGATGTGTTTGTCATCAGCTTTTTAAAATAGTAGCCTTATTATCCGATCATGCTGTAAAGTACTGGCGTTTGAGGTCGCTGATATCAATCATGAAAGGCAGGGAGATATTGACTGTTGATTAAAAGCTTTTGCTGTTAAGCAAAGGAGGAGATATGTACAATATACAGCTCGATCGTTTCGTGGATGATGCGTATTTTTATGCTTTAAAATTTTGCAAAAAGCGTTTTTGAAGCTGTTCGTATCGATCGCATTATTGTAGGTGGATAATGAGAAAAGTGGTAAAGCTTGAACACTTTTAACATCAAATTCAATATCTTCAGTTCTTAATAAAGATAAATCCTTTAAAAAAATTATTCTAATGGCTGTATTGAATATATGAACAAGATCATGTCTTCTTTGTTAAATAGATATGAAATATAAGTTTTAAATCAAAGTGGGGGAGGTAAGATCTTTTTTTCTTCTTTTAAGACGTGGGGAGAAGAGGTTGATCGTATCAAAAAAGTCGTTTAGAAGTTTTTATTATTGTTTCAAATATAGAAACATTGAAGAGCTTTTATTAAAATGGGGTGTAAAAGTAGATTATATCTTCCTCAATTCCTGTTTTTTGAAATATGCACCTTTAATGGAAGATGTTTGCAAAGTTTTAGGCAATCGCATTCGCATTGTGAGTTCGTTTGTATCGATAAGATTTATATTAAAGTTCAGGGGCAGTAAAAATATCTTTATCGGACTATTGATAAACATGGTGTTTCCATATGATGCTTAAGGTGTCATCGAGCCATTTGTGGTAATTGCGTGCTTCTTCGTTTGAGTTATGAACAGAGAAAATAAAACCAGGATATCCACCAAATGCTGGTGGAGGTGGTGAAAGATGATTGGTTTCAAAGAAAATGATAGTTCTGGCGGTTTGAGGATGCTGTGCAACCTTATCTAGACCTAAAAATCCAGAAAACCGTCCATGACCACGAAGAGGAATAATATAATTTGCCGCCACTTTTTCAGCTGGGAGTATATCGGGAAGGTCTGGGGTTTGTTCAGCTAAAGCGGCATTCATACATAGTTTTGCAAATGAAATCCCTGTACCTTGCTCAACAATAAAATGGGAGACACCCGATCCACCTATACGAGCGCCAATCTCAATGATATAAGGTAAATTATGAGCATCTAGGCGTAGCTCTACATGGGCAGCACCTATATTTATACCAAGAGCTTTAACTCCAGAGCATGCAGCCTCACATAAAGCAATAATTAAAGGATCATCTATATCACAGCGTTGACGATAAATTGTTTCTTCAAACCATGGTCCCTCAGGCTGTCCCTTGTCTCCAACGGCCAGAACGTGTACACCTGCTGTATCAACAAAGCATTCTACGACAAACTCTTTTCCTGGCAAATACTGTTCTACGACTAAACCTACAGGTTTACTTTTATCATTAAAACGTGCCATGTCTTTATGCTGAACATTCCATACGGCTTTAATGAGATCAGGAAGTTCGGCGGAATTTTTAGCTAACATTACGCCTGTACTTGCCCATCCAGAGACGGGTTTAATAACGAGTGGATAATCCAAGGCTTGTGTTTGTGATAGGTTTTCTGGATGATCTATATAAAAGAATCCTGGTGTTCTTAAGCCTGCTTTAGCAAAAGCTTGACGCATGAGATATTTATTTCGGGTTAATGCTGCTACGTCTGGTTCAATACTTGGAGTATTAATTTTTTTGCAGCCAAAGCTGTCCATAGGATGGCTTCTTCGCGAAGGGTCATAATCCCAGAAATATTGCGTTCTTTTGCTCCTGTTGCAAAAATGTCTAGAGCTGCCTCTGGGTTATCAAAAACAGGAAGTTGCCAAGTTGAAGTTACTGCTGCAGGGTGTTGAGAGGGAACGCTTTCAGCGGTATCATAGATCATTACTAATTCGATATTAGCTGCTTGTGCTGCTTCAAATATAAATGGTAATTTTGCATTGCGCTGGCAAATTAACGCGAGTTTTTTCATTTTGTTTCCTCATTAAATTTGGAGTTTTGAGAATGGCGTTTATGTTGCCATGTAGATACCTTTGATGCATCTATAAATAAGAGTGTCATCCCTATAACAACTACAATCATAGCAATTATTTTGATAATATTGAGAGAAGGGCTCGAGCCGATTATCCATTCACATGCAACCACTGCAAAAGGGGATAATACGCCGATAGTGTTGGCGTATAATACGCCTCCTTCGGCTAAAACTTTTTGGTATAATACGTAAACTGGTGCCGAACAAACAGTTCCTAAAATCAATATTTTAAATATATCTTCTAATTTAAGATATAAGAGTGGAGTGGGATCAAAAATAAATAATGGCATAAATGATGCTGCAGAAATTGTCGTGATCCAAGCCAATGAGGTGAGCAAAGGTAAATTTTTAAGATAACGTTTAGACAATAAGCCATAAGCAGAGTAAGAAAGTGCTGCTGTTAAAGCAAGAGCTATTCCTATTAGGTTATAATATCCACCTTCTCCACTGTTTATATTAAATGCTATAGCTGCTACACTGACAATTATCACTCCGCTAAACTTCAGCCATGAGAATTTAAGGACATTTGTCAATGCACCTAATATATAAGTAATTCCTGGAATAGTAGCGAGAACCATGGTTAAATCACTGGCTTTGAGTGATTTTAATGCACCAAAACTGCATACAAAATACAGCGAAAATCCTAACACTGAGAGAATTAAAAAAGAAGGTATCATGGAAAGCAATGGTAGGGATCTGAAAACAGCTTTCTCACGAAATATTGCAATCAGCCATAAGGTGGCAGCGGTGGCAAACAACCTAAGTCCAACCGCATGCATGACGGGTATATTGCTAACCAAATTCTTAGATAATAACCAACTTATGGAAAACAATGCTAGAATGGCAAAAGTAAATAATAATAATCGTCCTTTTATAAAACTCAATGATTTAATCCTCTAATCACTCGCTGTGCATAAGATGATGTTGAAAAATTAAATCGTGACTTTGAGGTCTGTGGTTTTCCAAGATTATTTTGGATATAATCTTTAGCTCCTGCCAAATAAGCGCCATCATCTAATGCTTCAAGTGCTTCTATATCTGCTATCATCAATATTATTACTTTTTCAAGACGCTCCAAATCAAATTGAAGATAACCTTGATTTGTTTCAATCAATGCTTTGTTCCGCATCAATATTTCAAAAAGCAAGATCCCTGTACCAGCATCGAATGTCATATGCTGATCAGAATCTTTTGGATAACGAAATATGCGTTCTAATAGGATAAATTCAGTTATTTCTTTCCAAAATTTTGGATGATTTTGTAGCATAATACGCACTGTAATTAAATCAACTTTAGTTTCTTCTAGAAGACCTGTAAACCAATTTAATTTTATATACAGATTTTTATCCAATGGCCGCGGTCCGGTATGATGTGCATAGTCATGATAATAGCCCCACAAACAGCGAGCATCGTAAATGTCTTCTTTAGATAAGTTACGACTATGCAATTGACCGAACAGGAATTTACTATCTCGACCGAGTAAACGTTTAGCTTCCAAAATTGTCTGCTTGTTGTAAATATCAAAGAATTTACTGAAACAAAAACAAAGCCAATGCTTGCTTTGTTTTTTTTTGAGCAGCCGCTACAGATTCTGGGAATAGAACAATGCAATTGCCTTCTAAAAAACCTCTTGATGCTATTCCCATTTTTATACATTGAAAAGGTGATACATAATTATTTGTATATTTTGAGGCGTCAGCAAGATAGGCCGTTTCATGACGATATCCTGTAACTAATTCCAGCCGGAATCCTTCTGGATCAGGTCTATTTGTTGCACGCATTGGAGCCAAGAAAAACAAGGGAGCATCTGGTAATGGGGCTTTGAAAGCAGCCAAAGTGTTATCAAATTTAGGAGGGGTCGTTAAACCGCTGATTATCCACTGATGAAGATCATCAGAAATGGTCGCTAAAAGTTTTGGAGATAATCCGTCAAGAATATTGGCATGCTGGTTCAGCAGAGTGATCAATTCATTGATCATATTATTATCTGCTGAAGTTGGTTCTTTAATGCTCCCATCTCGTTCTTGGCGCATACGGAATTTGTCAACCAAGTTAACAATGGAAAGAAGCGCTTCAGATTTTTTCATGATTAGTTGACTTTAGTGAGTGGAGCAAAAAGGCCATTGGCACTTGTCCAAAATTTTCGACAATATTCAGCCTATAGCGATTTGCCGCAACCGATGTTGTGATACAAGAATCTTGCTTTTTCAGCCTTACAAAGAACGGCTGCATCAGCATTGCTGTTGGCAAATACTTTGTCATATTGATGAGCTACCAGAGATTGTGGGGCAGGATGAGTCGCTACGGTTTTAATTTCATCAGCGTTATTGCGTTTAGCTAAAACCATAGAGTGAGTAGGCATGATAAAGCTGTCAAATAATTGCATATCACCTAAACGGGTAAATATGAGTGTATGCAAATCAGGGTAAGTAGCACGGCTTAGGAGATACCTATCTTTTTTTTTGAGCAAGTTCATTAAATGCTTCTTCAAGAGTTGCGTATAAGATAATACGGGATCTCGAGTCAGTGGACAAAATATTTTTATTGTGATTGTTAAGCCACCGCTGTGCTGCTGTTGCACAGTTAGTATCTGCAGGGATAAGTGTAAAAGCATTATTTTCAGATTACATGATCTCTATTCTTTTAATTATGCGACTAAATTTAAATTAGTGTAATATGATAGAGTATATAAAGAACAATGCGTTAAGTAATTTAGTGCTTTATAAAATCATGTATATGTGAAAGAAAATTTACGATAAATTTTGTCTTGTCATTATTCTATCATGCCGTAAAACATCGTCGTTTAGGGGAGTGATTGAGCAGGAAAAATTCTATGCAGGGTATTTATTGGATATGTTAGAGAATTATTGGAATGGTTAAGCGAAGGTGAATGACACGTAAACCGTACTGCTCTATCATTTTTTGGATGAGCAGCGTTTTTGAATCTATTCATATTGATAATACTATTGTAGATGAATAATAAGCAAATTGGTAAGGCGTGAACATCTTTGCCATAAAACTCAATATATTTAATTTCTTAATTAAGATCATACTTTTAAAAATTGTTTTACTATTATGATTGTATTGAATATATAAAAGGCAATCATCATTGTCTTGTTTGTAAAAGAAACATGAAATATAACTCTTAAATTAGAGTGGGGGGTGGTAAGGTCTTTTTTCTTCTTTGGAATCGTTAAGAAGGTCAGATTAAACCTTATTGAAGCTACAGAACCTAAAAAAACAGTCGTTTTTTTTGTGAAAAGATCAGAGGTAAACAATATGCGTGAGATTTTGGATCGTTTTGATATACCATTGAATAAGAAGAGTTCTGTTCAAAAGATTCAAAATCTTTCATGCCAATCACACCCAAAACGGTTTTATAAGCAAGTGAAGATCGCTTGTGAGGAGGTCGGCTTTACGATTTTGTTGGATGAACGTCCCGTAAAAACGCCCGCAAGGCGTCATTTTCATGTGCCAACAGAAGTGTTTGCTGAATATGTTGCTCAGGAATTTGAGAACCAAAAGCACGTTGTTGATCCTGCAAAAATGCCGATGACGCGTTTGGTTAATACTGTTATTGATGGTATCGCTGATGATATGCAGGTGGTTTTTGAAGATTTATTGCGTTTCGTTGCATGTGATATGATCTTTTATCGTGCACAGACACCTAAAGAGTTGGTGCAAAAACAATCTGAGCAATGGGATCCTTTATTAGATTGGGCAGAAAAAAAACTGGGTGCAAGGTTTTATTTGACAGAAGGGCTGATGCATGTGGAACAATCACCAGAAGCACTTCAAGCTGTGAGTCATTATTTACGTAGCGTTGAGTCTGCTTATATGCTTGCTGCACTTCATATGATGACAACCTTAACGGGATCTGCTCTCATTGCTCTTGCTGTTGCTGCGGGAAACATTGATGCTGATCATGCTTGGTCTATTGCCCATTTAGATGAAGATTGGATGATGGAGCAATGGGGAATAGATAAAGAAACAATGGTACGTCGTGCTCATAAAAAAGTTGAATTTAAGGCTGCTGCTACAATTGTTACAACTTGTTTATAGGGGAAAATCTTTTATTTACGTGCATTCTTTTGGCTCAGAGTATTTTTGTGACTTTTTGAGGATTGGTTTTTACTTTATCAAGTCCAGGAAATAGTTCATTGGTTATGGTTAAGAGCGCTTCGTCATTACCACGGATAAAATACCATTGGTTATCGTGAAGTAGGGCAATAATTTCAGTTTGAATAGAGCATTTTTTTCCAGCATTTGTTGTGGTTACAAGCTCCACGGGTATAACAAAATAAGGGGTACCATTATCAAGGGTACCTTCACGTTTTTGTTTTTGATCAATGTTGATCGTTTCAATCTTGTAACTTTCTGCCAACCGTTCTATTTGGCTTTTCATGATTTGTAGAAATTGTGATTGATTAAGATTTTTTTTGGCGGTTAAGCGGTTGATGACTTGGGGAGGAATAGCATTTAAGATGGCATTTGCATCGGCATTTTTAAGTGCTTTACTATAAGCAGATGTTGCTTTCTCAAGAGTTGTAAGTTTTTGGTTGGTTATTGTATGTGCTTTAGTTGTTGATGTGATAAAGACAATGCATAAAAGAACGGGAACGAGAAAACAAATTCGCGGCATTAGAAACCTTTGTTAATTCATTTGAAGAGATTCAACACATTATAAAGGAAAAGCGGATGAGCAAAAAGCCTCTTGCGCTTTTGCATGAGAAGAATATCCACAAAAATGGAGGCTTTTGCCTCCATTTTAAAAATCAAAAGAATGCGTATTGATTGTTTAAACAGAATAGTACATATCAAATTCAACAGGATGGGGTGTTGTTTCGTAACGCAAGACTTCTTGCATCTTTACTTGAATGAAGGAATTAATCTGATCATCATCAAAAACGTCGCCAGCTTTAAGAAAGCCACGATCTTTGTCAAGTGCTTCAAGCGCTTCACGCAGGCTTCCTGAAACAGTAGGGATTTCTTTAAGTTCCTTTAAGGGAAGATCATAAAGATCTTTATCCATAGCATGTCCGGGATGAATTTTGTTTTTGATGCCATCAAGACCAGCCATTAAAAGGGCTGCAAATGCCAAATAGGGATTTGCTGTTGGGTCTGGAAAACGCACTTCTACGCGTTTTGAATTTGGTGAGGAGCTCATAGGAATACGGCAAGATGCAGAACGATTACGTGCTGAATAGGCAAGAAGAACAGGAGCTTCATAACCAGGAACCAAACGTTTATAGGAGTTTGTGGATGGGTTTGTAAAAGCATTGATTGCTTTTGCGTGCTTAATAACACCACCGATAAAAAACAGACAGATTTCTGATAGTCCGGCATATTCATTTCCTGCAAAAATGGGTTTGCCATCTTTCCAAATGGAAATGTGGACATGCATTCCAGAGCCGTTATCACCAAAAACTGGTTTTGGCATGAAGGTTGCTGTTTTCCCATAACTATTTGCTATTTGATGTACAACATATTTAAAAATTTGCATCTTGTCAGCCTCGCGAACAAGTGTATCAAAACGAATACCCAATTCATGTTGGCCTGCTGCTACTTCGTGATGGTGTTTTTCGACCTGTACGCCCATATCCTTGAGTGCTGTGAGCATTTCAGAACGCATATCTTGGCAGGAATCAATTGGCGGAACAGGAAGGTAGCCTCCCTTTATTCGTGGGCGATGCCCTAGATTTCCTGTTTCATATTCCGTATCATCATTGGAGGGAAGTTCACTTGAATCGAGTTTAAACCCTGTGTTGTAAGGGTCCGTTTTATAGCGCACATCATCAAAGATAAAAAACTCTGCTTCTGGACCTACATTGATTGTATCTCCAATGCCTAAAGATTTCATATAAACCTCAGCCCTTTTGGCGATAGAACGAGGATCTCTACGATAAAATTCACCAGAAACAGGATCAAGTACATCACAAAATATGACCAAAGTAGATTGAGCAAAAAAAGGATCAATGTGTGCTGTTTCTGGATCTGGCATTAAAACCATGTCAGATTCATTAATTGTTTTCCAACCAGCAATTGAAGAACCATCAAACATGACACCATCACTAAAAGTATCTTCGCTGATCTCTGCGATATCCATTGTAATGTGATGCAATTTTCCTCGTGGATCAGTAAAACGTAAATCAACAAAACGGATTTCGTTGTCTGTAATCTGTTTGATAATATCTGATGCGGTTGTCATATTCAATTTCCTTAATGTGGCGTTGAGGTGGATAAAAAAGTGAATTTTCTCGTTATTTATTAAAGGGCATCGATACCGGTTTCGTCCGTGCCTATACGAATTGCATCATCAATGGAAAAGACAAATATTTTTCCATCTCCTATATGTTTGGTTTGAGCTGCTTTACGTATTGCATCAACAGTTTGTTCCAGTTTTTCATCGGACACAACAATTTCAATCTTTACTTTAGGTAGAAAGTCAACAACATATTTCGTACCACGATAAAGTTCTGTATGTTCCCTTTGACGACCAAAACCTTTCGCTTCTGTTACTGTAATACCATGTAACCCAATTTTTTGAAGCGCTTCTTTCACTTCATCAAGTTTGAAAGGTTTTATAATGGCTTCAATTTTTTTCATGCTGAAATTATCTCCAACGTTATTTTGTCTTTTTAGACTGCATCACATTATATTGACAACTGTAAGATGTCCAACAGATACTTTGTGCACAAAAAGTCGCAAATAATGATACTCTAAGCTCTTTTAGGAGAGTTTCTTTTGTAGAATACAGTCAAACACTGTTTTTTGGGAAAAAACCTTACAATTCTTTTACAAGAATTCAAATTATACAATAAAAGAGTTTTGTTTCTTTTTTTTAGATAACACATTTACTTATAAGGATAATTAGACATTTTCCACATTAAATGAGAAACTCTAATAGCGTAGGATTTTCTCATTTTAGATCTTTTTGTCGTCAATCAATCAAAACAATACCTTTATATATCATAAATAGTACGAGTGTGTGGGTAACAACATTTGAAAAAAGAAATAAAATGTTTTTTATGAAAGCTTTCTATCACTAAAGGCTTTACAATATTAGGGAGTAGGGGAGATAAATATTGGAAAAGAGTGTGATGTTGCTGATTATGCTTCTTCATAAACGTAAAAATGGTGGTGTACAATAAATGAGTTTATCATTATAGCATTCATAGCTGCTGTTGTGAAATGGGCTTGGGAGCATTGAGAAATGTTTCTTTAAAACAGATGTGTGAATTGGCAATGCAAATATATTCCGTTTGGGGCGTTTTGTCCCTTCGTGAGGAATATGATCCCATTAAGGAACGCGATGAATAAAAGCGTGAAGCAATGGCAATCTTCATTATAAGATATTGCCGCGGATTCCTTTGAAATCATAAAGATAAATTAAGAAGTGATGTAAAGATAGGAACTTATTTATACCTTTAAAACTTCGTATTTTTCCCAGTTTAGGCTGTCTGGTCGTTTCAAGTATAAACAAAACAGAGAATAAATATGCAATTATGCGCGCATTCTTATTTGGCAATACGACAACTGAAACAGCTTATAAAGCGCTAAATTGTTTTTAGTCTTTGCTTCAAACGTGTTGCACTACTGGAATTAGGTGTTGGTTTACAGGTAATAGTAAAAGTACAGGCTTTGTTAGTATGCTGTATTTTACAATAAAAAGCGTTTCTAAGAATTGGAATTATAGAGAGATGGGCGTAGTAAAACATCTTTTAGAAATTTTCCCGTATAGGAAGCGGGAACCTTAATGATGTCTTCAGGGCGTCCAATTGCAACAATTTCACCACCGCGATCTCCACCTTCTGGTCCTAAATCAATAATCCAGTCGGCTGTCTTTATAACATCAAGGTTATGTTCAATGACTATAACTGTGTTGCCCTGCTCGACTAGTTCGTGAAGCACTTCAAGAAGTTTGGAAATATCATGAAAATGTAAACCTGTTGTCGGTTCATCCAAAATATAGAGTGTACGTCCCGTTGTTTTACGAGAAAGTTCTTTCGCAAGTTTTACACGTTGTGCTTCCCCACCAGAAAGTGTGGTTGCTTGCTGTCCTACTTTTATGTAACCCAATCCTACTTTAATGAGAGTTTCCATTTTATTATGAATAGCGGGAATAGCTTGGAAAAATTCTTCTGCCTTTTCAATTGTCATATCCAAAATATCGGCTATAGACTGTCCTTTGAATTTTATTTCTAGTGTTTCTCGGTTATAGCGTTTTCCTTTACAGACATCGCAAGTAACATAGACATCAGGTAAAAAGTGCATTTCAATTTTGATGACTCCGTCGCCTTGACATGCTTCGCACCGTCCTCCTTTAACATTAAATGAAAAACGCCCAGCTTTGTAACCGCGGGCTTTTGATTCTGGAAGATCAGCAAACCACTCACGAATCGGTGTAAAAGCACCTGTATAGGTTGCGGGATTAGAGCGTGGGGTGCGTCCAATAGGGGACTGGTTGATATCAATGACTTTATCAAGAAATTCTAATCCATCAATTTTGTCATAGCTGGCAGGGCTGTGATGAGAGCCCATGATATGATGTGATGCTGCTTTGAAAAGCGTTTCAATAAGAAATGTTGATTTTCCTCCTCCAGAAACACCAGTTATGCATGTGAAGGTTCCAAGAGGAATATTCGCATTGATATTTTTGAGGTTATTGCCTTTGGCGCCAATGACTTTAAGTGTTTTCGTTTTTGATATTTTGCGTCGCTTTGTCGGCATTTTAACAGCCATTTTTCCTGAAAGGTATTGGCCTGTGAGAGAGGCTGAATTTTCTATAATTTCCTGCGGTGTCCCTTGCGCTATGATTTCTCCACCATGAACGCCCGCGGCAGGCCCCATATCAACAACATAGTCTGCTGTGAGAATAGCATCTTCATCATGTTCAACAACAATAACTGTATTGCCAAGATTGCGCAAATGACGCAGCATTTCCAAAAGGCGTTCATTATCGCGTTGGTGTAAACCGATAGATGGTTCATCTAAAATATAAAGAACACCTGTAAGACCAGAACCAATTTGGGATGCCAACCGAATGCGTTGGCTTTCTCCCCCTGAAAGCGTTCCTGAATTTCGAGACAAGGTAAGATATTCCAATCCTACATGATTTAAAAAAGCCAAGCGTTCACGAATTTCTTTTAAAATACGTACGGCGATATTACGTTGTTTTTCTGTGAGATATTGATGAACATTGGCAAACCAATCATCTGCCTTTAGAATAGAAAGATCTGATATTTGCCCAATATGCATTCCGTTTATTTTTACAGCAAGTGCCTCTGGTTTTAAACGATAACCGTGACAAGCTGGGCAGGGCGAAGAAGACATATAACGTTCGATTTCTTCTCGAGACCAAGCAGAATCGGTTTCTTTCCAGCGTCTCTCCATATTAGGGATGATTCCTTCAAAGGGTTGGGTCATTTTATGCGAACCAGAATTATTTTTATAGATAAAAGAAATTTCATCTCTTTTTGTACCGTAGAGAATAGCCTGTTGTGCTTCACTAGAGAGTTCACACCATTGATCTGTGAGTTTGAAACCGTAAGCTTTTCCTAATGCTTCTAAGGTTTGACTATAATAAAGTGAATCCGATTTAGCCCAAGGAGCAATGGCTCCATTCTTTAGGGTAAGGTTTTTATTTGGCACAATTTTTAGTGGATCCATTGCCTTTTTGATACCCAATCCATCGCAGAGAGGACAGGCCCCAAAAGGATTATTGAACGAAAAAAGGCGTGGTTCAATTTCAGGAATAGAGAAACCCGATACTGGGCAGGAAAACTTTTCTGAAAAAATGAGCCGTTTGTGTGTATCATTTTTTGATTTATGAGCAGATTCCTTTGTCGTTTCTTTTTGTGCTAAGGGTTGGTCTGCCATTTCAGCTATGGCAAGCCCATTTGCTAGCTGTAAACAGGTTTCTATACTATCAGCTAAGCGAGAGGTGATATCCTTCTGTACAACAATGCGGTCTACCACGACATCGATGTCGTGTTTATATTTTTTATCAAGAGGTGGAATATCAGCGATTTCATAGAATTTTCCATCAACTTTAGCGCGTTGAAATCCTCTTTTTAAAAGTTCTGTTAGCTCTTTTTTATATTCTCCCTTTCGTCCTCGCACTAAGGGTGCCATAATAAAAATTCGTGTTCCTTCTGGTAAGGACATAATTTGATCCACCATTTGACTTACTGTCTGGCTTTCAATAGGAAGTCCTGTTGCAGGAGAATGAGGAATACCAATACGTGCAAAGAGAAGACGCATGTAATCGTGGATTTCAGTAACGGTACCTACCGTTGAACGAGGGTTGCGACTGGTTGTTTTTTGTTCAATGGAGATAGCTGGAGAGAGACCGTCTATGCGGTCGACATCGGGTTTTTGCATGACTTCCAAAAATTGGCGTGCATAGGCTGAAAGGCTTTCGACATAGCGACGTTGTCCTTCAGCGTAAATTGTATCAAACGCTAAAGATGATTTCCCTGATCCAGAAAGTCCTGTTATAACAATGAGTTTGTCACGAGGCAGATCAAGATCAATATTTTTAAGGTTATGCTCACGTGCACCGCGAATGGAGATATATTTTTGATGAGTCATACTTTATCCTTGGCATATGTGGCAAAAATTGAGCACCTAAAATGGAATAAAACTGTTTTTTTAGAATTACAATGTGTTTAACTGCTTTAATGCAAAAGGAAGGTATAAGTTTTGTGAAAAAAATACAAATGAGCAGCTTTTTATTCTCTCGTGGTGGAATAAACTATGTGTTTTTATCATCTTTTGGTATAATTACACTCAATACAGTATTGAGAAAGGATAGCATACCCATATTGATGGTCAATTGCGACATGTAAATTGAAGGTCAAGATGGTTATAACTGTTATAGAACAGAGTACTTTACGAATTAAAATTTTGGAGTTTATACGATGGCTGGTAGCCTTAATAAAGTTATTTTGATTGGTAATCTTGGTGCCGATCCTGAAATCCGCCGTTTGAATTCTGGTGATCAAGTGGCAAATCTGCGTATTGCTACTTCAGAAAGTTGGCGCGATCGGAATACAAATGAGCGAAAAGAACGCACTGAGTGGCATAGTATTGTTATTTTTAATGAAAACCTTGTCAAAGTTGCAGAGCAATATTTAAAAAAAGGCAGCAAAATTTATATTGAGGGGCAGTTACAGACACGAAAATGGCAAGATCAAAATGGAAATGACCGTTATACAACAGAGATTGTTTTGCAAAAGTACCGTGGCGAATTACAAATGCTTGATGGGCGGGGAGCTGCGAGCGGGGAGCAAGGAGCAAGTCAAGGGGGGAGTTATAGTGGTGGCTTTGCCGATAGTCACTCAAATCAGAGAAATACTTTTGGTCAAAATAATAATCAATTGGGAGAAAGTTTTTCACACAAATTAGATGATGATGTCCCTTTTTAAGAGTCTTTAAATTGCAGTATTATGATCATTTTATGGTTTGCTTGTTTCAGATTTTTGAAGTTTAGCGAAGTGAAAATTGTTAATTATTATTGGTAATTTAAAATATAAATTAATAACATCTTGAAAAATATTGTTAAATTTCTTTTTTGTCATGGGAGAGAAATTAGCATTTTGGTGTATTTTTCGCTATAAATAAAGTGAAATGATTCTTTTTTGAAAGTTTTGAAATTGTGACCGATCTTACTCCACACCCAGAACGTGATGTGCTAACCGGTATTGAACCAATCAGTATTATTGATGAAATGCAACGCTCCTATCTCGATTATGCGATGAGCGTGATTGTTTCACGTGCACTCCCTGATGTCCGTGATGGTCTTAAGCCTGTTCATCGACGTATCCTTCATGCTATGAATGAGATGGGGCTTTCTTTTAATAAGTCGTATCGTAAATCTGCTGGTGTTGTTGGTGAGGTTATGGGGAAATTTCATCCCCATGGTGATGCTTCAATTTACGATGCATTAGTGCGTATGGCGCAGGACTTTTCTTTAAGAAATCCATTAATTGATGGTCAGGGAAATTTTGGTTCCGTTGATGGTGATCCACCTGCGGCCATGCGCTATACTGAGTGTCGTTTAGAAAAAGTTTCAGAAGAACTTTTAGCTGATATTGATAAAGATACTGTTGATTTTCAGGATAATTACGATGGGCGTGAGCGTGAACCGGTTGTCTTGCCAGCGCGTTTTCCCAATCTTTTGGTTAATGGGTCAGGGGGGATTGCTGTGGGAATGGCAACCAATATTCCTCCCCATAATCTTGGTGAAGTCGTTGATGGTTGTATCGCTTTGATTGATAATCCCGATATCACACTCGATAAAATAATTGAAATTATTCCTGGTCCGGATTTTCCTACAGGGGGCATTATCCTCGGACATTCTGGTGTTCGTGCAGCTTATGAAACAGGGCGTGGCTCAATCATTATGCGTGCTAAAGTTGAGATCGAAGAGATTCGCAGTGGTCGACAAGCAATTATTGTGAGTGAGATCCCTTATCAAGTTAATAAGGCAACGATGATTGAGAAAATGGCCGAATTGGTGCGCGATAAACGCATTGAAGGAATCTCTGATTTGCGTGATGAATCTGATCGTGATGGATATCGGGTCGTTATTGAGCTGAAGAAAGATGTTGTTGCGGAAGTTGTTTTAAACCAATTATATCGGTATACGCCGCTGCAAACTTCCTTTGGTTGTAATATGGTTGCTTTGAATGGGGGAAAACCCGAACAGATGACGTTGCTTGATATGCTTCGTGCATTTGTTTCTTTTCGGGAAGAAGTTGTCAGTCGGCGAACAAAATATCTTTTGCGTAAAGCGCGTGAGCGAGCACATGTTTTGGTTGGTCTTGCCCTTGCTGTTGCCAATATTGATGAAATTATAGCGCTTATTCGCAAAGCTCCTGATCCGCAGACAGCACGTGCACAGTTAATGGAGCGACGCTGGCCAGCGATGGATGTTGCGCCTTTGATTAAACTTATTGATGATCCTCGTCATATTATTCATGAGGATGGTACTTATAATCTCTCTGAAGAACAGGCGCGTGCTATTTTAGAATTGCGTTTGCAACGATTGACAGCCCTTGGGCGTGATGAAATTGCTGATGAATTGAATAAAATTGGCGTGGATATCGCTGACTATCTTGAGATCTTGGCATCACGCGTGCGGATTATGTGTATTGTTAAGGATGAGTTGAGTGCTCTTCGTGAGGAGTTTGCAACGCCGCGACGTACCGTATTTGGTTTTGGTAGCGCTGAGATGGAGAGTGAAGATCTGATCGCGCCAGAGGATATGGTGGTAACGGTAAGCCATAGTGGTTATATTAAGCGTGTGCCTCTTAATACCTATCGTGCACAGCGACGTGGTGGTAAGGGGCGTTCTGGTATGTCCACGAAGGATGAGGATTTTGTAACGCGGTTGTTTGTTGCCAATACGCATACTCCGGTTCTTTTCTTTTCATCACGTGGGATTGTTTATAAGGAAAAAGTTTGGCGACTGCCGCTGGGGACACCCCAATCGCGTGGGCGGGCTTTGATCAATATGCTTCCCTTACAACAAGGTGAGCGTATTACAACGATTATGCCTTTGCCTGAAGATGAAGCGAGCTGGAGTGCATTAGATATTATGTTTGCGACAACACGTGGAACTGTGCGTCGTAATAAATTATCAGATTTCGTTCAGGTTAATCGTAATGGTAAAATTGCGATGAAACTTGATGAAGAAGATGAAATTCTTTCTGTTGAAACCTGTACAGAACATGATGATGTTGTTCTAACAACAGCCAATGGACAATGTATCCGTTTTCCAGTTGTTGATGTTCGGGTCTTTGCTGGGCGTAATTCTGTGGGAGTTCGTGGTATCAATTTAGCTAAAGGCGATAAAGTCATTTCGATGACAATTTTAGAGCATGTCGAGGCGACGTCCATTGAGCGTTCTGCTTATATTAAACGTGTAATGAATGAACGGCGTGCTTCTGGTGCAGATGCTGATGTTGAAGATGTTATAACTCTTGATGAAGAAGATGGGGGTGCTGAAACAGAGTTAACAGATGAACGTTATGCAGAACTTCATGCACGTGAACAAATGCTTTTGACAGTGAGTGAGTTTGGTTATGGTAAACGTTCTTCTTCCTATGAGTTCCGGATTTCGGGACGTGGCGGAAAGGGGATTCGCGCAACAGATCCATCTAAAACAGCTGAAATTGGTAAATTAGTAGCGGCTTTTCCGGTGAAGGCGCAAGATCAAATTATGTTGGTATCAGATGGGGGGCAGCTTATTCGTGTCCCTGTTGAGGGAATTCGTACTGCTGGGCGCTCAACTAAGGGAGTCACAATTTTTAATACAGCCAAAGGTGAAAGAGTCGTATCGGTTGAACGTATTTCTGAACCTGAAGATGATACGAGTTCATTAGATGATGAAGGTGAGAAGCATTCTGATACAGTTGATATGAGCGAAGAAAAATAATTTTTAAGAGGAAGGAGTAAAGTCATGAAAATTGCTCTTTACGCGGGTTCTTTTGATCCTCTTACAAATGGTCATCTTGATGTTTTGAAAGGGTGTTTTGTGTTAGCTGATAAGGTGGTCGTCGCTATAGGGATACAGGCTGACAAAAAAACACTTTTTAGCTTCGAAGAGCGTGTTGATTTCATTACGCAGGTCGGGAAAGACTTGTTTGGTGCAGATTCTAATCGATTGCAGGTTCTTTCATTTAGCAACCTTCTCATTGAGAAGGCGCGTGAAGTTGGTGCTTCATTTCTCATTCGTGGATTGCGTGATGGTACTGATCTTGATTATGAAATGCAAATGGCCGGGATGAATGGCGTTATGGCTCCTGAATTGCAAACTGTTTTTTTGCCGGCAAGTGTTTCTGGGCGTGCGATAACTTCTACATTGGTACGCCAAATTGCCTCTATGGGAGGTGATGTGACACCATTTGTACCGCCCAATGTTGCACAAGCTTTGAGCTCGAAATTCCAATCTTTTAGGGGAGAATAATTGTGTCTCGTAGAATTTTTGCTGTTTTGATATGTGTGTTTTGTTTTTTTTCATTGTCCGCTGTCGCTGGTAATCCTAGACCAGCAAGCGATGCAAGCCTTCTTGTTTATCTCTCAAAGATGGTGATGTCATTATTCGTCTGCGTCCTGATTTGGCGCCAAAACATGTTGCGCAAATCAAAAGATTAACAGAGGAGGGGGCCTATAATAATGTTGTGTTTCATCGCGTTATTCCTAATTTCATGGCACAAACTGGTGATGTAGAATTTGGAAAAAAAGGCAGTAGAGATTTTGATTTGAAACGCGTTGGTATGGGTGGCTCAAATTATCCCAATATACCGGCAGAGTTTTCAAAACAGCCGTTTAAGCGTGGTACAGTTGGGATGGCACGGTCACAAGATCCGGATTCCGCGAATTCTCAATTCTTCATTTGTTTTGATGATGCTGCTTTTTTAAACGGTCAGTATACGGTTGTTGGAGAGGTTATAAAGGGGATGGATGTTGTTGATAAAATAAAAAAAGGTACGACAAATAATAATGGATCTGTAAAAAATCCTGATGTTATTAATGCTGCTACTTTACAAGTTGAGAAATGAATCAAGGGAGCTTTCCATATGGCTGAGAATAAAAATCCAGAAAATACTTTAATTCTTGAAACAACAAAGGGCAGAGTTGTTATTGAGCTTTTTGCTGATTTAGCACCTTGTCATGTTGCACGTATTAAAGAATTGGTACGTGAAGGTGCTTATGATAATGTTATTTTCCATCGCGTTATTGATGGTTTTATGGCGCAAACAGGGGATGTGCAATTTGGAAAGAAGGATAGTGAAAAATTCAATTTATCACGTGCGGGTATGGGGGGGGCAGAAAAACCAAATTTAACAGCAGAGTTTTCAAATCTTTCTCATAAGCGTGGTACAGTTTCTATGGCACGGAGTCAGAATCCAAATTCTGCTAACTCTCAGTTTTTTATTTGTTTTGCAGATGCTCCGTGGCTTGATCGTCAATATTCCATATGGGGGCAGGTTGTTGAAGGTATGGAAAATGTTGATAAAATTAAACGTGGTGAACCTGTTTCAGATCCAGATTCAATTACCAAAGCCATTATTGCTGCGGATGCAAAATAGTATAAACTATACTGATTTTAATTGTAAGTTTCTAAGAAAAAAATACTCTTTTCTGATCAATAAAGGCACACAAAACTCTTTTGTAGTATCACGCTTACCTTTTATAATTTCGAGCTAAGCATTGTCCTTATATTTCCTTCAATCGGATCTTCCTTAAGAATATAACGCAAAGGATTTGTACAAACACTTGTCAGAATAAGAAAACGCAAAGTCTGTCGTATTATGGTTGTTGTTTGGCAAAGTGTTTTATAAAAAATTTGGCAGTTCTCTTCCATCCATTGTCGGTCTTAATAGTTTTATGATGTTACTTTCCTGAGAGAGCGTGTGCTTTTGTTTCTGCTTGTAAATCAACATCCAATCCTAATGCAGAAGCATGTTTGAAACACATATTAAGACGGATAAGAGCTTTACTCGCTCATCCAGTTTTCTTAGCAAGGTGGAAAACCAGCATTTATATATATATATTGGCGTAATATTTAAAATAAGAAGACAGTTTAATCTTAGAAGAATATAATAAAGGCGCAGAAGTGAAATAAATGGCTAGTCTTGCCATCTCCTTTTTAATTCAACTTTACTTTTTTAAGTATCTAACGCAATATCTTTTAAATAATGAAGATTATGCATGGACTTACGCTTTTATTTTTCTCGTTTTTTTATAGAGGAACGCTCCAAACGGAATACACTTGTGTTGCATATTTACGTGTTTTTTTAAGAAGCATTTCTCAGTACATATCAACATTCACTTCCACGATGACATTCATGGCATGTATAGTTTTAAAGCTATAAATAGTATAAAATATTATGCACCACCATCTTTAAAGCTTGTGAAGGAGCAAACGGGTACCATCATACGCTTTTTCAGCCTCTAATGTTACGATAGAGCTTTGGTATTTGAGTATCTTTACAAAAAGCATTTTTAGTTTTTTAAAGTATTTTTATTTACACGTTAATTTCTTTTGTGAATTATCTCCAATGCCAAGAGCTATCTCAATATTGTGAGTGGATAAATGATTATGTTCATTTGCACTTTTATTAAGCGTGAGGATCGTTGTGCCCAGTAGATGAAAAATTTTTATCTGTAAAAGTTAAAGAATATTGTGAGCTGTACAATGCGTTCAAAATTTTCTTTTATGGGTACAAAGTTACTGCTTATGGAAGTATGTGAAGATGAAATTATTGTGATAATAATTTTGCAGTTCTGTTAAGGATAAGCGTAGGTATTTTGAGGTATGATATTATAAGGATTTTACTATTTTTCTAGAGTTAGATTATCACTTTTATTATGGTGATTTCTTAACAAGAAATGTTCTTTTATCTCGTTTAATTTTTGATGCTGGTTACAATATTGAGCGAATCAAAAATTAATTCATAAAGCTTATGACAATGCGCGTAAGGGGATATCTTTTTTCTTTCTATAGAGATATGCATTGATGGAATCAAAAAGACGAGAGTTATGATAAAGACATTTCATTATAGAAAAATTGCTCAAGATGGGTATGCACGTCGAGGAGAAATTATAACGGGGCGAGGATGTGTTCGTACACCCGCATTTATGCCTGTTGGGACGGCAGGAACTGTTAAGGCTATGTATATGGATCAAATTCGTGATCTTGGTGCAGATATCATTTTGGGGAATACTTATCATTTAATGTTACGTCCAGGAGCTGAACGTGTTGCGCGTTTGGGAGGATTACATGAATTTTCACGCTGGAGCGGACCTATTTTAACCGATTCTGGTGGATTTCAGGTTATGTCATTGGCGGGAATCCGTAAAATTACTGAACAAGGTGTGATTTTTCGCTCTTACATTAATGGAGCTTACTATGAAATGAGTCCAGAGCGTTCTATCGAAATTCAAGGACTTCTTGGTGCGGATATCCAGATGCAGTTGGATCAATGTATTGCATTACCAGCAACTGAAAAAGAAATGGAAGAAGCTATGGAACTTTCATTGCGGTGGGCGCTGCGTTGTAAAACAGCTTTTGGAGATCAGCCAGATAAAGCATTGTTTGGGATTGTTCAAGGTGGTGATAATATGAAACTGCGTGAACGTTCTGCTCAAGCATTAAAAGAAATGGATTTAAAAGGTTACGCTATTGGAGGGCTTGCTGTTGGTGAGCCGCAGAGTGTTATGACAGCAGTATTGGATACTACTTGTCCGATTTTACCAGAGGATAAACCACGCTATCTTATGGGAGTAGGGACACCTGATGATATTTTACAAAGTGTTGCACGTGGTGTTGATATGTTTGATTGTGTTATGCCAACGCGTGCAGGACGTCATGGTTTAGCTTTTACCCGCTTTGGTAGAATTAATTTGCGTAATGCGCGTTATGCAGAAGATCCACATCCTCTTGATCCACAGTCACTTTGTCCAGCAGCACATGATTATAGTTGTGCTTATTTGCATCATTTGATCAAATCTGGTGAATCTCTTGGGGGGATGTTGTTGACTTGGAATAATCTTTTTTATTATCAACAACTTATGCAGGGAATTCGTGATGCCATTGAGGAAGGCTGTTATGCTGATTTTTGCGCTGAAACGCGTGCTCTATGGGCACAAGGACGCTAAAATATTAATCGTAATATAACGTCTCATTTTTTATTGAATTTATTCTCGCACTTACAAATTTAGTTAAAAATATGAAATTAGAAACATCTTCCAAAATTATAAAATTTCACTATCTTAAAATATAACAGTGCGGTTTTATAAGGGCACATATTCTGTTTCTAATTACTATATAAAAACAGAAACTGTTACTCCGGTACGCGCTACCTGATCCGGAGAAAAACAGTTTTTCTGTTTCTGATGACTGTTTACAGCAACAATGTTAATGAGGCGTTAGCGAACTCTTAAAGAAGTATGAAAATTGTATTTTTATGAGATATTTTGTGTTTTTTATTATTAAAGGTAAATAATGGATTATATACAATCGAACAGATAAATTTTTAGAAAATTAAAATAAAACTAAAATAAGATTACATATTTAAAATGTTATAATTTTATATTGTTATTATTTTTATATATTAATATAAATATTATTTACATAGATTTATATAATATTATTAATATTGTAAAACTAAAAATTTATAGTTTTAATGTAATAAAAATTAAATATTAATCACAATAATTATCATATATTATAAAATATCAATATATATATTGAAACAAAACTTATTATATTTGTTTTCTGCTTTGTTTATAGAATTTATCTGAAAATAATCATAATATATTTACGTGAATATTTTAATTTACAGATAGTGAGTTAGATATCTGATGCGATTCCTCTGTGAGGGAGGGGGAAAGATGCCTAAAAGAGGATATTTAATAAATCTAGAAACCAAGCACTATTATCATGAGAATTTTTAAAAGACTCTATAATAATTTATAAGAATGGCCTAAAGTTGAAATTATAGCTTATCGATTTGGGGGATCTGCATTTAGGTAGCAAAAATAAAGCAACAATAATTGGGGGAGAAGTTTTATCTTTGTATCAAGATAATGATGAGATATTGTTCACTTGTTTGAAATGCATTATTCAGCAAATTTTAGAATTATTTATAGGGTATAGTATATCGTTGTAAAAGTTTTCACTGTAAAATTTCAACGGCTGAAAAGAGGAGACAAAGTTTATTATCTGGTAGATCTGATAGAAATAGGTGAATACGTCTATGATCTTGAGGTTTTCAAAGATTTTCCATTAAAGAATCTTACTTAAAACTCCATAAAATGCTTTATATATAAAAATATTTCTAAAACTTTATTGGGGACTATTGGGCATGCGTATAACAATGTTTTGAATTTTTGTTTGTGTGTATTACAGATATTTACAGTTAAAACTCCTATCCAGAAGTGATGATATGAGGGATTCTTATCAACAAAAGGTTCTTGCATTGGGAATTGATTCGAGAATACGACGTTTAATAATTTTAGCTCTTGCCGTGGGCAGTTTTGCTATTGGTACTGCAGAGTTTGTTGCAATGGGGCTACTGCCAGAGATGGCACGAAGTTCCTATGTTGATATTCCTACCGCTGGTCAATATATTTCTGCTTATGCATTAGGAGTTGTGATTGGAGCACCTCTTTTAGCTGTGGCAACAGCTCAGGTATCACGCAAAACTGTTTTGATAGGCTTGATGCTTTTTTATGCCTTAGCAAATATTGCTAGTGCCTTTGTTTCTGATTTTAGCATATTAGTAGTATTACGCTTTCTCAGTGGACTTCCCCATGGAATCTATTTTGGACTTGCGGCTATGGTTGCCTCTTCAATGGTAGAAATGAAAGAACGTTCTAAAGCTGTTGGATATGTTATGCTTGGCTTAACAATTGCAACCGTTTTGGGAGCACCCAGTGCTACTTGGATTGGTCAACTTATTGGTTGGCAGATTGCTTTTGTCCTTGTGGGGATGATCGCTTTATTATGTTGTTTGCTTATTTGGAATTTTTTTCCTTGTGATTCAAGTTTTCCAAAAACGAATCCTTTGCAAGAAATGGGTGCATTAAAGCAAAAGCAGGTGTGGCTTCTTTTGTTGATGGTGTCGGTGGGAGCGTCAGGATTATTTTCTGTTTTCACTTATATCAAGCCAACATTAATGCATATTTCTGGTGTTTCACTTGAGTTGGTACCATTTATTATGCCGTTAGTTGGATTGGGAATGGTGGTAGGAAATCTCTTGGGGCCTAAATTAGCCGTTAAAATTGGTATTTCGCCGATGATATTTTTTTCTATGCTTTGGAGCGTATTTGTTTTTTTTATTTTTTTATTTTTATCCTATGCTCCGTTAACAGCGGCAATAGGATGCTTTTTTGTTGGAACTTCTTTTGCTGCTATGCCTTCTATACAAACAAAAATTATGGATGTTGCACTACAGGGACAGATTTTGGCAGGAGCATTAATGCAGTCTGCTTTTAATATTGCCAACGCTCTTGGTGCAGAATCTGGAGCATTAGTTTTAAAATTGGGTTATAGTTATGAATATACAGCTGTTTTAGGAAGTGTTCTAACTTTGTGTGGATTAATGGTTTTTTGCGTCTCATGGTATATGGAGAAGCATGCTTAATGTTTTTCATTTTTAAAATGAAGAAGGTATTTTTATGTTTATTTAATTATTGGAATGTCCTGTTGGATTTTTTAACATGCAGTAAGAAATGCGCAGCGCTAATGGAATAGCAAAACAAAATAAAAAACCAATGAGCACTACAAGAAGAGTTTTTGCTGCTAAGATCATTCCTATTGTTCCTCCAGGATTAAAGAGTCCGGCAAGATTGGTGATAACTCCGGCTAGAGTTGCACTCAATGCAGCTGAAAATAGTTGTACGGAGGTAAGGGATTCACTGGCACGGAGAGCATCTTCATCATTTGTACATTGTAAAATTCGTGTGAGCAAATGTGGCCATGCTATGCCTGCACTGATTCCAATAGAAAATAGTGCTAAGCAAATAATAAAAATATATTCAAGCGTGGAAACTTCTGTTGGTATGAGCCATAAAAGAATCGCTATGCCTAACAGTTTTAATAGGGGCGAGTATATAATGATGTTGCGAATTTTTTTTGTGGAGACAGCAGCACTTGAGAGGGCTCCACACGTCCACCCTAGGCTCATAAGTGTTGCTATATAACCGGCTATAAGTGGAGCTTGTCCATGAAGTTCTTGAAGAAAAAGTGGTAAATAAAGTTCTATACTGTACACGACTGTTGTCATAACGAGTATTAATGCGTAAACAGGAAAAATTTCAGAAGAGAAAGAAAAGGATTTGCGCGGCAACATAGGATGAAAGCTATATGATTCGATTTTTGCTAAAACAAAGAGAAGACTAAGTCCAATAACTAATCCGCAAATTTTTGCCATTGTTGTGTCCATAGCTCCTCCAACAGAGATGATAAAAATCAATAAGGTGAGTGTGAGAAGCTGGAGAAGAGGGAGGGGGGATGTTGGAACATAGTTTTCATTCTTTTTGGGTAAAATTTTAAAGGCTATGAGTGAGAAGAATATAGCTAATGCGCCAATGATCCAAAAGGATGCTCTCCATAGGCCATAATATACAGAAATTCCTCCGATTGCTGGTCCTAACAAGGTTGATATTCCCCACATTCCAGAGATAACACTTAATGCGTGTGACCATAAAGATGGGCTGAAAACAATACGTACCATGGAATAGGATAGAGATAACAAAGAACCACTTCCCAATCCTTGAATAAAGCGTCCTATTAAAAATAATGGCATAGATGAAGAAATGCTGCACAGGAAAGTGCCTAGGGTAAAGATAAGACCAGAGATAACATAAGCGTTGCGAGGACCTAATTTCCCTAATATTTTTGTTGCAAGTGAAGTACCAAGGAGTGAAGCTGTAATAAAGACAGTCGCCACCCAAGAATAATATTCATTGCCAATATGATTTATAAGGGAAGGTAAAATAGTAATAACAATATAAACATTGGTAGCGTGTAATATAACACCACCTGTAAACGTTAAAAAGCAAAGACCATTTTTACCCAATAAAAGCTCAGACCAGCTCTGTTGTTTCACTGTTTTTTGCTATTTAATAAAAATTTATCCTCTTTTTACTTATAAGGTACTTCTTTGAATTTGCCAAGAGAAATTCAAAGCTCTGTTTAGAGCTTTGAATTTTAATTTAATTAATAACTTAATTGCCCATTGCTTTTTTGAGATTCTCATCAATTTTATCGAGGAAACCTGTTGTAGAAAGCCATTTTTGTTTAGGCCCAATCAAAAGTGCGAGATCTTTAGTCATAAAACCTTCTTCGACGGTTTTAATACAAACTTCTTCCAATGTCGTGGAAAAGTTTTTTAATTTCTCATTGTTATCTAGTTTAGCACGGTGCGCCAGTCCACGTGTCCATGCGAAAATAGATGCAATAGAATTTGTTGATGTTTCTTCGCCTCTTTGATGCTGACGGTAATGGCGTGTTACGGTGCCGTGTGCCGCCTCTGCTTCAACAATTTTACCATCAGGTGTCATGAGAACAGAAGTCATGAGACCAAGAGAACCAAAGCCTTGGGCAACAATATCAGATTGGACATCACCATCATAGTTTTTACATGCCCATACGTATCCACCTGACCACTTTAATGCAGAAGCAACCATATCATCAATAAGACGGTGTTCGTAATATAATTTACGGTTTTCAAATTCAGTTTTAAATTCCATATCGAATATTTCTTGAAAGATATCTTTAAAACGACCATCGTAAGCTTTTAGAATGGTATTTTTTGTTGAAAGATAAACTGGAACATTCCGTTGTAGTCCATAATTAAAGGATGCGCGGGCAAAATCACGAATTGACTCATCAAGGTTATACATAGCCATGGCAACCCCTGCGCTTGGAGCATCAAAAACATCATGTTCAATAACTTGATTGTCATCACCTACAAATTTAATACTTAATTTCCCTTTTCCTGGAAATTTAAAATCTGTTGCCTTGTATTGATCGCCAAAAGCGTGACGTCCTATAATAATTGGCTTTGTCCAGTTAGGAATAAGGCGAGGGACATTTTTACAGATAATGGGTTCGCGAAAAATGACTCCTCCTAAAATATTGCGGATTGTACCATTAGGTGATTTCCACATTTTTTTTAGGTTAAATTCTTTAACGCGTGCCTCATCAGGTGTGATGGTTGCGCATTTTATACCAACCCCATATTCTTTTATAGCATTGGCAGAATCGATTGTTACTTGATCATTGGTTGCATCACGATTTTCGACGGAAAGATCATAATACTTTAGATCAATGTCGAGGTAGGGATGGATTAATTTATCTTTGATATATTTCCAGATGATGCGGGTCATCTCATCCCCATCAAGTTCAACAACGGGGTTTTCTACTTTGATCTTTACCATTAGAAATCCTTTTTCTTTTAAGCGATACTACTTGTATAACACTTTCAAGTTTATAATGAAAAGTAAAAACAAGGGAAAAAAGCATTCAAATATGAACTTTTAGAATATATTATCATAGAGTGTAAAATTTTGTTTGAGGGTTTAATCTTTGAAAAGAAGTGATGTGTTTATAAATCTATAAGTATTCTATGATTGATGAAGAATCTGTTTAATAGATAAGGTAGTTAGATCACCGAGAGACGGGGATTATGCGTTTTTATTATCAGAGATTCCATTTAATAATTTGATCGTATTCTGAATTATAGTTTCTTGATTTGTTGTGTGAGGTGAATAAGCATCTATTTTTTATATTGCTATTTCAACTCTAAGATTACGGTTTGTTTATTTATAAAAAGTTTAATGTGATAACAAAGGCACTGTAATTAGAAATGCTTCATATAAAATGCGTTTGGGATAAACTTCAGTTTTGAAGGTTGGAAAAAACGTATAAATGATGTGGCTGGTTTAATTTAAAAATTAACAGCATACGCAAGAATATGACTTATAAAATTACCGTATCGCGAGCTAGAATACTCTAATTCTTATATTTTATAGATTCTTATTGTTATAACTGTGCGCAGTAAAGCACTATCCTCGAAATGCAACAAAGAAATTAATCACCTAATGATTCTTGTATCCTTTTTACAAAGAGATTCCTTTTAATTTACGAAGAAATTCCTTTTAAAATCTTGTTCTCTCGTTTTTATTTATGCATCCCTCATTTTTAAAAACACAAATAAAATGAATATATTACACATAGAAAAAAGGAGGATGGTACGCCCAAGGGGAATCGAACCCCTGTTTCCGCCGTGAAAGGGCGATGTCCTAACCGCTAGACGATGGGCGCAAACCAATGATGAGGCTTATAGAGAGGATCTTTTTACTTCGCAAGCCCTCTGTGTCATTTTTTTTGAAAAAAGTGTGTTTTATTGAATAATTTTTGAGAAACTCTTGTTTGAATCATCTTATTTTCTAAGATTTTTTGTAGAAAAAATGTAAAGTTATCATCATTGATAGAAAGTTTTGATGTGGGTATCATCTCAGCAAATGATATTTGCATTTATTTTCAGTTTGAAAAGTAGGCAAAAATGATCAAAACAGCATTTTAAATGTATTTATTTTTTACATATTTTATCGTTTGTTATCTTTGTTGTCACATGAGAATATTATTTAACTTGCTTGAAAGAGCCTTTATACGGAAGATTTCTCATTTGAGCTTATCATAAAGCAAAAACTGTATAATTTATAAAGTAGAAATACAATATTTATTACCAAATAAACAAATAATACCAATCATACAAAAGTTTTTTTATGAATAATCCATAGATTACTTACAATTTAACAAAATATAAATAGATATCTGTATAATAAAAATGAAAATATTAAATCAATTTTTATAGAATATATTAAAAATATTTTTTATATTTACTTTTACATGTCTGTAAGAAATTTAAGATTAAAAACCCTTCATTTGCTCTTTTATATATTGAGAAGGTTCTTGATTTGAAAATGAATTAGCGTGGATAAAGGGTAGATTGAGTTTTTTTTCATTTCAATTCGCTAGTTTTTTAAAGAGGTGGCAATAAGTTGAGATAAAATATTCAAATTTTGAAACTTTATTCTCTATATTTATAATATTTCAGAATTATGGTGTGCGCATATTAAGTTTTGTTTTTTACTTTAATGTAAGGTTCTATTTTGATATATGAGTGCGTTAAGATTTTGCATTAAAGATTTATATTTAAAGCTATGGAATGGTAGGAAGAAATGTGTTATTATGTACTGATCTACTTTATTTTATCCATTCTCTTAATTTATCATATAAAAGAATGTTTTTTGTTCCATACTTGTTGATTTAGAAGAGATGTTTTATTCTTTCTTACTAAGTCTTCAATATTCTTTAACTTGTTATTGATTATTTTTTAGAACTTTTCTTTATGGAAACTTGCATTTATCAGTTTTACAGATTTTCATTCTGAATTAAATATTTTATAAAGATTCTGAAATCTTTGAAGACAATAAATATTATATTTTTAGGAATGTTGATTGAACAAGCGGGGATAATTCTATTGGAAAAAATGAAGTGAATAGAGCGGGGTATTTCTTTTGTTCTTATGGATGTAAATATTCTTTGTGTTGATTGGCACATCATTTAAACGATTTTTCAATGAAGATAGGGATCAGTGGTTAATAATGGCAGAAGCTTTAAAAGTTGGTGTTGCGGGACTTGGTACGGTTGGTACTTCAGTTGTTCGAGCTCTATGTGAAAAAGCGAATAGTTTAGCTTGTCAATGTGGGCGATTCATCAAAGTTGTTGCTGTTAGTGCGCGCGATAAAGGCCGCAATCGTGGACTTGATCTCAGTGATATAAAATGGTTTGATTCACCTGTGGAGTTGGCTGCTTCTGATGAGATTGATGTTTTTGTAGAGTTAATTGGTGGTGAATTGGATGTGGTGTATACCGCTGTTAAGAGAGCGCTTGAGGCGGGACATCATGTTGTAACAGCCAATAAAGCTCTTCTTGCTCGACATGGAGTAGAGCTGGCTATAATTGCAGAAAAAAAAGGTGTTTTTCTTCATTTTGAAGCAGCTGTTGCAGGGGGGATTCCTGTCATCAAAGCGATGAGAGAATCACTTGTTAGTAATCGCATATCGCGAATTTATGGTATTCTCAATGGAACCTGTAATTATATATTAACACGCATGTTTACGGAAGGTCTTTCATTTAAAGATTGTTTAGCAGATGCACAGAGACTTGGGTATGCTGAAGCAGATCCAACTTTTGATATTGAGGGAAATGATACTGCTCATAAATTAGCTTTGTTGACAAGCTTGGCATTTGGAACAGCTATTTCGTTAGATGATGTTTATGTTGAAGGAATTCATAATATTTCGCAAATTGATATTCGAGCAGCTGATGAATTGGGGTATCGGATTAAGCTTTTAGGGGTTGCATTAAAAACGGATTCTGGAATAGAGCAACGCGTTCATCCAACAATGGTACCAGCATCCTCAATGATTGCACAGATAAATGGTGTAACCAATGCTCTTTCTATTCAAAGTGATTTATTAGGTGAATTACTGTTTTCTGGTCCTGGCGCTGGAGGAAAGGCAACAGCATCAGCCGTTATTGGTGATTTGGCTGATATAGCAAAAGCGCGTTCTGGTTTTCAGTATGCACCTGTTTTAAGACGTCCAGCATTAGAACTTGCTCCTCATAAAAAAGCACGTATTTCGCATCATGCAGGTGGTTATTTTATTCGTTTAAATGTTCATGATCGTACTGGTGTTTTTGCCGCGGTCGCAAGGCATATGGCTGATAATCACATCTCATTGGAGTCGATTGTTCAAAGATCTTTTGTAGAAGATCAAATTGAAAAAACAATTATTTTAATTACGCATGAAACAACAGAGGTGAATGTACGACAGGCACTTGCAGAAATTGAAAAAGATGGACATCTTGTTGCAAAATCTCAATTTATTCGTATTGAACCTATGGCAAAGAATTGATAACTTTCTTGATAATAAAAACGCACGCTTGAGTTCTTTTATCTCTTGTGAAAAATTTTCATCTTTGCCAAAAAACTTTATTCTTAGTATTTAATAAGGACTCATATTTTTCTGGTATTCATTCGGTAGGATTTTTTCATATGCCCACAACTCAGAAGATTTTAAATGGACTTGATCGTATTTTGACGCTTGAATTGGTACGTGTTACTGAACGTGCTGCTGTTGCTGCTGCACGCTGGCGCGGACGTGGCGATGAAAAGGCAGCGGATCAGGCTGCTGTAGATGCAATGCGGCAAGAACTTAATCGATTGCCTATTGATGGTACAGTGGTGATTGGTGAAGGTGAGCGGGATGAAGCGCCTATGCTTTATATTGGAGAAAAAGTGGGTCTTCAAAGTGGATTGGCGATCGATATTGCACTTGATCCACTAGAGGGTACAACACTTTGTGCTAAAAATATTGCTAATTCTTTGGCAGTAGTTGCAATTGCTGAAAAGGGTAATCTCCTTTACGCTCCTGATGTTTATATGAACAAAATTGCTATTGGTCCTAGTTATCCAAAGGGAATAGTCGATATAGATGCTTCTCCTACCGATAATATACATGCTCTTGCGAAGGCTAAAGGAGTGGCTGTTAATCAGATTGTTGTTTGTATTATGGATAGACCTCGTCATGAAAAATTGGTTGATGAAGTACGAGCGACAGGGGCGTCGATTCGCTTGATTGGGGATGGAGATGTGGCTGCTGTTATTGATACAACTGATCCAGAAGAAACAGGTATTGATATCTATATGGGGATTGGTGGAGCACCTGAAGGTGTTTTAGCTTCTGCTGCTTTGCGCTGCATTGGAGGACAGATGCAAGGTCGTTTGCTGCTTGATACAGAAGAGAAAATTGCTCGTGCAGCTAAAATGGGGATTAGTGATCCCAATAAGGTTTATACAATGGAAGAAATGGCAAAGGGTGATGTTTTGTTTTCAGCAACAGGGGTGACAGATGGTAATATGCTTTCTGGTGTTAAATTTACACCTCACTACATTCAAACGGAAACTCTCGTAATGCGCGCCCATACGGGTACAGTTCGTAATATTAAAGCACAGCATAGAGATCATTCAAAATTTGATTAATGTTTTCTTTTTTTGTCACTAAAAATAAAAGGAGTTTTTTTAGGAAATACGCTCCCATGAAGCTACTTTCATGGAAGCGTTTATAGATATGGGAATACCCTTAATATTATGAGAGTTGCACAGAATGCACCCAGCCATTTTTATCTTCTATGTTCCCTTTTTGAATGCCAACCAATTGTGTACGAAGCTGCTTTGTGACTTCTCCAACTGTTTCATTTCCAATAATAAATTCTCCTCCTTTATATCTAAAACGACCAATTGATGTGACAACGGCAGCTGTACCACAAGCAAAGGATTCTTTAAGGTGTCCACTCTTTGCATCTTCTTGAAGCGCTGCAAAAGAATAAGGACGCTCTTCTATTTTTAATCCCATTTGTTTTGCCAACTCTAAGAGTGAATGACGTGTTATTCCTGGAAGGATAGTTCCATTAAGTGGGGGGGTTACAAGTGTATTATTGTCCATAATAAAGCAGACATTCATACCACCAAGTTCTTCAATCCATTTATGTTCAATCATATCAAGAAAGAGTACTTGGCTACAATTGTTTTCAGTTGCACTTTTTTGTGCAAGTAAGCTTGCTGCATAGTTTCCACCACATTTGGCAGCCCCTGTTCCTCTTGGACCGGCACGACTATAATCTGTTTCAATCCAGACGCTGACAGATTTTTCTTCTCCTTTGAAATAGGATTCAACTGGAGAGGCTATGATACAAAAAAGATATTCTTGAGAAGGGCGGACTCCCAAAAAGTTTTCATTGCCAAACATAAATGGACGGATATAGAGGCTAGCGTTGGGCTGATCAGAAACCCATTTTTGATCAATCTTTACTAATTGATGAACGGCATCCAGAAAAATATCTTTTGGCAATTCTGGCATAGCTAAACGCCTCGCTGATTCTATAAAGCGTTGTGCATTGGCATCAGGACGGAAGAGCAAGATGCGCCCATCTTTTGCACGATATGCTTTTAAACCCTCAAAAATTTCCTGTCCGTAATGTAAAACGGTACTTGCAGGGTTAATTTCTAAAGCTTTGTATTGAGAGATGATAGCATTGTGCCAGCCTTTGTCTTCAGTCCATTGAATAGTACACATGTGGTCTGTAAAAAATTGACCAAAACCGGGACTTTTTAAAATTTCTTCATATTTTTCTTCTGACAGAGGAGATGGGTGCTTTTCTATTTTAAAGGGAAGCGATGATATGGGAGATTTCATAAAAAACCTTTTGAGTATGTTTCATTTTTATTAATAAAAATAATGAAATATTTTGATTATAACTCTATTATTAACAAAACCTTTGTGTCAATGTTTTATTATAGAATAAAAAGGGGTTTATTATAGAATTCAAAGGCTAGGGTAGGGTAGATATTTTAATTCTATCCTCGCCTCTTTTTCTCAACTTTATGAAGTAAGCTGGAACTTTTGTCTATAATTATCGTTTTCTCATAATAAGTATCTGAATAATTTCATATATGCATATTTTCTAGAAATTTAAAGGTAAGGGAATTGAGAAAAGGAATCCACTATGATTGATAAAAATTATCACACATATGAAGAACGTATGGCCGCAGAAAGAAAAGGTCGTGAACAACGTGTTTCAATCGCTAAGGGTATTTTTGCTATTCTTCTTGCGATGGTTATTATCTGGTTTATTTTTGGTTTTTTAGGATCTTTTTTTGCAAAATCTCCTGAACATAGTTCGCGTTATAATACTCCAGAAACAAGCCAAAGTGTAACAACGCCCAAAAAAGATTTAAATTCGCTTCCTCCTGTACCTTATACCTATAAGGGTACGGAGTGATTTTTTCATAAATATAATCTTTTAGATAGGGCGAAAATCGACGTAGATTAAGGAATAAAGTCAGCACAAAGACATAAAAAGATTGGAACGATTTTAATTTCTGAAGTTTTTGATAAGTAATTAAATGGTATGAAAATAAATCATGCAACGGTTTTAACAACCGTTGCATGTTTGGTTTAGCGTGTGATGAAGCAGCTTCCACCAGAACTTTTAATGGATTCACAAAGGATTATGGCTTCATTACGGTCTTGCGCTTGAATCCGAACACGGTAATAAGTACCTTTTCCTGGTATAAAAGCGGATTGAATATTTAAAGAACGGGCGCCAATAAGGAATCCAAATTTAGATTTCATATTTTTTAAAGAATTTCTAGCGAGCTCATGCGTTGGTTGAGATGCAAGTTGTACGTAATAACTTTCTGAATTTTGTGCTGCGACTCTGTTTGGTGATGTGGAGCGAGACGCGGCTGGTGTTTCAACTTGTGTATTTCTTTCTGCATGAGAAGGAATAGGGATAAATTTTTCTTCAATATTTGAGCTAGAATTATTTTCTGCAATTATTTTATCAATATTATTTTTGAGATCATGATCTCTTTCTTGGTCGTTTATATCAGAATCATGCGACGAAACAAGGGACGAATCTTGAAGTTCATTAGAAGCTTGATCAATGCTTTCTTCAGATTGAGCAGCAGTTTTGCTGTTTGTTTGATGCGCGGGGGCTAGTGTAACTGTACCATCTTGATTGACAATAACAGTTTGTACTTCTCGCATTGGAATAGTATGGTTTATGGCTTCTGTGACTGCATCTTCAACATCAGATTCATTTAAAGACGATGAGGAAACGTTTGAAGATTCTTCAGGGTTTAATTCTTTTAAATTTTCAGGTTGTTCAGAGTTATCAATAAGAAATTGTTGTGTATTTTCTTGTTTCTCATTTTGTTCAGTTGTTTGTTTATAGATATCTAAATTATGTGCAACATCATTTTTCGTTTCAGTTGTTTCTGGTTTGAATTTAAAAGGCGTATTATCAGCGTGGATAATGACCGTTTCTTCATTTTTTTGTGATGGCATAAAAAAGTGAGAATAACCTGCAAACCCAATTCCTATTAAAATAAGTATAAAAAAACCTTTAATGAAAGTTTTACCAAAAATAAAACTTTTTAAGGGAGGAGGAGCTGATGGATGCGTGGGAACCTCATCTGAGCTTGTGTATGATGAATTCTCGCTAAAAGAGGGGAAATTATATTCCATATTGGCAGAAGAAGAATAGTCGGAATTTTGTTCTTTAGAGTTTATATAAACACCTTCTTTTGAATTTTGCATAGACTGATGAAAAACTTCACTAAAAACTTCATTCTTCTGTTGTTTTTGAGAAAAATTATCTGTTGGAACATTTCCTACATTGAGTACATCAGCAAATTCTTCTTCTAAACCACCATTAGTTGGCACATCATATTCTGGCGCTTCATACGGGACTTCTGGAACCATAATAGGACCAGTTTTTTCTACGATTTCCTCTGAAAATTTATAAGTATCAACATTGGGAGGGGGAGTATCTCTGTGCGTATAGTTATGGGCAAAAAAGCCATCCGTTTGTTTTATATTTAAAGAGGGTGATGAGGAAAGAAACTCATCTAAATTATTTTCATTATATGAAATTTTTCTATTTGGGTTAGAGGCACCTTCGGCATTATTGATGTATTGGGCTCGAGCCTCATCATATATCGGAACTTTTTCGCTATAAGTTTCTTGTTGTGAGGGGGGGGCTTCAAAAAAATGGGGATAATTGGTTGTATGATCTTCTTGTGAAGCCCCCTTTAAATAAGATTGTCTATCAACTGGTGGAGAATCTAAAGGTGAGGAGAAGGTACTTGTTGTTTGATTTATTGCAGTGTTTTGTCTTTCTGACACAAGATTAGAAGATGAGAAAAACTCATTTTCCTCTGTAGAAGAGGAGGCATCAGGATAATCTTTTTTAATCCAATTTTCTTGATCAGCTGAAATTTTATAGGGATGGTTTATAGAAGTGTCATAGAGGTTTGGATTGTCATCATAAGTTTTTTGTATATTCGTAGTCTCAGGTTGTTGTGAATTTATTTGTGAAAAACGATTGGTTTGTTCAACATCTTCTGGCATCTCTCTCTTATTTTCGTGCCTTTCAGATTTATCAAAAAAGAAATTTTCTGATTCTGATTGTGACATAAGATTACTTTTTTCAAGAAAAGGATCAGCACTGGTTGCTGTTGTTTTCTGTTGATGTGATTGATTCTTTGGGATTGGTAATGGAGAAAGCTCATCTAAAATTTGTTCTTCATCATGACTGCTAGGTGAAGAATATTTCTCTTCAGATAAATTATTTTGTTTTGAATGGTTGAAAGAAGCAGCTTGTGCAATATTTGAGGCTGTTGCGTTGCTGGTTGCATACAAGTCCCATTGTTTTTTTTGATCATCAAACGGTAAGTCATGTGCTAAATTATTTTCAAGTTCCTCTTCTAGAAAGGACAAATCAAAATCATCATCATGAGATGATATTTCGGGGTGAGATGTTGATCGATCTGTTTTTAAAGAAGATTGCTCATTTTGGTTTCCGCTTTGTTTGTGCGGATTAAAAATGCGCGTAAGCCTTTCTAAAGGATCATGGTGTTCATGATCGTGTTTTGTTTCGTGTAGATTTTTGCGATCGTTATCGCTCATAGCTTTTCTCACATGGTGGTTTGCACTTACGTGCAATCAATGGTTGATTTTGATTTGTTATATTAAAATTATAAATTTTCCCCCTCTCATGCAATGATACATGAAAAAGTTTATCAATAGAGTACCTATTGTATGTATTTATAGAACTTTTTCAACGCATTTCTATGGGTGCTTCGACTCCTATGATGGTAAGCCCTGATGATAAAATATTGATAACAGCTTGTATCAATCCTAATCTTGCAAAGGATAACTCTTTATCATCAGGTTGAATAAAGCGTAAATTGAGATTTTCACTCCCTTTATTCCAATGGGTGTGAAAATTGGAGGCAAGGTCATAAAGATAAAACGCTAATCGATGCGGTTCCTTATGAACTACGGCCTGTTCAATGATACGTGGATATTCAGAAAGTTTGCGTATTAACAATATTTCATGGTCATCTGTTAATCGATGAAGATGGGCAATCAATGTATCATTTGAAAAGCTTTTAATATGAAGCGCTTCTTGTGCTTGACGAAAGACTGAGTGACAACGTGCACTTGCATATTGTACGTAAAAGATGGGGTTATCTTTTGATTGTTCTGTTACTTTTGCAAAATCAAAATCAAGAGGTGCTTCACACTTACGGTATAGCATCATAAAACGCACAGGATCACGCCCAACCTCTTCGACAACATCCCGTAGAGTGACAAAAGATCCTGCTCTTTTTGACATGCGTACAGGATGACCGTTGCGAAAAAGTTTTACCAATTGACACAAGAAGACACTTAATTTAGCCTTATCCCCAGAAATTGCTTTTGCCATTGCCTCCAGCCGCTTTACATAGCCAGCATGGTCTGCGCCTAGAATATAAATCATTTCATCAAAATGACGATTAAATTTATCCCGAAAATAAGCAACATCAGCAGCAAAATAAGTGTAAGAACCGTCAGATTTGACTAAAACACGGTCTTGGTCATCACCGACATTTGTTGAACGGAACAAAGTTTGTTCGCTTGGTTCCCAGTCTTCTGTATTTTGTCCCTTGGGAGGGGGGAGTTTTCCTTTGTAGATATAACCATTTAAAGTGAGGTCGTTGATGGTGTTACGAATGGCGCGTGCATTATCAGCATAAAGCATTCGCTCAGAGAAAAAGATATCATGATAAATATTAAGAGCAGCCAAATCTTCGCGAATCATGGACATCATTGCATGAATTGCACGTTCTTTCACAAGAGATAAGGCTTCATCTTTATCCATCGTGAGGAGTTGGTCACCAAACTCTTGAGCAAGCGATTGACCCAATGGTATCAAGTATTCTCCAGGATAGAGTCCTTCTGGAATTTCATTAATTTTTTGCCCAAGAGCCTCACGATAGCGCAATAGTACAGAATGGGCGAGGACTTCGATTTGTTGACCAGCATCATTGATATAATATTCTTTTGTAATGTTATAGCCCGTAAATTGCAGCAAATTGGAGAGAACATCCCCAACAACCGCTCCGCGGCAGTGTCCTACATGCATTGGTCCTGTCGGATTTGCTGAGACATATTCAACATTGATGCGTTTTCCTTGTCCCATTGGAATACGACCATAAGAAGTGCCTAATTCAAGCATGGATTTTATAGCATCTTGCCAAAATAATTTTGTAAGCTTTATGTTTATAAAACCAGGACCGGCAACATCTATATTTTCGATAGAGGGATCATTTTTAAGAAGTTCTATGATTTTATCTGCAAGTGCACGTGGATTGATTCCAATAGATTTTGCAAGCACCATAGCAGCATTGGTTGATAAATGACCATGGGAGGAATCACGTGGAGGATCAACAGTGATTTTTGATAAATCTAGATCTTCTCCATTTTTTCCTTTTAGATCAGATAATTCAATTGATCTCTTAATTTTTTTTTCGAAGTTTTTAAAGATATTCATATTTAGCTTCCATGATGATGCCAAAAGCCATTAAACGAAATTATCTGTATGGTCAAATAAACGGTGATATTCACGTAGAGCGTAGTGATCTGTCATGCCTGAAAGAAAGTCAGCAATCAAACGTGCTAACTCTTGATTTTTTAAGTGCACTGTTTTGCTCTGCCAACTTTCAGGCATTGTATTTGGATTTTCATAATAACAATTGAATAATTTTTGTACAATGCATTTTGCTGCATTGCGACGACTAAGAACTTGTTCATGATAGTAAAGATTTTTAAATAAAAAGTTTTTTAGTTCTTTTTCATAAACGGTCATTGTTGGTGAAAAGGTGACAATAGTTTGTTTTGCTTGGTGAATATCGTTTATGCTTGTTGGTTTGATGCGTGCTAAATTTTTTTGTGACTGTTTGATAACATCTTCAACCATGGTTGTTATTTGTCTTCGTACAAGTGTGTAACCGCGACGCGTTTGGTCGAGATGGGGATGCTCATCTGTTATATCTTTTAATATTGCTGCTGTTAGTGAAACATGTTCAAATTGATCGAGTGTTAAAAATTGCGAACGTAGACCATCATCAATATCATGCGCATTGTATGCGATATCATCTGCAATAGCAGCACATTGCGCTTCTAGTCCTGCAAAACAATCGAGTGCAAGGTCTTGCTTTGCATTGTATTGTAAAATATCGATAGGAACCTCCTTATTCTTCGCGTGGGGACCTAAAAGGGGACCATTGTGCTTTACAAGTCCTTCGAGGGTTTCCCATGTAAGGTTAAGTCCATCAAAATTTGCATAGCGCTGTTCTAGTTTTGTTACAATGCGTAATGCTTGTGCATTATGATCAAAGCCGCCATAATGTACCATGGCTTCATTAAGAGCATCTTCTCCAGCATGGCCAAAGGGTGTGTGTCCAAAGTCGTGAACAAGAGCAATGGCTTCGGCAAGGTCTTCATCAAGACACAGGGCACGGGCTAATGTTCTTGCAATTTGAGAAACCTCTATGGAATGGGTTAGGCGAGTACGGTAATGATCGCTTTCATCAGCAATAAACACTTGCGTTTTATGTTTAAGACGTCGAAATGCATTAGAATGGATAATACGATCTCTATCTCGTTGAAAAGGTGAGCGTGTGGTGCTCATCGTTTCATGGTATAACCGACCACGGCTTGTTTGTGGATGAGCACTGTACACTGCTCGAGATTGGTAATTGAAGTTGATATTGCCTATATCCATTGCAAGCTGCCCATTATCATCTTAAAATCGAGAGTGGTTTATGACAAATAAACTGATCTTTGAGTGTGGGATACTCTTTCTTGATGGTTTAATGCAAGGATATATAAAATGAATGTGAAAATTTCAGATGTTGCTGCTAAAAAAATTGCACAGATACTTTTGCGTGAACCCGATAAAATAGCATTACGTATTTCTGTTGAAGGTGGTGGGTGTTCTGGTTTTTCTTATAAATATGACTTGGTTTCTGAAATGTGTGAAGATGACCTCGTTCTCAAAAAAGACGGGGCAGTTGTGTTTATTGATTTACTATCACTTCCTTTCATGGAAGGAGCTGAGATTGATTTTGTTGATGATCTTATGGGGCAGTCTTTTCAAATCCACAATCCCAATGCTGTTTCATCATGTGGTTGTGGTGTAAGTTTCTCAATTTAAAATGATGGCTGTGTGATATTGTTTCTTGAAAAAAAGATCATGTTGGTCAACAATGCAAAAATGGGTATTCTTATAAAAATAGTGCACCGATGTATATGGTTGTGCGTGGTGCTTGCTTTATTGACTTGGAGCCACTGTGCTTTTTCTGAAGCAGGAGAAGGGCAAGATCAGCAGCAGGGACAATCAAGGAGTTTTATTGTAAAGACTCAAGAGCAGGAAAACGAAAATTTAGCATCTCAAACACAACTCATTTTGAATGCTCGATTAACAAATAGTCATCCGGATATTGAAAAAGGGCTTGTCTGGCGGGTTTATGCCCCTATTCTAGGGATTGATAATAAATTACCATTAGTGGCAACCTATAAGGGGGGAAGTGCACGTTTTGATCTCGAACCAGGAAGTTATCTTGTTCATGTCTCATTTGGTCATATGAGTGCTGTGCGCCATATTCGTTTAGAAAATGGGCAGAGTCTTGTAAAAAACTTTAATCTTGAGGCTGGTGGTGTCATTTTAAATGCAACACTGCTCAATGGCGTAATGAATGAAAAGGAACTCCGTTTTACCATTTATGAGGATGAAAAAGAAAATGATGATACGGGAGTGATTATATCAAATGTTAAACCCCAATCAGTTGTGCGTTTAAAAGCTGGCCGCTACCATGTTGCTTCCCATTATGGTTCCATTAATGCGACGGCTCGTTCGGATATTCAAGTGGATGCTGGTAAAATAACAGAAGTTACTCTTGAACATCAGGCCGCTCAGATTGTCTTAAAACTGGTACGGCAAGAAGGAGGGGAAGCGCTTGCAGATACAAGTTGGTCTCTTGCCAATGATTCTGGTGATATCGTTTATGAAACAGTTGGTGCGTATGTTTCACTCGTGTTAGCGGAGGGAGAGTATATTGCAATTGCTAAAAATAAAGATAAAATCTATCAGAAAGTTTTTTCAGTCGTTTCTGGTCATGATGAAGATATAAGTGTGGTGGCGAATGAACAAAATATGCAACAAATTGATGAAGATGTGGATTGATTGTTGTTCATGGGGGTAAGCTATGATGAAAGACGGGGTATGAATTTTGATTGAAATTTCAACAGTTGGTGTGTTTTTTGCTGGGGCACTCTCTTTTTTGTCACCATGCGTTTTGCCATTAGTTCCTCCTTATTTGTGCTATATGGCAGGGGTTGGTATTGATGATTTTCGTTCAGAAAAGCCTGATGAGAAAGTCTTTATACGGTGGGCTTTACTGTCTTCTGTTATTGCTTTTGTTCTTGGGTTTACGACTGTTTTTGTTGCTTTAGGTGCCAGTGCTAGCACAATTGGGAAATTCATCGGTTATTATCGTGATTGGTTTGCTCTTGCTGCTGGAATTGTCATTATTATTTTTGGTTTAAATTTTTTGGGGATTTTCAAAATCGCTTTTTTATTTCGTGAAGCGCGTTTTCAGACCAAAAAAACACCTGCTGGTCCTTTAGGCGCGTATATTATCGGTTTAGCTTTTGCTTTTGGTTGGACACCGTGTATTGGCCCTATTTTAGGTCCTATTATAACGCTTGCTGGAACAAAAGAAACTGTGGGAGAGGGAGCTGTTCTCTTAGCGGTTTATGCATTAGGTCTTGCTATTCCTTTTATGTTAGCAGCTTTATTTTCGAGCAGTTTTATGCGATTTTTAGGAGCTTTTCGTATTCATTTAGGAAAAGTTGAAAAAATTATTGGTGTTTTTCTTATTCTTACAGGGATTTTGTTTTTAACAGGTTCTATGCAGGATCTTTCATTTTGGCTTTTAGAACATTATCCTTCGTTGAGTTATATTGAAGATATTCGTTGGCACAATATTATGAATTTTTTTGGATTTTCTCGTTAGTCTTATGTGTTTTTATGGTTAGAAGTTGTCTTTCTATTGTTCTTGCCGCAGGTGAGGGGACGCGCATGAAATCGTCTCTGCCTAAGGTACTTCATAAAATTGCTGGATTGCCTCTTATATGCCATGTTCTAAAACAAATAGAATTGGCAGGCTCTTCACAATTAGCAGTTGTTGTGGGATTTGGTGCTAAGGAGGTTACGCACGTTGTTCAGTCATTTGTAAAAGATGTAATGATTTTTGAACAAAAAGAGCGTTTAGGAACAGCTCATGCTGTTTTGTCTGCTCGTTCAGCTTTGCAAAAGGAAGTGGATGATGTTCTCATTGTTTTTGGGGATACTCCTCTCATTCAGCAAGATTCATTGCACCAAATGCGTGCACAGCTTGCTGATGGAGCAGATGTTGTTTTTGCAGGTTTTCATACCAAAAATCCAACAGGTTATGGGCGTCTTCTCGAGAAAAATGGTCAATTAATTGCAATTGTAGAAGAAAAAGACGCTAGCGATGAAGAAAAAAAGATTTCTTTTTGTAACGGTGGAATACTCGCTATGCGTGGAAAACATGCACTTTCTCTTTTAGAGAAAGTTGGTAATAACAATGTGAAAAAAGAATATTACTTAACAGATATTGCTTCTCTTGCAACACGCAAAGGATTAGATGTGCGTGTTGTTGAAGTTCCTTTTGAAGATATTGTAGGAATTAACAATGGTCTTGAGCTTTCTGAGGCTGATTCTTTGTGGCAAAAACGTAAAGCGCGCGATTTAATGTTATCGGGTGTTACACTCTTAAAGCCAGAAACACTCTATTTTTCTTATGATACAGAAATTGAACCAGGAGTGGTGATAGAACCAAATGTTTATTTTGGGTTAAGCGTAAAAGTACAATCTGGTGCGGTTATTCATGCATTTAGTTATCTCGAAGGTGCTGTGGTTGGTAGAGATGCACAGATTGGTCCCTATGCACGTTTGCGTCCTGGAACAGAGTTGGCGAAGTCCGTAAAGATTGGAAATTTTTGTGAAGTCAAACAAGCTAAGGTAGGAGAATCTTCTAAAATCAATCATTTAAGTTATATTGGTGATGCTGAAATTGGTGCATATACCAATATTGGAGCCGGTACAATTACTTGCAATTATGATGGATTTAACAAATATAAAACCGTGATTGGTGATCATGCTTTTGTTGGGTCTAATACGGCACTTGTTTCCCCATTGATAATAGGGGATGGCTCTTATGTTGCTTCAGGAAGTGTTATTACTGAAAATATTCCTATGAACAGTATGGCTTTTGGGCGTGCACGACAGGTTATAAAAGAGGGCTATGCGACAAAATTTCGAGAGCGCTTGTTAGAAAATAAACAGAAAAAATGATTATTTTCAGCTTATTCTTTTGTTTCGTGTTAATCTAATGATGGATGGGAGGTTTATTCTTAAAGATTGCCGTACTCCATGTTTGAATTATTTTTATTATTTATAGTTTTAAATAAAGGCTGTTGGATTGTTTTATAAGATTTAAATCTTAAGATGTGGGTTGGAGCTTTTTAATGTGTGGAATTATTGGAATTCTTGGAAAGAGGTGTGTTTCGTCCTCTTTGGTTGAGGGGTTAAAACGTCTTGAATATAGAGGGTATGATTCATCTGGGGTGGCAACGGTCCATAATGGGCATCTTTATCGTGTACGTGCTGAGGGGAAGCTTGTTCATTTAGAAGAAAAATTAAAAAAAACACCTCTGGAGGGAAATTTAGGGATTGGTCATACCCGTTGGGCTACGCATGGAATTGCTGTTGAACGCAATGCGCATCCCCATGTGACTGAAAAGCTTGCGATTGTTCATAATGGTATTATTGAAAACTTTGTAGAACTGCAAAAGGAACTCATAGAGGATGGTTGTATCTTTGTAACAGAGACGGATACGGAAGTTATTGCACATTTAATAACGCGTGCATTAAAAGATGGTCTTTCTCCGCAAGAAGCCATACGCACCAGTTGGAAAAGGCTGCAGGGGGCTTTTGCTATTGCTCTTATTTTCGAAGGTGAAGATAACCTTATGATTGCGGCTTGTTCTGGTCCACCTCTGGCAATTGGTTATGGAAAAGATGAATTTTTTGTGGGGTCAGATGCGATTGCTTTGGCACCATTCGTTGATTATATTAGCTATATGGAAGATGGGGATTGGGCTGTTCTCACACGGGAGGGTGTTACAATTTATGATGCTAATAACCAACCGGTAAAACGTCCTGTGACGACATTACTTGAAGGGGCTTTATTGATTTCTAAGGGTAATCATCGTCATTTTATGCACAAGGAAATGTTTGAACAACCTGAAGTGATTTCTCATAATTTGGCGCATTATCTTGATCTTGGAAATTATGTCGTTCGACCCCTTGAGAATTTGATTGATTGGAAAAATATTCATCGTCTCCTTTTTGCGAGTTGTGGAACGGCGTATTATTCAACCTTAGTTGCGCGCTATTGGTTTGAGAAATTTGCCGCTTTAAGTGTTGATAATGATGTTGCTTCGGAGTTTCGTTATCGTGAACCTCCTATAACGTCTGATGTGTTATCGCTGTTTGTTTCTCAATCTGGTGAGACAGCTGATACATTGGCTTCTTTGCGTTATTGTCGTGAGCGGGGTGTAAAAACAGCAACAATTGTGAATGTAGAGCAATCAACAATGGCAAGGGAGGCTGATTTTATTCTCCCAACACTTGCCGGACCGGAAATAGGTGTTGCTTCAACAAAAGCTTTTACCTGTCAATTGGCAACGCTTGCTTCACTAGCACTTAGTGCTGCTAAACAACGTGGCTATCTTTCGGCTCAAATGGAAAAGAAACTGGTTCAACAGTTGGCAGAAGTTCCACGTATTTTAAATGAGGTCTTAAAACTAGAGAGCAAAATTGAATGTATTTGTCGTGATTTGGTAAATGCAAAAAGTGTTCTTTATCTAGGACGTGGAACTTCTTATCCGATTGCTTTGGAGGGAGCCCTTAAACTGAAAGAGCTTTCTTATATTCATGCTGAAGGTTATGCGGCAGGTGAATTAAAGCATGGACCAATTGCTCTGGTGGATGAGACAATACCCGTTATTGTTGTTGCACCGTATGATCGGTGGTTTGAAAAAACTTTTTCTAATATGCAAGAAGTGGTAGCGCGTAATGGTCGTATTATTTTAATAACCGATAAAAAAGGAGCAGAAGTAGCTTGTCTTAAGACTTTATCAACGATCACTTTGCCAGATGTTCCAGAATTTATTTCTCCTATTATTTATGCACTCCCTGTTCAGTTAATCGCTTATCATACGGCTGTTTTATTAGGAACAGATGTTGATCAACCCCGTAATTTAGCAAAATCAGTCACGGTTGAATAAAAGTATATTTCTGAATCTTTTGGAGAATAATCAAGTGTAAGAAATTGATTTATAATGAAACTTATTTTTTCATTTTTCTCTGTTGAACGAGAATACTGAAGAAAAGTTTTTTCTTTCTAAATCCTTTACGATAAAACGAAAAATATTTTCTTACCTGTCAAAAAATAGATCAGTTATGTGAATATAATGGTAAAAAAGACGCAATATTGCTTCTACTGTTTCAATGCAAGAATGATTCAGATTGAGAGAGAAGATAGTGCTGTTGATTTGTTATTCGTTCATGAAGCATAAAGATGCTAAGAGACTGCGTAGATCATTTATGGGTAATTCTAAGAGAGAAAACCATATTTGAACAGAGAGGTATTTAAGTTTTTTATTAGAGGGTCTTTTGTTATCCTGCTCGTAAGAGGCGTGCAGCATCGTTGTGTCCGAAAAGATAAAGGAGCAACCGTAAAGCTTGTCCTTGCTCAGAAGAAAGATGAGGATCGCGTTGTAAAAATAAACGAGCATCTTTTCTTGCCATTGACAAAAGATCGCTATGAACTGCAAGGTTTGCTATATGAAATTCAGGGACTCCGGATTGTTTTGTACCTAAAAGTTCTCCTTCGCCTCGTAGGCGCCAATCTTCTTCAGCAATTTCAAAACCATCTTCTGTATTGCGGATAATATTAAGGCGTGTTGCTGCTGTTTTAGTCAGTGGATCTTTATAGAGCAAAATGCAGGAAGATTTTTTATCGCCTCGTCCTACACGTCCACGTAATTGGTGCAATTGTGAAAGGCCAAAATGTTCCGCGTGTTCGATGATAATGATCGAAGCATCTGGAATATCTACTCCCACTTCAATGACGGTGGTTGCAACTAAAATACGTGTATTTCCACATTTAAAAGATGCCATAGCGGCTTCTTTTTCTGCTGTAGACATTTTTCCATGGATCATACCAACGTGTGCTCCAAAGCGCTCATGGAGAAATGCAAAGCGGTTTTCAATTGAAGTGAGATCAAGAGCTGTCGATTCCTCTACTAAAGGACAAATCCAATAGAGCTTTTCTCCTTTTTCTAATGCAATTGCGATTCTCTCTATAAGCTCATGAAGACGTTTCAAAGAAAGCGTTGCTGTTGTAATGGGTTGTCGTCCCATTGGTTTTTCGGTAATTTTAGAGACATCCATATCACCAAAAGCTGTTAAGACGAGTGTGCGCGGAATGGGCGTGGCGGTCATAACCAGCATATCAGCTTTATTGCCTTTTTCTGTAAGAGCGATACGTTGATGGACACCAAAACGGTGTTGTTCATCGATAATGGTTAAAGCGAGATTATTATAAGTAACGCTGTTTTGTATGAGAGCATGGGTTCCGATGACAATAGAAACTTGACCTGACAGAATATCATTCACGATATTTGTCCTCAACTTCCCTTTTTCTCGTCCTGTTAAAAGGGTTGTTTGTAATCCGACCTTTTCGGCAAGAGGAGCGATGGTGGCAAAATGTTGCCTGGCAAGCACTTCGGTTGGTGCCATTAAAGCTGATTGTCCTGAATTTTCAGCAATTTGTGCCATTGCCATCAATGCAACAACAGTTTTTCCTGCGCCTACATCACCTTGAAGTAGTCTTAGCATCGGTTCTGGTGAAGCAAGATCATTTGCGATATCTTCTACTGCTTTTTTTTGTCCGGTTGTGAGTTGAAAGGGGAGGATATTGAGCAATTTTTTAGTATAAATTCCTGTTGATGGTCGAGAAGTGCCAACAAGAGATTTAGTTTTCAAACGCACGAGTCCTAGTGCCAATTGACAAGCGAGCAATTCATCATAGGCAAGACGTTTGCGTGCTGTACTTTCTAAGGATAGATCGTCGGGGTTAATGGGCGCATGGATACGGCGTAAAGCAACAGAAAAAGAAGAAAAATTTTGCTGCTTTTTTACATTTTCATCTATCCATTCTGGGAGGAGAGGAACAAAATCAAGAGCGTTTTGTATGGCGCGTCTTAGTGTCTTTGCAGCTAGTCCTGCAGTAGAGGGATAGACAGGTTCGATGAGAGGTATCTGATTTGATTGTTCGCTTGGGGCAATATAGTCTGGATGCGCCATTGAAAGCTGTCCATTAAACCATTCAACTTTTCCTGATATAATGACTTTTTTTCCTTCGGGGAGTTGTTTTTTTAGCCAAAGAGGTTGAGCATGAAAAAAGACTAAATTTATTTTTCCTGTGTGATCATGGGCAATAACTCGATAGGGAATTCGGTTGTGACCACGGGGTGGTGATTGATGTTGATCGATGATAATTTCGAGCGTAACAGTATCTCCTTCTTTTGCACAAGCAATGCTGGGACGCATTCTGCGGTCTATAACGGAATGGGGCATTAATTGAAGAAGGTCAATAAGGGTTGCTTCGCGTTGTGTAGGATTAACATCTAAGAGTTTGGTCAATAAACCATAGACTTTAGGTGTAATACCAGAAAGAGTTCGAATAGAATTAAAAAGAGGGGTAAGAAGACTTGGAGGCATGAGCAAATTTAACCTGCCCTTTTTGTTTTTTCTAGACCTTTAGAAGAGCTTTTTGGGGATAACGTCATAAAGAGGAGGTTGCTTTATTTACACATTGAACTTTAGGAAGAAAAATACAATTAAAGGGTCAAAAATTAAAGTGCTTAGATGAGGTATATTGTTTTTCTTTTTATTTTAGGTGTTTATTTGCTGTGAATAGAAGCATTTTCTTGATAGAACTCTCTTATAAATATTAATAAAATTGGGATATTTCTCCTATGTATGATGATGAATTTATAGCTTTAAAGTTATGATAAACAGAAGTTTTTTCTTTTATAAGGGGTGCTGTTTAGCATTGATTTTGTAGTGGGAAATTGTGAGAGTGGTAAAAAATAAAATGCAAGAGAACAAAAATTCTCTTCCTCGCTTTATTCATTTGAGAGTGCATTCAGCTTATTCCTTGCTCGAGGGGGCTTTAAAAATCCCCCAAATTATTCAACAGGCGATTTCAGATCATGCACCAGCGGTTGCTATTACCGATACCAATAATTTATTTGGTGCTTTGGAATTTTCACAGCATTGTCTTTCTCATGGGGTCCAACCTATTATTGGTTGTCAGCTTACTGTTGACTTTCGTGATGAAAATGATCATTCACGTTTGGCTAAATGGCGTAATTCTTCTGATTTCTGCTCTATTGTTCTTTTGGCTGCTAGCAAAACCGGTTATGCTCATTTGGTTCGTCTTGTTAGCCGTGCTTATCTTGATAAATGTGATACTGATCCTCCTCATATTAAAGCTGATTGGTTGTCAGAACACAGTGAAGGAATAATCGCTTTAACGGGAGGAAAGGGAGGACCTATTAATCTTTCTTTGGCAGAAGAGAAAAAAGAACATGCTGTTGAGCGCTTAATTTATTTGAAAAAATCTTTTGCTGATCGTCTTTATGTGGAGTTACAACGGCATGGCTCTTATGATCAGAGAGTAGAAGCTGATCTTATTGAATTGGCTTATGCGCATGAAATTCCTCTTGTTGCAACAAATGAAGCTTTTTTTCTGAAAAGAGAAGGATATGAAGCCCATGATGCGCTGATGGCTGTTTCAGAAGGACAAATCGTCTCTAATCCAGATCGCAAACGTGTGACGCCAGATCATTATTTGAAGTCACAAGATGAAATGGTTACACTGTTTTCTGATCTTCCAGAAGCTTTGGAAAATAGTGTTGAAATTGCATTGCGTTGTCATATTGCCACGCCTCTTCGAAAACCGATATTGCCTCGTTTTATAGAACAATCTGCTAATTCAGAAAATACTTTAGAAATAGAAGATAGTGAGTTGTTAAATCAAGCTAAAGCTGGTTTGAAGATGCGGCTTGAAACAATAGGGTTGGCTGAAGGGTATACGATTGCAGATTATGAACAGCGGCTTGATTATGAAATTTCAGTTATTACGCGTATGCAATTTTCTGGATATTTTCTTATCGTTTCAGATTTCATAAAATGGGCAAAGGTTCATGATATTCCCGTTGGACCAGGACGGGGTTCTGGTGCTGGTTCACTTGTTGCTTATGCATTGACGATTACTGATGTTGATCCCTTACGGTTTTCTCTTCTCTTTGAACGTTTTCTCAACCCAGATCGTGTTTCGATGCCAGATTTTGATATCGACTTTTGTCAAGAGCGGCGCGAAGAAGTTATTCAATATGTTCAAAAAAAATATGGACGTGATCAAGTTGCTCAAATTATTACCTTTGGTAAGTTACAGGCGCGTGCAGTTTTGCGTGATGTGGGGCGTGTTTTAGAAGTTCCTTATCGTCAGGTGGATTATCTTACAAAATTAATTCCTGCCACGCCAGGAAGTCAGGTAGAATTGGCTGATGCTATTAAGGATGAACCTAAATTTGAAGAGGAAAAGAAAAAAGATCCCGTTGTTGGCCGCGCATTAGATATAGCACTTCAGTTGGAGGGACTTTATCGTCATGCTTCAACTCATGCTGCTGGGATTGTTATCGGAGATCGTCCACTTTGGGAGCTTGTCCCGATGTATCGTGATCCTCGTTCTGATATGCCTGTTACACAATTTAACATGAAATATGTGGAACAGGCGGGGCTGGTAAAATTTGATTTTCTTGGATTAAAAACGCTTACTGTTTTGAAAATGGCAGTCGATTTTGTTGCCAGAAAGGGGATTAAAATAGATTTATCAAATATTCCTCTGAATGATGAAGCAACCTACGCTATGATGGCACGTGGTGAAACGGTTGGTGTGTTTCAGGTGGAAAGTTCTGGTATGCGCAAGGCGTTGATTGGAATGAAGCCAGACCGTATTGAAGATATTATTGCGCTGGTCGCACTTTATCGTCCAGGTCCAATGGAGAATATTCCAACCTATAATGCACGCAAACATGGGGAAGAGGAAATTGCTTCTATTCATCCTAAAATAGATCATCTGATCAAAGAAACACAAGGTGTGATTGTTTATCAAGAACAGGTGATGCAGATTGCTCAGGTTCTTGCTGGTTATTCGCTTGGAGAAGCTGATTTATTACGTCGTGCTATGGGGAAAAAAATTCATGCTGAAATGCAAAAACAGCGTACGCGTTTTGTCAATGGAGCTGTTGCAGGTGGCGTGGATAAAGATCAAGCTGATATTATCTTTGATCTTTTAGCAAAATTTGCCGATTATGGTTTTAATAAATCGCATGCTGCTGCTTATGCAATTGTTTCTTACCAAACGGCTTATATGAAAGCAAACTATCCCGTTGAGTTTTTAGCTGCTTCAATGACATATGATATGACGAATACAGATAAGCTCAATGATTTTCGGCGTGAAGCATTAAGGTTGGGTATTGAAGTTATTGCACCTTCTATACAAACATCTCATCGTGTTTTTGAGGTTGGTGATAACTGTATTTATTATTCTCTTGCTGCCATTAAAGGTGTGGGAGAAACTGTTGTAGATCATATTGTTTCTTGTCGTGGGAATAAGATTTTTAAGGATTTGGAAGATTTTTGTGCGCGTGTTGATCCTCGTATTGTTAATAAGCGTGCGATGGAAAGTTTAGTTTGTGCTGGTGCTTTTGATTGTTTTAACATTGCACGTGAGGTTTTATTAGCCAATCTTGGAACCCTTCATGCGCGTGCACTTCGTATTCTCGATGACAATTCTAGCGGGCAGGTTGATATATTTGGAATGGCAGGCGGATTAAAAGAACCATTGATTTTATCGCAAACAACCCCTTGGTTGCCGGCTGAGAAACTTTATCGAGAATTTCAAGCTATAGGTTTTTACTTTTCTGCGCATCCTTTGGAGGAGTATCAAGCTATTCTAAACAAAAAACGCATTCAGACTTGGGGTAATTTTGCCAATGCCGTTAAAGGGGGAGCAACGGCTGCACGGCTTGCTGGAACTGTTGTGGCAAAAAACGTGCGCAAAACAAAATCTGGTAAAAAAATGGGAATTATTCATTTTTCTGATACAAGTGGACAATATGAAGCAGTTCTCTTTTCTGAGGCACTCTCGGATTATGAAGAGATGCTAGAACCCGGAAAATCTTTTATTATTACGGTGAGCGCAGAAAATCGTTCTGAAGGAGTTAGTTTGCGAATTGAAACAATTCAGTCTTTGGAAAATGAATCATTACAACAGCATAAAATGATGCGTCTCTTTATAAAAACAGTTGATATGCTTCCACAAATTGAACAAAACTTAAATCTTGGGGGGAATGGAGAGGTGGGGCTTATTTTAATTCAAGAGGATGGATTGCGAGAAGTCGAAATTGCGCTTCCTAAGCGATATAAGGTAAATTCACATGTCGCAAATGCTATGAAATTAATTCAGGGTGTTGTTGATGTAGAATTGAGTTAAAGAAAGATTAAAGATGGGAGCTGATTTTGAGTGGTGTTTTTGCTTTTAGGAGAGCTAAAAATTGAGCTTTTAAAATCGGATTGTAGGTTTCGAAAAATATTGCTTTTATTTGAGTAAATTATGATATTTTTTTAGTGTCATAAAATTAAAAAAAATCTCGTTCTTTCGTAATATTCAAAGTGTCGGAAGGATTTTATAAGTTTTTATCATTATTTTTTATAGAATTCATCGCATCATACATGTAAAGCCAATTGAGATCTGACATAATGCTCTCTGGTGTACGAATTTTCATCATGAGATTGCGTGCAATTGCTATGGGACCGGTTGCATGATAGGCTAATCTATTGAAATCTCCGCGTTTTTTTACTGCTGCAATACGGGGTGTGCGTGTTGTTTCGTAAAGCGAAAGTGCTTTCGTTAATGAAAAATCTTTCAATGAAAGTGCTTTTGCTAATGTGGCAGCATCTTCGATTGCCATAGCGGCACCCTGTGCTGCAAAAGGTAAGGTAGCATGTGCGCAATCGCCAACAAATACTTGTCTCTCTAAACCGATAAAACGATTTTGTTTCATTTGAAAGAGTGGCCAATAACTCCATTCATCAATATGATCGAAAATTTGTAAGATTTTTGAATTCCAATCTTTAAAAAGAGATTTGAGTTTTTCTTTATTTCCTTTATGGGCCCATCCTTCTTTTGAATTTTCTCCATGCGTAATGGCGACAAAATTAAAAATTTTTTCTGATGATTGAATGGGGTAGACAACAAGATGATTTTTTGGTCCCATCCAAGCCGTAATTGTCTTCATATTTTGCAATGAAGAACGAAAGTTTTGAGGAAGATTATCAAATGTTGTTGTTGCACGCCAAGCAATAAAGCCACTAAAATTTGCTTTTTCATGAAAAGGAGATTGTTGCCGTAATGTTGACCAAACGCCATCACATCCGATCAGGAGGGGCGTTGAATGAAGCTGTTCTGTTGCCGTATCTGTTTTTATTGTCGTGATTTTAATGTTGGTTGCAGATTGGGTAGAAGATACAATCGTTTCGCCTGCTTTGTATTTGATCAAAGGATTTTCAATCACTGCATTATATAAAATTTTTTGTAAAGCCGCGCGGTGAATCGTCATATAAGGGGCTTTCCAATATTTTTCTGTTAGATTAATAAGATGAGCCCGTAGATGTATTTTTAAAGATAATCCATCTTTTAACTCAAGAAAATATGGGATTGTCGCGACTTCAGAGAGTTTGTTAAGAAGTTCCCAGCGAGCAAGAATAGATGTTGCATTTGGTGTCAGTTGAATACCAGCGCCTATCGTTTCAAGTTGCTTACACTTTTCGATAATGGTGCTTGCAATTCCTTTATGAGCGAGTGCTAAAGCAGTGCTTAAACCAGCAATTCCTCCTCCAACGATGATGGGTGATTGTTCCACAAATGATTTCATATTAAACAAGCAGAATTAAAAGAGGGGTTATTAAGAAAGCCAAAAAACGCAATTATAATAGCTTTTCTGGATTACATAAGCATCCTGTTGGGTTTGTTTGATCGTATGATAGCGAGGGAACATAACGATAAAGGGTTGAGCAGTAAGGGCAAATTTTCTCATCTGCTGTTCCCATGTCGATAAAGATATGAGGATGATCGAATGGTTGTGTAGCGCCTACACACATAAATTCTTTCACACCAATTTCGATTGTTTTATATCCAAGGTCATTTTGGAAATGAGGAATATTGTGATCAGCCATGGCATACAAACTCCAGAATAAATTTTCTCATCAGCTATGATTGGGCTCTTCTATTTTATAGGCGTGAGTTTGTAATAAAGCGTATAATAATGCAAGATGCTTTTTAAGACAAATTTCTCTTCTTTTATGCTATATTAGAATAGTTGTCTTAGCTTTTAGTGCTTTGCGCATAGCAATAATTCCAAGTATTTTTAAATATTAAATGGAAAAATGATGAGGGAAGTTAAGCATTGATATATTATTATGATGATAACATATTATCAAATGTTATGTGAGATATTTCGTCAAGGATTTTAGAAAATATAAAAGAAAATTATTTAGGATATATGGAACAGAGGGTGGTAAATAAAATTTCTATATCGAATATAACAATGAAAAATCCGGTACGGTTTATTAATCGAGAGTTTTCATGGCTACAATTTAATAATCGTGTTTTGATGGAAGCGGCTAATTCGAAACATCCTTTATTAGAACGTCTACAATTTCTTTCTATTTCAGCTGCAAATCTTGATGAGTTTTTTATGGTTCGTGTTGCAGGACTAGCAGCTCAAATTCGTGCTCGCGTTACAGCGTGCAGTGCAGATGGGCACACTCCACAGGAACAACTTGATATTGTATTAGCTGAGATTTTAAAGCTGCAGGCTCACCAACTACGAGAATTGAATGTTTTACGTGATGAATTAAAAAAGAATGATATTGAAATTATTTGTTCTGATGATCTTTCAGAAATTGAAAAATTATGGCTTGAAAAATATTTTCTTGAGACAATTTTTCCTGTTTTAAAACCTTTGCCTGTTGATTCTACTCATCCTTTTCCATTTATTCCTAATTTAGGGCTTTCTATTGCGCTTCAATTGTCTGGAGAAACTGATCAGAACTCACACACAGTGTTGTTGTCTATTTCAATGCTTTTAAGGCGTTTTATTCTTCTTCCTCAAGAAGGCAATCATTTTCGTTTTATTGCATCTGAAGATGTTATTTGCCTTTTTATTAAACATGTATTTCCTAACTATGAGGTTAAAGGAATTGGTACATTTAGAGTAATCCGAGATAGCGATATTGAAGTAGAAGAAGAAGCTGAGGATCTTGTTCACTTTTTTGAAATTGCTCTTAAAAGGCGGCGCCGTGGGCAGGTTATTCGAGTTGAGTTTGACGCAAAAATGCCAGAGAGTTTACGTCAATTTATAGCGAATAGTCTCGCTGTTCCTGATAATTGTATTAATGTTCTTGATGGATTTTTAGCGCTTAATACGGTATCAGAAATTGTTTCTATTCCTCGTGATGATCTCAAATTTATTCCTTATATTTCTCGTGTTCCAGAATGTATTCGTAAACATAAAGGGGATTGTTTTGCGGCTATTCGTGAAAATGATATTGTGATTCATCACCCCTATGAGACATTTGATGTTGTTGTCCAATTTTTACGTCAAGCTGCTTGCGATCCTGATGTTGTGGAAATCAAACAAACACTTTATCGTACATCAAATGATAGTCCAATTGTTGGCGCTTTGATTGAAGCAGCTGAACAGGGAAAGTCTGTGACTGCTTTGGTAGAACTTAAAGCACGTTTTGATGAGGAAGCAAATATTCGTTGGGCCCGAGATCTTGAATGTGCTGGGGTTCAAGTTATTTTTGGTTTTATTGCATTAAAAACGCATGCTAAGATGTCATTGGTTGTGAGACGTGAGGGAAAACGTCTTTGTTCTTATGTTCATCTTGGGACAGGAAATTATCATCCCATTAACGCTAAAACTTATACCGATCTTTCTTTTTTTTCCACAGATGATGATATCGCTCATGATGTTGCGTTATTGTTCAATTATATTGCGCAATATGAGCGTCCAAATGAAACAATGAAGATTGCTTTTTCACCCTTAACATTGCGTGGTCGTATCTTAGAGCATATTGAGGAAGAAATTGTTTACGCACAACAGGGAAGGTTTGCTGCTATTTGGATGAAAGTTAATGCATTGGTAGATCCTGAAATTATTGATGCTTTATATCGTGCTAGTCAAGCAGGGGTGCAAATTGATTTGGTTGTGCGGGGGATATGTTGTTTACGTCCTGGTATTCTAGGAATTTCGGATAATATTCGTGTAAAATCAATTGTCGGGCGTTTTCTTGAACATAGTCGCATTTTTTGTTTTGGGAATGGTCAAGATTTGCCTAATGAAAATGCAATCGTTTACTTAGGCTCTGCTGATATGATGCCTCGTAATCTGGACTATCGTATTGAAATATTGGTTCCAGTTTTTAATAAAATAGTCCGTCAAAAAATTCTTTTACAGATTATGTTAGCTAATATCATTGATAATCAACAAAGCTTTGATATACTTAAGGATGGAACATCAAAACGTATTACACCGCAGATAGGTGAAAGTCTATTTAATGCGCAGGAGTATTTTATGGCCAATACAAGTTTTGCGGGGGAAAATGAGTCTTTTGAGTCTTCTGTTTCGCGCTTGGTTGCGTTGCATCGGCAACAAGCCGAAATACATAAAGACTGAAATCCAATGACATATAGAGATGCTCAAGGTCGGTTAAAAGGGTGTAAGCCTGTTGCTGTTATTGACATTGGCTCAAATTCTGTTCGGTTGGTTATTTATGAGGGGCTTGTTCGATCACCAACAGTTTTGTTTAATGAAAAGATTCTTTGTGGTCTCGGTCATGGTGTGGCAAAAACGGGATTTTTAGAAGAAAAATCGATGAAAATGGCGTTGCAAACACTGAAACGGTTTCGTACGCTTTGTCGACAGATTGGGGCAGATGAGGTCTATACTTTAGCAACAGCAGCAGCACGAGATGCACAGAATGGCGTAGCATTTATTCAGCATGCTGAAGATATTTTGCAAAATAAAATATATCTTCTTTCAGGAAGTGAAGAAGCTATGTATTCAGCATATGGAGTTGTGTCTACTTTTTATCAACCAAAAGGTATTTCTGGGGATCTTGGTGGTGGAAGTCTTGAGCTGATTGATATTGATCATTCTGATGTTGGTGAAGGGATAACTCTTCCATTGGGTGGTTTAAGGCTACAGTATATGTCAAATAATGATAGTGCTGTAGCTACAAAAATTGTACATGAGCAATTTTATAAATCGTCTGTTGTTCGTACTCGTAAAGGTATAGCACGTTATTTTTATGCAGTAGGGGGGACATGGCGTAATTTGGCAAAACTCCATATGGCAATGAAACACTATCGGCTCCCTGTTATGCATGGCTATGAAGTTGATGCCGTTGAAATGGAGAACTTTTTACGTCTTGTAGCACGTGGCAATATTGATAATATGAGAGGGATTGCAGCGGTTTCTCAGAATCGTCGAAAACTTTTATCTTATGGGGCAATAGTTCTTATTGAACTCATTCAGTGTATGGAGTTTGAAAAGATAATCTTTTCTGGTGCTGGCGTTCGTGAAGGTTTTCTTTATTCACGTTTGCCGCAGGCGATTCGGCTTTCAGATCCTCTCATTGCAGCATGCACAGAAATGGCTATTTTACGGGCACGTTCACCAAAACAAGCAGAAGAACTCATTGATTTTACGACGAATGCTTTTGAAGTTTTTGGAATTTCAGAAACTGAAAATGAATGCCGTTATCGTCAAGCCGCTTGTCTTCTTGCAGATATTGGTTGGCGTATACATCCAGATTATCGAGGCAATGAAGCAGCAAATCAAATAGCTTTAGGATCTTATCCAGGAATTTCTCATGAAGGGCGCCTTTATGCAGCGCTTGCTGTTTTTTTTCGCAATACGAGTTTATTGGTTGATAAAGAATCTCTTCCCATTTTTCAATTAGCAACTCAAAATATAATTGAAAAAGCACGTATTCTTGGCGAAACTATGCGTATTGCTCATCTTTTTAGTGCTTCTGTTGCAGGAATTTTACCTCATTTATTGTGGCATAAAAAAGCAGATCATATTATCCTGCAGATCCCAAAGAATTACGCTGGGTTATTAGGAGAACGTCCTCTTGGACGATTACAGAAGTTATCAAAAATAATAAAACAACCTCTCGCTTTTGAAATTTTTTGATTTTTTTCTAATTTATTCGTGTTTTATGTCTTATAATAGGGCCATTGACAAGGGATAAACTAGGCAATCTATCATCACGAGCTGGACAATAGGACTTGTTCCATAACGCCCAAGCCAGACTCCATGCAAGGCATTTGTAATGCCCTGAGCATTCATAAAAGAAAGCATAATTTTTTATTCTGTTATTTGCGTCACAGGATGGATTTTTCACTTCATAAGCTTCATGTGAAAATGAAAAGCCTTGTCCATTTTTACGTGAAAAGGTTTTCTTTTATGCAGCGTCGTTATAACGTTTCTGTTTAGCTTGCTCGATTATCTTGATAAGATTCGATTGTAACCAACGCGATAAAAAACCAAACTTTAAAGGTTTTGGAAGAGATCCATTGGTTACATGACGGCGGAATGTTGAAATACTCATATGAAACAGTTTTGCACTTTCACGGTCTGGCAAAAGAATATCATTTCAGTCATTATAAAATCCTTTCACTATAAAAAATAGAAATAAATCATAACTATTTATTAACCATGATTTTTTGAATCCTTTGAAAGGTGTTTAATCTATAAAAAAAACAGCGCTTTATCATATAATTTCTTATGTAAAACTTTATGAGTCTTATTGAGATGGAATAAGAGAAACTTACGATATTCGGGGGGCTAATTTAATATAAATAACGCTAGATTATCTTTATAAATAAATATATTGCCTTTGTTAGGTATTTTAGTTGTTATGCTGGATCGTTTTTGATTGTTAGATTGCAATCTCGGTAGTTTTTTTTAATACGATATGGTGACGTGAGGCATTATATCTTTGTTTGTTCCGATTGCTAGGCTACTATTTTTGTAATGAATACGCTTTTATTATCAGAGCTTTTTCTTTTTAAAACTTTTAAATGAGGAGCTGTCTGTTTTTTTAGATTTTCTTAATAAGATTGCTATTTGATTGATCTAATAAAGATTTATCTGTCATTTTAATAAGAGTTTACTATTCAAGTTTTTAACTTTGTCAGAAGTAGGTTTTATTTATCCTATTTGCGTTGGCCTATAGGGCATACCAATTGATGTAGATTAATGGATTTTTAAAATAAAAATGTAAATTAAAGCTGTTTTGTGCTTACTTTTCCATCGTTAAAGTAAAATCCTATCTGGCCCTTTAGCAGTTGTTCGGCTTTTTGACCAAATATTTCATAGCGCCAGCCATTCATAGCAGGAATATTTTTCTTTATTCCTCCATTGGCAATTTTTTCTAAATCATTAGATGTTGCAATAATTTTAGGGGCAATGCTGTTTTCATTTGCAACAATTTTTAATAACACTTTGAGTAGATCGATAACAGCGGCCGTCGTATCATTGAGTGGATTATGTTTAGGAATGGGGGGTAAAGCAGAAAGATCCACCTCTAATCCTTCGTGGACAGCTTTGATTAATGATTGAGAAATTGAGAGTTTATCCCAGTTCTTATTAAGACTGCGCAACCGCTTTAATGCAGATTCATCTTTTGGTTGTTGGGTTGCTATTTCTATAAGACATTCATCTTTTATGATATGACGACGTGGCATATTGTATTTTCGTGCTTCACGTTCCCTCCAAGCTGCTATCTTTTGTAATACAGCAAGTTCACGTGGCTTTTTAATTTTTCCTTTCACTTTTTTCCATGCTTCATCTTCTGGCATATCATAGGTTTTAGGATTTAAAAGGATTGTTATTTCATCGTCCATCCAGTGAGCACGTTGATTTTTTTCTAACCTTTTTTTCAATAACAGGTAAACATCTCTTAAGTAAGTTACATCGGCAAGTGCATAGAGCAGTTGTTTTTCAGACAAAGGGCGGTAACTCCAGTCTGTAAAGCGGGAGGATTTATCAAGATGATGCCCCGTGCAGCGTTGTACAATTTGATCATAGGAGATAGAATCACCAAATCCACAAATTGATCCTGCTATTTGCGTATCAAAGAGAGGGGAAGGAATAACACCTCCAAGATGATAAATTGTTTCAATATCTTGGCGCGCAGCATGAAAAACTTTTACAACTTTTTTATCGATCATAAGGTCAAAAAAAGGTTGTAAATCAATATTTGGTGCTATGGGATCAATCAAAACTGTGACATCTGGTGATGCGAGCTGGATTAAACACAGTTGAGGCCAAAAAGTTGTTTCGCGGATAAACTCAGTATCGACTGTTACAAAATCAGAGGTACGTAGAGCGTTAAGTGCAATTTCAAGATCTGTTGTTTGTGTAATAAGATTCATCATTTTATTATAATTCGATAAATTAAATTTGTGCTTTATTGACTTTATTTTTGAGTTTTTATTCTCATATCTTGACAAATGGTTATTAAAAAGCGTTTGTAGCGCATGTGAATATTATAATCAAAGGTAAAAAACATGCACCGTTATCGCAGTCATCATTGTGCGGCTCTTCGTAGATGTGATGTAGGAACACAAGTTCGTCTTTCGGGGTGGGTTCATCGTGTTCGTGATCATGGAGGGATTCTTTTTGTGGATTTACGTGATCATTTTGGAATCACACAAATTGTTGCTGATCCTGCTTCACCAGCTTTTAAAGTTATTGAAAAAGTGCGTTCTGAATGGGTTATTCGTGTGGATGGGGAGGTGTGTGCTCGTTCTGATGAGGTTATTAATGCAACGCTTCCAACAGGTGAGATTGAAATTTTTGCACAAGAGGTAGAAATTCTTTCAAAATCTGATGAGCTTCCTTTACCGGTTTTTGGTGAGCCTGATTATCCAGAAGATATTCGATTAAAATATCGTTTTCTTGATTTGCGTCGGGAGACTATGCACAAAAATATCATGCGTCGGACTGAAATTATTGCGGCTATGAGACGGGCTATGCAAAATAATGGTTTTACGGAATTTACGACGCCACTTTTGACAGCTTCATCGCCGGAAGGAGCGCGTGATTTTTTGGTTCCAAGTCGTGTTCATCAGGGAAAATTTTATGCGTTACCGCAAGCGCCACAGCAATATAAACAATTGTTGATGATGTCAGGTTTTGATCGTTATTTTCAGATTGCTCCATGTTTTAGAGATGAAGATCCAAGGGCCGACCGTCTTCCTGGTGAATTTTATCAATTAGATGTTGAAATGAGTTTTGTTGAGCAAGAAGATGTTTTAGCAACTATGGAACCTATTATGCGTTCTATTTTTGAAGAATTTGCAGATGGAAAGACTGTGACACAAAGCTTTCCTCGCATTTCCTATGATGAAGCAATGCAAAAATATGGTTCTGATCAGCCTGATCTCCGGAATCCGATCATTATGGAAGATGTTTCTCAGCATTTTTATAACTCTGGTTTCAAAGTCTTTGCTCAAATTTTAGCGAATGATGAGAATGCTCAAGTGTGGGCTATTCCAGCTAAAACGGGTGGAAGTCGTGCTTTTTGTGATCGTATGAATGTATGGGCACAAGGTGAGGGGCAACCAGGGCTCGGTTATATTTTTTGGCGTGAAGAAGAAGGAAAATTTGAAGGAGCAGGGCCTATCGCCAAAAATATTGGTGAACAGAGGACTGAAGCAATCCGTATACAGCTTGGGCTTGAAAGTGGGGATGCCTGTTTTTTTGTAGCTGGCGATCCAAAAAAGTTTTCATCTTTTGCCGGAGCAGCACGCACAAGGGTAGGGGAAGAATTAGATCTTCTTGATAGAGATAGTTTCTCTTTGGCGTGGATTGTTGATTTTCCATTTTTTGAATGGAATGAAGATGAAAAAAAGATTGATTTTGCACATAATCCTTTTTCCATGCCTCAAGGGGGAGAAAATGCCCTTGCCTGTCAAGATCCTCTTACTATTAAAGCTTTTCAATATGATCTTGTTTGCAATGGTTATGAAATTGCATCAGGTGGAATTCGTAATCACTTACCAGAAATGATGCTTAAAGTTTTTGAACTTGTAGGACTTTCTAAGGAAGTTGTGAAAGATCGTTTCGGTGGTCTTTATCGTGCATTCCATTATGGGGCTCCACCACATGGTGGTATGGCTGCAGGAATTGACCGCATCATTATGCTGTTGCAAGGTGTTAAAAATTTGCGTGAAGTTGCTTTATTTCCTATGAATCAACAGGCGCTTGATCTTTTGATGAGTGCTCCGTCTGATGTTTCTCCTACACAATTACGTGATTTAGGAATCCGCATGGCTCCTACTCACAAAAATAGCTCATAAAGTTGATAATGGATTGTTTTCATCTTTTCTACGTAGAGTGAAGTTTTGATGCCTTTCAAGAGCTATCGGTGTGTGTGGTTGTTTGTGAAATTTAGATAGGTAAAAACGCTAGTGTGTTGATTCTTTACGAGGCATTTTTATTCCTTGTTTCTATAGTGGCTCTTCCACTTGTGATAGGTGAGGAAATGATTATGATTGCTTGATCATGAATAAATTAGAAATGAAAGAACTCTATAATATTCGGGAGTCTCATTTTAGTTGAAAAAAATGAATTATCTTTATGTGTCAATATATTATTTATTTTTTATTGAAGTTTTTACAACGTTGTAGCAGAGAATTGTGTCTCTTCGTTTTTATGAAAATAATGTGATTTTCCATTCTATGGACTTACTCTAAAAAGTTTAAATTTCATAAATTTTGAATATTTTTTAGTTTTTCATAGAAAAACTGAAGGGGATTATTATACAATTTATCTTTATAATAAAAGATGATGTTTGAAAGGTGCTTTTGTCATTCCAGAAAGGATGAAATAACTCTTTGTAGGCAGTTAAATTATCGTCGGATTTGACAAAGCTTTCAATAAATTACTTAGGTCAAGGGGGACGGACATGTATAAATTTTTCAAATTGATATAATTTTCTGTTCATGTTCTAATTGCAGCGTTTGTTTTTATGTAATTGACTTTTAATAAAAAAGTCGACTCATAGAAGATTTCACTAAATAAATCCTATAAGATAATTTCTTATTATTGTGGGAATTGTTGTTTTAATACTATGTCTGATAAAATGAATTTACCTTTTGATAAAGAACATATTGAACCAATAGAATTACGTTCTGCTTTACAGGAACGTTATTTGGCTTATGCACTTTCTACGATTACACACCGTGCATTGCCTGATGTACGTGATGGATTGAAGCCGGTCCACCGGCGGATTGTTCATGCGATGCGTCTTCTCAAACTAAATCCTGGACAGTCTTATGCGAAATGTGCGCGGATTGTTGGTGATGTCATGGGAAAATTTCATCCTCATGGGGATGCGTCTATTTATGATGCCTTGGTGCGCTTGGCTCAAAGTTTTGCTGTTCGTTATCCGTTGGTTGATGGGCAAGGCAATTTTGGTAATATTGATGGTGATAATGCTGCTGCCATGCGTTATACGGAAGCACGTATGACTGAAGTGGCTGCATTGTTACTTGAAGGAATTAATGAGAATGCTATTGATTTTCGTTTAACCTATAATGAGGAAGATGAAGAGCCGGTTGTTTTACCAGGAGCTTTCCCTAATCTTTTAGCAAATGGTTCTTCTGGTATTGCTGTTGGTATGGCAACATCTATTCCACCCCATAATGTTGCTGAGCTTTGTGATGCAGCACTCCATTTGATTGCGCATCCCGATGTAAATGATGAGGCATTAAATCAATTCGTTCTTGGTCCTGATTTTCCGACGGGGGGAATTTTAGTTGAACCTAAAAAAAGTATTGAGGAATCCTATCGTGTTGGGCGTGGATTCTTTCGCTTGCGTTCGCGTTGGCATCAGGAACCTGGTAGCCGTGGTTCTTATGTGATTGTTGTGACTGAAATTCCCTATCAGATTCAAAAGTCACGTCTTATTGAAAAAACAGCAGAGTTATTGCTTGCACGCCGATTGCCAATGCTTGAGGATATCCAAGATGAATCAGCAGAAGATATCAGAATCGTGCTGGTTCCTAAAAATCGGTCGGTTGATCCGGAGCTCCTTATGGAGTCTCTTTTTAAATTGACTGACTTTGAAGTAAGATTTCCCCTCAATCTGAATGTTTTGTCTTTGGGAAAAATACCCAATGTTCTTTCTTTACGAGAAAGTTTGCAGCAATGGCTTGAACATCGTCAAGAAGTGCTTATTCGTCGCTCTCATTATCGGCTTGATCAAATTGATAGCCGATTGGAAATTCTTCATGGATATCTTATTGCCTATTTAAATCTCGATGAGGTCATTCAGATTATTCGTGAAGAGGATGAACCGAAAAAGAAGCTGATTAATCGGTTTGAATTAACAGAAAATCAAGCTGAAGCTATTCTTAATATGCGCTTGCGTTCTTTGCGTAAACTTGAGGAATTTGAAATTCGTAAAGAATTTGAAAGTTTGAAAGCTGAAAAAGAAAAACTACAGAATTTGTTAGCTTCTCCTATAAAACAGTGGAAAATAATTTCAGAAGAAATCAAAAAAGTTCGAAACACTTTTGGTCCTGAAACACTCTTGGGGAAAAGACGTACGACGTTTGAAGAGGCACCAAGACATGATCTTGATGATATTCAACAAGCAATGATCGAAAAAGAACCGATTACTATTGTTATTTCTGAAAAGGGGTGGATGCGCGCTTTGAAGGGACATTTGACCGATTATAAAGCGCTTTCTTTTAAAGAAGGAGACAGTTTAAAGTTAGCATTTCCGGCATTTACAACCGACAAGATTGTGCTGATCAGTACGGGTGGAAAGTTTTTTGCTATTGGTGCAAATAGTTTACCTGGAGGGCGGGGACATGGTGAACCTATTCGTCTTTTAGTTGATATGGATGATGAGCACGATGTTCTCACAGCTTTTGTGCATCGCGCCGAGGAAAAATTGCTCTTGGTTTCATCTCACGGTAATGGTTTTATTGTTTCTTCTGCAGAAGTGATCGCCAATACACGAAAAGGAAAGCAAGTGATGAATGTGAAAGCTCCTGATAAGGTAAAGCTTTGTGTTCCGGTAAATGGTGATCATGTGGCTGTAGTTGGTGAAAACCGTAAAATGCTTATTTTTTCTATTGAACAAATACCAGAAATGAATCGCGGTAAAGGTGTTCGTTTACAGCGTTATAAAGAAGGTGGTGTTGTTGATGCCAAGACTTTTAATTTATCAGAAGGCTTAAGTTGGCAAGATACAGCTGAACGAATCTTTAACCGTCAGGCGGACGATCTCTTTGAATGGATGGGAACGCGTGCGGGAGTTGGGCGTTTGGTTCCAAAAGGATTTCCAAAATCAGGAAAATTTATTAATTAAATGTATTTTATAAATGGGGAAAATTCCCTATAGTTTTATGATTGTTTAAGATATTAATTTATAAGGATAATTTATTATTTTTTATATTGAAAGAAAGACCTAAAGCGTAAGTTTTTCTCTTATTTCGATCTTGTTCAGGTTAAATCAATCAAAACTGTTTGTTTGCCTATCATGAGATGAGAGACCAGCCCGTCTTCATAAAAACTATTGAAGAAAAGAATAAAAATATTTTTTAATAAACCGTTTCACATACAAGAGTTGTTGCAACAATAGGTATGTTTGTTTTTTTACATTATACCATTTATGGGTGCTGTCGTGAAATGATTTGATATTTCGAGAGCTGTACCTTTAAACAAACAATGTGAATGTTAACACAAGAGTGTTCTATTTGGAGATGTTTTATTTTGTCTGATAGGTTTATCTTCTTATTGTTTCTTATTGTTCAAGAGAGATGTTATTAATCTTTCATAGTAATATTTATTCGTTAGGATTACTATGATATTGTCTAAAAAGATGACCACGTTCAGCCCATAAGATGAGAAGTATGGCAGTGAGACTCAGAAAGAAAAATCCTGCTGAGTTTGGGATGGTTGTTTCATCAAATTGTTGGGCAATAAAAAAGCTAAGTCCTGCACCGATAGATGTTTGAAGAAAGCCGGATACAGAAGAAGCTGTTCCAGCTATTTCTCCTACAGGTTCAAGAGCGAGTGTATTGAAATTGGCCATAATACCACCGCAGGTAAACATTAATATACAATATAACGTCATATAAAAAGGAAAAGGGATAACACCACCTGCTAAGATGGACCCAATAAACCAAATGCATGAAGCGGCACAAAAGAGCAAAAGCATAGTATGAGCAATACGCCGCATTCCAAGGCGTCCAACGAGTTGAGAGTTAAAGAATGATGATAGAGCTTGAAATGCAGCACCAACTGCAAAAGCAATAGGGAACCAAAGTCCTAGATTATAGATCCCTTCATATGTTTGTTGTGATGTATTAACGGCGGTAAAGATACAGCCTAAAATAATGGAAGTTGCAAGTGTATAGCAAAGTGTTGTGCGATTGGTTATTACAATCCATAAGTTGTGTTTAACTGAAAAAAAGGAAAGAGAGCGTTGCGTATAAAGAGTTTCAGGCAAGCGCAGTTGAATCCAAATCATCAGTCCTAAACCAATCATTGCCATGAAAATAAAAATATATTGCCAATGTCCGAGCAGTAAAATGATCTGTCCTGTTGCGGGACCAACCATTGGTGCAACAAGAAAAACCATCATAACAATAGACATAACTTCTGCCATTTTTCGACCACTGTAAAGATCACGTACGACGGAAACTGTAAGAACCCGCATAGCAGCCCCTCCAATACCTTGCAAGATACGTAAAATAAGCAAGAGAGAAAAATCAGTTACAAAGGCACAGCCAATCGCTGTAAATGAATAAAAAGCAAGCCCGAGAAGAATAAGTTTACGTCGTCCATACCTATCGCTTATTGGACCGAAAAATATTTGAGCAATGCCATAGCTAATAAGATAACTCGAAATGATATAATGTTGATCATTTTCATTGAGAATATTTAAGCCGTCTAAAATATTGGGCATAGCTGGCAGCATAATATCAACAGCTATAGCGTTAATAGCCATAAGCGAAGCAATAAGAATAACAAATTCTTTATAGCCAATTTTGTTTCTAATCGCATCTCTATGCGTTTGTTCATCGACTGAATATGACATATGGCATCCTTGAAATAAAAATTTCGTCTGAAAACAGCTCTTTTTAAGAGTCTGAATAAAATGAAAGATACCTATGATTGATTACAGGGAATATTTTTTTCTTTCAAAAGTTCCTGTAACTCATTGTTTTGAAACATCTCTTTAACAATATCACAGCCTCCGATAAATTCACCTTTGATATAAAGCTGTGGAATTGTTGGCCAATTTGAGTAATCTTTAATCCCTTGACGCAATTCGTTAGAAGTTAAGATATTAATCCCTTTATAATTCAATCCTAAATAATCAAGGATTTGAACCACTTGTCCTGAAAACCCGCATTGCGGAGCGTCAGGTGTTCCTTTCATGAATAAAATGACGTCGTTTGTTTTAATTTCGTTGTCAATAAAATCATGAACAGTGGTCATTTTTATCCCTCGATATTTCAGATTTTTATCAGTGTGTAATTTATATCCATACTGCTTTTAATCGTATTAAATGTGTGAATGCAAGAAAAAATTTTAGATTATTTTGGGACATTTGTTTGCAACATTAAGGCGTGAAGGTCATTTCCCATATTGCCTTTAAGGGCATCATAGACCATTTTATGTTGTTGAACACGGGTTTTACCACGAAAACTTTCAGAAATAACTTCTGCAGCATAATGTTCCCCATCTCCAGCAAGATCACGAATTGTTACAGTAGCATCAGGAATGCCTTCACGAATAAGCGTTTCAATTGCATGGGCACTCATTGCCATCATTATTCTCCTATGTTGTTCATTTTTTTATAAAGGCTGTTTAAGAGAAAAAACAATTTTTATTCTTCACCCATAAATTGTGGAAACCAGTTTTCATAGGCTTTTGTGAGTTTGTCTACTGAAAGTGTTAATATCCCATCTATATTAAGAGAAGTTCCCTCAACTTGACCTAGCTCTGTTAAAGAAACTGTATTGATTTGTGCAAGCTCTTTAAGACTATTAAGAGAGTGAGGTTTGACGGCTAAAAGATAACGTCCTTGGTCTTCTCCAAAAAGTTCTGCATGATGGGGTGATTTATTGCTTAATTTTACTTTAATTCCTTTACCTGCTTTAATCACCATTTCAGCAAGTGCTATCGCTAATCCTCCGTCAGAAAGGTCATGGGCGGCGTGAATAAAACCACGATGTATGACATCTCGAACAAATTGACCATGCTTTTTTTCAAGTTGTAAATCTACAGGGGGGGGGGCGCCTGCATCAATATTTAAAATGTTACGTGCATAGATTGATTGTCCTAAATGGGAGCCGCAATTTCCTACTAAAACAAGAATATCTCCATTTTGCATACCACTTATTGTTACCATTTTAGACCAATCATTAAGAAGACCTACCCCAGCAATTGTGGGGGTTGGAAGAATGGCTTCCCCATTTGTTTCATTGTAAAGAGAAACATTGCCTGAAACGATAGGAAAATCGAGGATTCTACAAGCTTCTCCTATACCTTTAATAGCAAAAACCAGCTGTCCCATAATTTCAGGTTTTTCAGGGTTACCAAAATTGAGATTATCTGTAGCAGCCAGTGGTGTTGCACCTGTCGTACTAATGTTTCGCCAGCATTCTGCGACAGCTTGTTTCCCCCCTTCATAAGGGTCTGCTTCACAATAGCGAGGTGTTACATCAGAAGAAAAAGCAAGAGCACGTTTGCTGTTGTTTCCTACACGGATAACGCCTGCATCACCTCCTGGACAAACAAGGCTATTTCCTTGGATAAGGGTATCATATTGTTCATAAACCCATCGCCGTGAACTTTGATTAGCGGAATTCAATAAGGTCAGAAGCGCATCACCAAGATTTTCAACTTTTTTGACGTCTTCTGCTTTCAAGGGTGTTTTTTTTGCCGGCTCACTCCAAGGACGATCATAAACAGGCGCTTCATCACCAAGCTCTTTGATGGGAAGATTGACAACTTCTTCCCCTTGATGAAATACACGAAAACGTAAATCATCGGTTGTTTTCCCAATGATAGAAAAATGTAGCCCCCACTTATGAAAAATTGCTTCTGCTTGCTTTTCTAGTTCTGGTTTAAGGACCATGAGCATACGCTCTTGACTTTCAGAAAGCATCATTTCATAGGCTGTCATGTTTTCTTCTCGAACAGGAACTGTATCGAGATTAAGCTGTATCCCTAAATTTCCTTTTGCCCCCATTTCAACGGCAGAAGAGGTGAGTCCTGCGGCTCCCATATCTTGAATAGCAACCACGGCTCTAAGTTCCATGAGCTCTAAACATGCTTCAAGGAGACATTTTTCTGTAAAAGGATCACCTACTTGAACAGTTGGGCGTTTTTCACTGATTGAATCATCAAATTCAGCAGAGGCCATTGTTGCTCCACCGACACCATCACGTCCTGTTTTTGCACCAAGGTAAACAACAGGGAGTCCAATACCTTGCGCTTTAGAATAAAAAAGGGCGTTTGTCTTTGCAATACCGGCGACAAAAGCGTTAACAAGGATATTGCCATTATAACGCTCATCAAAATTTACTTCTCCACCAACCGTTGGAACGCCAAAAGAATTGCTGTAACCACCTATTCCAGAAACAACACCAGAAACAAGATGGCGTGTTCGTGGGTGATCAGGAGCACCAAATCGCAATGCATTCATAGCAGCAACAGGACGGGCTCCCATTGTAAATACATCACGTAAAATACCACCAACACCTGTCGCTGCACCTTGATAAGGTTCAATATAAGAAGGGTGGTTATGGCTTTCCATTTTGAAAACAACACATTGTCCTTCGCCAATATCGACAACACCAGCATTTTCACCAGGTCCTTGGATGACACATTTTCCTTCTGTCGGAAGAGTTTTTAGCCATTTTTTAGATGATTTATAGGAACAATGTTCGTTCCACATTGCAGAAAAAATTCCTAGTTCAGTAAATGTTGGTTCTCTACCGATTAACGTCAGGATACGTTGATATTCATCTTCTTTTAGCCCGTGTTGTGCAATGAGTTCTGGTGTAATAGTGATGTTATTGCAAGGCTTCATGAGTATTTATCCGTCAAATTAATCGAAATTTAGCATTTTTATTTTTTTAACCTAGCAGCTTATATTATAAACAATAATGTTGTTTAATAATAAAAATATTTATAGACAGTAAGCTGAAGATTTTGTCCGTTTGTTTGGTGGGATTTAAGACTAAAAATGGTCTTAAATAATTATGTGTTTAGAAAATAATATCCATTGTTGTTTGTGAAGAGCTTTGTTTATAGATTTACGATGCGAGAAATGGTATAAATCCTTGTTTTTTAAATTATGGAGCGCGAGTATTTTTGCAGCATTATCCATTTACTAACTCTAAAGCACTTTGAAAAAGTAAACGACCGTCAGTACCTCCATGGGCGGGTTCAATAAAGTTTTCAGGATGGGGCATCATACCAAGAATATTACCAGTTTTATTAACAATACCAGCAATATCTTTCATTGAGCCGTTCGGGTTTGTATTTTCTGCATAGCGAAAAACAATTTGTTCATTGTCTTCCATTTGTTTCAATGTTTCACTATCAACAAAATAATTTCCGTCATGATGGGCAACAGGACAACGAATAATTTGTCCTTTAGAATAATATCGAGAAAATTTTGTCTTGGCGTTGACGACTTCAAGTTTGATTTCACGACAAACAAACTTTAAAGAAGCGTTACGCATTAAAGTACCGGGTAATAATCCTGCTTCCAACAAAATTTGAAAACCATTACAGATACCTATAATTGTCGTACCTTCTTGTGCTTTTTCACGAATGGCTTTTAAGACGGGAGTTCGCGCTCCAATCGCACCACATCTTAAGTAGTCGCCATAGGAAAAACCACCAGGAATAATAATAACATCTACATCTGGAATTGTTGTTTCTGTTTGCCAAATTTTTAGTGGCTCAACTCCCGTTATATGATGTAATGCTGCAACCATATCTCGATCACGATTTAATCCAGGAAGTTGAATGATGGCAGTTTTCATGAGCGTTTCACTTAAAAAAGTTCGATTGTATAATTTTCAATGACAGTATTTGCGAGTAACTCTTCACACATTTGTTCAAGTTTTTTCTTTGCGGTTTCAGAAGGTAGTTCATCAAGAACAATATCAAAAACCTTTCCTTGACGAATGGATTGAATGCCTTCGAAAGCTAAACTTTTTAAAGCACCGACAATTGCTTCTCCTTGTGGATCAAGAACGCTTTCTCTTAAAGTAACTGTAATGCGTGCTTTCATTTTTTGCTTCCTGCTTTTTTAAAGAACCTCTCCTTTGAAAGAGGGGTATTTATATAAGGTGATGTTTTTTTACCTTGTTTTTACTTTACGAGAACGGGACCACTTGGTCGTGTTGGTTCATTTTCATTCATAATACCAAGACGTTTGGCAACTTCTTGATAGGCATTAATAAGCCCACCCATATCACGACGAAAACGGTCTTTATCCATTTTTTCTTGTGTGTGCATATCCCATAGTCGTGCAGAATCAGGAGAGATTTCATCAGCAAGAACAATGCGCATCGTTTCATCTTCCCACAGGCGACCAAATTCCATTTTAAAATCAATTAATTGGATGTTAACACCGGCAAAAAGCCCAGAAAGAAAATCATTAATACGAATTGAAAGTTGCATGATATCTTCTATCTCTTGTGGGACAGCCCACCCAAAAGCTGTGATATGTTCTTCCGTTACCATAGGATCATCGAGAGAATCATTTTTATAGTAGAATTCAATGATGGATTGCGGAAGCGGGGTTCCTTCTTCCAGTCCTAAACGCTTAGCAAGAGAGCCAGCAGCAACATTGCGAACAACAACTTCCAACGGAATGATTTCCACCGCTTTAATAAGCTGTTCGCGCATGTTTATACGTTTGATAAAATGTGTTGGGATGCCCAAACGTCCAAGATGGCTAAAAATATGTTCCGAAATTCGGTTGTTTAAAACCCCCTTTCCGTCGATAATTTCATGTTTTTTTGCATTAAAGGCAGTTGCATCATCTTTAAAAAATTGAATATAAGTCCCTGGTTCAGGTCCTTCATATAAAATTTTAGCCTTGCCTTCATAAATACGGTGGCGACGATTCATCATGATTCTCTATTTATCTTGAGAGGTTTTTAATAACATTGATAAATGATACTATCCTAATTGATAGAATTTCTCAATGATATTGCTATGATACTTTTATAATTTTTATCATTACACGTTTACCCAAAGGTGAAGATACATAAGCGATGAGAAAGAAGATCACCTCTTTTGGATCAAATTTTTGCAAGAAAGTGAGAGAGGACCATAAGCCCTTCAGGCCAAGGTCCGTGTCCGGATTCTGCGTTAATATGGCCAGAATACCCAGCATCAACAAAGAGTGATCCCCAATCATTGGCAATTTTTTCTGCTACTGAAAATTGACAAAACTCATCGTTGCGACTGGCTATGACAATAGAAGGAAAAGGAAGCTTTTGGCGATGATAGGGGCCAAATGTCATTAAATGTTTGGGACGTATTTTTTCATTGGCGACATCTGGAGGTGCAACAAAGAATGCGCCACAAATTTTTTCTGTATTTTGTACAGTTGCATGAATAACACTGGGAACTCCTAATGAATGAGCAATAAGCATAACAGGCCTTTGAGCTTTTGCGATGGCGGTTTTAACTTTGTTAACCCACTCTTCACAAACAGGCTTTGACCAATGGAGTTGTTCAATGCGGCGGGCTGTCGACAATTTTTTTTCCCAGCGTGTTTGCCAATGATCTGGACCAGATCCTTTGTAGCCAGGAACAATAAGAATATCGAGTTGATTTGCTCTCATGAATTGTTTTCTTTGTTACAACAGATTTTTGATCATAGGTGGAATGGATTTTGGTTTTCTATGTCGCTTTATTGTTCTTCAAAAACACGTTTAAAAATCGTATTGATATGTTTGGTGTGGTAAGAAAGATCAAATTTTTCGCGAAGTTCTTCTTCACTTAAAGCTTTGGTAACATCTTTGTCATTGAGGAGTTCTTCTAAAAAATCTTTTCCTTGTTCCCAAACTTTCATCGCATTTCGTTGTACAATTCGATAAGAATCTTCACGACTAATCCCTGCTTGTGTGAGGGCTAAAAGAACCCGTTGTGAGTGAACAAGACCGCGGAATTTATTGAGATTTTTTTGCATATTTTCTGGATAGACAATAAGATTTTCAATGACAGATGTGAGGCGAGAAAGAGCAAAATCAAGTGTAATAGTCGCATCTGGAGCAATATAACGCTCAACAGATGAATGGGAAATATCACGTTCATGCCAAAGAGCTACATTTTCCATGGCTGGGAGTGCAAATGCACGTACCATACGGGCTAATCCAGTTAAATTTTCTGTTAAAACTGGATTACGTTTATGAGGCATTGCCGATGAACCTTTTTGCCCAGGTGAGAAATGTTCCTCTGCTTCAAGAACTTCTGTTCGTTGTAAATGGCGTATTTCTATCGCTAGCCTTTCAATAGAGGAAGCAATAACACCAAGTGTTGCAAAAAACATAGCATGACGATCTCTTGGTATTACTTGGGTGGAAACTGGTTCAGCACGCATCCTCAAGGCTTTTGCTACATGTTCTTCAACGCGTGGATCGATATTTGCAAAAGTTCCTACGGCTCCTGAAATCGCGCAAGTAGAAATTTCTTCTCGTGCTGCAAGAAGACGTTTGCGACAACGGGAAAATTCAGCGTATGCAAGAGCAAACTTGATTCCAAATGTTGTCGGTTCAGCATGAATGCCATGACTCCGCCCAATAGTGATTGTCTCTTTATGCTCAAAAGCACGTCTTTTTAATGCTTCAAGAAGTTGATCTATATCCTTTAGCAAAATATCACTCGCACGCATCAATTGAATGTTCAGCGTTGTATCGAGAACATCAGATGATGTCATGCCTTGGTGGATAAAACGTGCCTCTGGTCCAATGAATTCAGCTAGGTGGGTTAGAAATGCGATAACATCATGTTTGGTAATTGCTTCAATTTCATCAATGCGATTGACATCAAATTTAGCTGCTGCCCCTTTTTCCCAAATGACTTTGGCGGCTTCTTTCGGAATAATCCCTAAGTGAGCAAGGGCATCACAGGCATGGGCTTCAATTTCAAACCAAATACGATATTTTGTTTCGGGAGACCAAATTGTTACCATTGCAGGGCGGGAATAACGTGCGATCATCATTTTTTTCCTTGTTGTGAGAGGATTGCGGCTTGGCGCAATGCATTAATACGTGTTCTGTAAAGCTCTTTATTTCCATCTTTATAAATTGCAGAGCCTGCGACAAATACATTTGCACCAGCTTTTGCTGCTATCCCAATTGTATCAACGGTGATACCACCATCAACTTCAAGATCAATAGGGCGGTTTGCAATCATGCTTTTAACGCGCTTAATTTTATCTTTTATTTCTGGAATAAAACTTTGTCCACCAAAACCGGGATTGACTGTCATGATGAGAATGAGATCTAATTGATCAAGCAAATATTCAAGTACATGTTCAGGGGTGCTTGGATTGAGTGCGATTCCTGCTTTTTTTCCCATTTTTTTGATTGTTTGTAATGAACGATGAAGATGTGGACTTGCTTCAGCATGAATGGTTATAATATCTGAACCCGCTTTTGCAAAAGCTTCCAAATAAGGGTCTACTGGTGCAATCATCAGGTGGACATCAAATATTGCTTTTGTTAATGGGCGTAGAGCTTTGATGATTTCAGGACCAAAGGTGATGTTAGGAACAAAGTGCCCATCCATAATATCAAGATGAAGCCAATCTGCACCAGCATCAACAACATCTAACATTTCTTGTCCAAGTTTAGAAAAATCAGAAGCCAAGAGAGAAGGCGAAATGAGATGAGAATGGGGCATTAAAATCTCCTTGATTGGCAGTTTTTATCATATCGCTGTGTATACACAAATATCTTTTGTGTTATGACGGAAAAGAAAAAATATGTATTATAGATCTTTTTATGGAAAGATCGCTTGAAATTTTAAAGCTTTATAAGTGAAAGATATGTCGAATCATAAAACATATTTGATGCCTGAACTTCAACATAAACATACTATCGCGGTTTCTTCCCAAGAATATCGAGATGCCATGAGTCTTTTTGCAGGAGCTGTGCATATTGTGACAACAAATGGTATTAAGGGAAGACGCGGGGTGACTGTTTCGGCGTGTTGTTCTTTATCTGATGATCCTCCAACCCTTCTTGTTTGTCTCATGCGCCATAATTTAAAGAATCAGGTGTTTATGGAGAATGGAAATTTTTGTGTTAATAGCTTGGCAGGAAAGCATCGTTCATTAGCGGATGTTTTTTCGAGGCGTTGCAATTCTACACAAAATGAGCGTTTTGATGTTGCTCAATGGGGAGCTTTGCAAACGGGGGCGCCTAGTCTTTCAGACGCTCTAGCATCGTTTGATTGTCGTTTGATTTGTTGGCATGAGCACGCAACCCATTGTGTTTTGATTGGTGAGGTTGTTGCAATTAACTGTAATCAAGAAAAAGATGCTTTGATGTATTTGAAACGTGAATATCACACTTTGCCTTTATAAAGATTTTATTTTTTTGCATTGATGAAATGATTTATTGTTGCTTCATTTAGACTTTAAACAATGAATGAGAGAGTAGGGGAGGGATGGCTCTGATATCTGATATTAGATTTCCTTCTTTTTAAAGTTTTTCAATAAGCGAGAAAAATGATTCTGGATGAGATTTGATCAAGAATCCAATCTACATAAAAAGCGATTAAACCTAAACAGTGCATTTAGACATATTCGTCAATTGTTATGAAAAGACATTTTACTCTTGTGTTGATGGGTATTGCACAATATATAGACCGCACATAGCATATGTGGAGGTTTTTTATTGCATGAGCGAAGAGATTGATGGTCAATATCGCCCTAGTGAAGATGAGCCTTTTATGAATGAGCGGCAAAAGGCGTATTTTCGTGCTAAACTGGTTTCTTGGAAGAATGATATATTAAAAGAAGCTCGTGAGACTTTGGAAAATTTGCAGGAAGAGAATGTTGGTCAACCCGATTTGACTGATCGGGCTTCTTGTGAAACTGATCGTACAATCGAATTACGTGCTCGTGATCGTCAGAGGAAACTTATTTCAAAAATAGATGCTGCTTTAGAGCGCATTGATAATGGGACATACGGTTTTTGTGAAGAAACCGGCGAGCCCATTAGTATAAAGCGTCTTGAGGCTCGGCCGATAGCCGTTTTGTCATTGGAAGCGCAAGAACGTCACGAACGACGTGAAAGAGTTTATCGCGATGATTAAAGTCATTGAAATGATAAAAAACGAAATTCGTGGTGATAAAATTGTGTATTTTTATTTTTGAGGAGTAGGAATGAATAAAGATGGTTCTTGCCGCCCCTCAATTTCGGCGGTGATTGCTGAATCTTTTACCGCTTGATTCGTAAAAGGAGAGGGATTTTTATCCGATATGTTGTTTCTTTCTGTAGGGGCGGAATTTAGATGTGTGTGTGTTTCTCTCTTTTGTATTTTAGATGTACCTGTAATATCGGATTCTACAACCACATCTGTTAATCCGCCAATAAGGAGCAAATGTTCTTTATTATCGCAACGGACTAAAACAAGGCGGCGTACTCGATCTATAGAAATTACTTCACATAATGCTAATCGTGATAGACTTTTTTTTCTATTAATGCTGAATCTTCTCGTACTTAAACGACGTAAAAACAAGATAATTATGGTAATAGCTGTGATTGTTATTATAAAAAACAAAGAGCTTATCGTTATTTTCGCAGCAGATACACCTATTTGCTCTGATAACCAGATATACATAGATTTTCTCCCATTTTTGTGTGAAAATATCGTTTTTTATCGAGATAAATTTATAAATACACCCTTAAAAGGCTCACTTAAATACAAGAAATAAAATTTTTAACATTAAGTGAGCTTTCTTAGAAAGATAATATCATAGTATATACTTTATAACAATGAATATAAAGGAAGTTTTGTGATATAAGAAACAGCTAAATCTAAGGCAATGAGAGATGGATAAAGGTTTTGATAATAATAAAAGATCAGTGTCTTCTGTTCATCGAAGAGTTGTGATTTTTGGTGTTGTTTTTATATTAGTTTTTCTTTTCATTGTGGGTATTTTAGGTTTTTTTTATCCACAAAGCTATTTGCAAAAGGCGATATCAATATCTTTTTTGATTCTAGCAATTATCGGTGTTGCAACACTCGTTTTGTGTGGAATGGGCATTTTAAGATATCATGTGTGGTCGCATGAAGATTTTGATTTTAGCATCTTTAATAGGAGCGATGATGCAATTGTAATCTCTGATCTTTCTGGTTTTGTTTATTATTCTAATCAAAACTATCAAAAAATTCTGACCTATAAGCCTGAAGTGTCTTGTTATATGGTTATTGCTGATCTTCCAGGAGCAGATGCACTCTCGTATCGCTTAAAGGTTGCTGCCTGTAATAATCTTGCAGCGCAAGAGGAATTGAGAGTAGAACAACCAATTTTTACCGATTCTACACCAAAAAAATCTGTTTGGTATAATATTTCCGTGCAGCCTATCACAAAACAGAAAAAAAAGCTTTTATTTTGGCGTATTACTGATATTTCGCATTTACAACAAACGCGAGAAGTTTTTTTCTCGAACCTTCAAGAGGCTATCAATCACTTGGATCAAGCCCCTATTGGTTTTGTATCCGTTAATAGACAAGGAACTATTCTTTATGCCAATGCGATTTTTGCCGAATGGTTTTCAATTGATTTAGCGAATTTCTCAATTGGTCAATATAATTTTGATTCGTTATTTGATAGCGTTGGCGCTAAGAGCTCATGGAGTGATATCTGTTTGCAAACCAACAGATATCAAAGTTCAGGTTACTCTTTACCTTATAGGTTTTCGTTATGTTTAAATTCACACACGACTTGTGAGAAAATATTCCATTGTCTTATATCTGTTTCTTCTCTCTTAGAAGAGGAGGCCATTTATCGTATTGTGATCATTCCACAACAAATACAAAAAGAAGAGGACGATCAATTAAAATTACCCAGTATATTAGGAGAATATTTTGATGCGAGTCCTTTTGCAATAGCCGTGGTGGATCATGCAGGGCAATTGATTCATATGAATAAAGCTTTTTCATCACTCACGGGATGTATGGACAAAGCTGTCAATTTTTATGATGTTATTTCTCGTCGTGATTGTGTGCAGTTAGAGCGTTCTTTTCAGAGAATTGCGACAAATAAAAATTATTTTGTTTCTCTAGAAACTGTTTTAGAAAAAAATGAAGAATGCCATTTACGACTCCATATTATGTCTGTACCGCCTTATCATGGTGATGCATTGCAAGATTTGCTTATTATCTCTGTCATTGAAACAACCGAACAAAAAACACTTGAAGACAAAATGATGCAAAGTCAGAAGATGCAAGCTGTAGGACAATTGGCTGGCGGCATTGCTCATGATTTTAATAATGTTTTAACAGCAATTTTAATGTCGTGTGATCTTCTTTTAAATACGCATCGTAGTTCTGATCCTGCTCATGCTGATCTGATCAATATTAAAAATAATGCTAATCGAGCAGCTGCTCTTGTACAGCAATTATTAGCTTTTTCTAGAAAGCAAACACTTCGACCTGAAGAAGTTGATTTTACTGAATTTTTATCAGATATCCGCAATCTTATTTTACCACTTTTGGGGAATAATATTCAGTTAAAAATTATCCATGGAAGAGATTTGTGGAGCGTTGAAGTTGATCAAGCATCTTTTCAGCGTGTTATTATGAATTTGGTTATTAATGCGCGTGATGCCATGTTAGATGGAGGTATTGTTACGATTGCGACAAACAATATTACAAAGCAACAAAGTGCTGAATTTAATCATCTTGGTTTAGCAATTGGCGAGTATGTGCAATTGACTATTTCAGATACAGGGGCTGGTATATCCGCTGCTATACAAGAAAAAATGTTTGAGCCATTTTTTACAACAAAAGAAGTTGGAAAAGGAACAGGACTTGGTTTATCAATGGTTTATGGAATTATCAAGCAGAGCGGTGGGTACATTTATTGTGAAAGTAAAGAAGGTGAAGGAGCAACATTTCATATTTTTCTTCCCCGTTATATCCCCAATATAAAAGGAGAAATTTCTCAAAAGATTGAAAAAGATGAAGAGAAAGATAAAAATATAGACTTAACAGGATCTGCGACTGTTTTATTGGTTGAAGATGAAGATGCGGTCAGAATGGGGGGGGTAAGAGCTCTTCAAATGAGAGGATATACGGTTTTAGAGGCAGCAAGTGGGGTGGAAGCACTCTCTATTCTTGAGGAACAAAAAGGAGATGTTGATATTATTGTTTCCGATGTGGTGATGCCAGAAATGGATGGGCCCACTTTATTGAAGGAAGTCCGTAAAAACTATCCTGATATCAAATTTCTTTTCGTTTCTGGATATGCAAAAGATGCCTTTGCTAAAAATCTTCCACAAGATGCTGTTTTTGGTTTTTTATCTAAGCCTTTTACACTCAAACAGTTAGCTGTAACAGTTAAAGAAACACTTTCGTCATAAACAAAAATTTATGCAATAGAAAATTGCGTATTTTAAGATTTTTTAGGCGAAATACGAGAGTATTTTGATAAATAGAGCTTATGATAATGTCATAGAATTGAATAAAGAAGAAAAATTTTAAAAATGAACTAAAATTCAAAAAATTACATATTTTGTGCAAAAATTTATGAAGAGATGGACTCTATTATGTCAATATTTCATAGAGATTTTCAATTGTAGATACTGAGCAAAAACTATGTGTAAAGCATTGAAATATGCTGATTAATAGATTGTTGATACACTCAAAAAGATAAAAGCTGTTGTTGCGTATCGACCATTTTGCTCTTCCCTTCAATAAATGCTTTTAAGGCTTCGGGATAGAGTTTATGCTCTGCTTTAAGAACTCTTTGTGCTAAGCACTCAGCAGTATCATGGGGATAGACTGGAACGGCTGCTTGGGCAAGGATTTTTCCTGCATCCATGTCTTCTGTAACAAGGTGAACAGTGCAACCCGTGATTTTTACACCTGCTTGTAAAGCTTTTTCATGTGTGTTTAAGCCTTTAAATGAAGGCAAAAGAGAAGGATGAATGTTTAAAATTCGTCCTTCATAAAGTTTTACAAAACGTGGTGAGATAAGGCGCATATACCCTGCAAAGCAGAGAAAATCTGGTTTATATTGATTTAAAATTGTAAAAATATTTTCTTCATGCTCTTCTTTTGTTTTGTAAATTTTACGATCAACAATATGAATAGGTAAGTTATGGTTTTGCGCTTTTTCAATACCGTTGGCACGCGGATTATCGCAAATAACCGCAACGATTTCAGCAGGATATGCCGTTTGTTGACTAGCTTGAGCAAGGGCGACCATATTGGATCCATTACCAGAAATGAAAACGACGATTTGTTTTTTCATAAATGCAGTACCCCTTTATAAAGTATTCCTTTATTTTGATCTTGGCATTTTGTTAAAATGCCAAGGGGAGTTACAGTCTCTCCTTTTCTTTCAAGAGCTTGTGTAATTGTTTCAGCTGCATGCTGTGCTACGATAATGATCATGCCAATACCACAATTAAATGTTCTTAACATTTCTGTTTCTTCTATTTTACCTTGTTTGGCAATCCATGAAAATACTGCTGGAACATTGATGTTAGAAAGATTAACTTCAGCGCAGAGAGAGGATGGAAGGACACGTGGAATATTTTCAGGAAAACCTCCACCCGTAATATGAGCAAGAGCTTTAATCCCTTCATATTTTCTCATGATGGGAAGAAGCGATTTTACATAAATGCGTGTTGGTGTAAGAAGTGCTATACCAAGGCTGCTTTCGGGGGAAAAAGGGGCAGGGTCATTCCATTTGAGATAATTTTGCTGGATGATTCGTCGAACAAGCGAAAAGCCATTGGAATGAATTCCAGAGGCGCTTAGACCTAATATAATATCACCTTCTGTCAAATCTTTTGAAGGGAGTAACTTGCTACGTTCGCATGCTCCAACAGCAAAACCAGCTAGATCATAATCTCCCTCTGCATACATTCCTGGCATTTCTGCAGTTTCTCCTCCAATAAGAGCAGCACCGGCTTGTTTACATCCTTCTGCAATACCGGAAACAATCGCAGCTCCTTGTTCAGGGTCAAGCTTTCCAGTTGCAAAATAATCCAGAAAAAAGAGAGGTTCAGCCCCTTGTACGAGTAAATCATTGACACACATAGCTACAAGATCAATACCTACAGTGTTATGGTGACCTACTTCAATGGCAATTTTTAATTTTGTTCCCACACCATCATTGGCTGCTACTAGGATAGGATCCGTAAAGCCTGCTGCTTTTAAATCAAAAAGTCCACCAAAACCGCCAATTTCTGCATCTGTTCCGGCTCGTTTTGTTGCGCGTATAAAGGGTTTAATTTTTTCTACCATGGCATTACCCATATCGATGTTTACACCGGCTTTTGCGTAGGTAAGACCAGCTTTGGATTTATCCCCAGCCTTGGATTTATTATTTGTAAGATCTTGATTGCTCATTGGAGCCTTCCTTTAATGGAAAATCAGGTTTTGATATTATGCAATGCCATGATAGAGTTCTCTCTGCAAGAGATATTGATAAGAAAATAAGCAACTTTTCTTGTACCTTATTTTGAAGTTGTTTATAATTTTTTGTGAAGAATTTTTTAGGATATTTTATGAGCAAGATATCAGATAATCACGGACAGTCCTCTTGGCAGCTTATGAGAAAGAAAGTGAGTGAGAATACATCTCGTGATCGTTATAAGACTTATGTGCCAGCGTATACTCAATTACCTTTGCCGAATAATATGAAAAGGCAAATCTTTTTTTGGCTTGGTACGCTGATTTTTTTCATTTTTTTTATGTTTGTTTTTGGATCAATTTTGCTTCCTTTTGTGGCAGGGATTGTGTTGGCTTATTTTCTCAATCCCATTGTTCAATTACTTGAAAAATTTGGTATTCGTCGTGTGTTTGGGACTGTCCTTATCACCCTATTTATTGTTATTACCTTTGTTGCTGCTTTAATTATTTTGATTCCTGTTATTAGTTGGCAAATACAGCAATTTATGAGTGATGGTTTACCTGTTTACATTAATCGTATTCAAACCTTTTTTGTTGAGCATGATTTTGATTGGTTAAGGCGCTATTTTGGAAGTGATCCAAATGAATTACGGAATAATATTAAAGGATTTTTGGGAGAAGGTTCGGATTTTATTACGTCTCTTTTGAATTCACTTTTAAAGTCAGGAAAATCAATCGTTAATATCGTTAGCCTATTTGTTGTGGCACCTGTGGTGGCATTTTATATGTTATTAGATTGGCCACGTATGGTAACAGCAATCGATTCGTTAATACCGCGTGATCATCTTGAAACTGTTCGTAGTATTTTTCATGAAATGGATAGAGCTATTGCAGGCTTTGTTCGTGGACAAGGAACAGTTTGTCTCATATTGGGAGGCTATTATGCTATTGGTTTAACGATTGCAGGACTCAATTTTAGTCTTTTGATTGGTATGTTTATTGGTCTTATTAGCTTTGTTCCTTATATCGGCACAATGAGTGGTTTGGTCCTTTCTGTTGGTATTGCATGGGTCCAGTTTTATCCCAATAATTGGGGGGGAATCATCGTTGTGATGGCACTTTTTTTAATTGGTCAGTTTATTGAAGGTTATATCCTTCAACCCAAGCTTGTAGGTTCATCAGTGGGATTACATCCCGTATGGTTGATGTTTTCACTTTTTGCTTTTTCTTCACTCTTTGGTTTTACTGGTATGCTTGTTGCTATTCCTGCGGCCGCGGCTGTTGGCGTTTTAGTTCGTTTTGCTCTTCATACTTATCTGAGTTCTCAGATGTATTCGAGAAGCGGAAATTCGGAGCCGCTAAAATGAATGGGCGTGAAACGCAATTATCTTTAAATTTTCCCTATGATCCGATTTTTCAATTTGAGGATTTAGTGGTAACGGAAAGCAATCGTATGGCTTTTCAGCTTATTGATCACTGGCCCAATTGGAGCTTACCTATTGCAGTTTTGGTTGGTAAAGAAGGCTCTGGAAAAACGCACTTTTCTAATATATGGCTCCAAAAAGCAGATGCTTTCAGGATTCAGCACAATGAAATTGATCAGGCTATTACTATGGCTTCTTTAGGCAGATCATTTTTAATAGAGGATATTGATGTAGGTGAAATCAATGAGACAGAACTTTTTCATTTAATTAACAGTATTAAGCAAGCAAATCTTGATGCACGACAAGCTACTTTATTGATGACGGCACGAACACTTCCTTCCGCTTGGAATTTAATGTTAAATGATCTAAAAAGTCGTCTTAATTCGGTAATGTTCGTTGAAATTAATCAGCCTGATGATGCATTGTTAACAGCTGTTGCATTTAAGCTTTTTTCAGATAGGCAACTTATTGTACATCCAGATACGGTTTATTATCTTGTAAGTCGTTGTGAACGTTCTTTATTTTCATTGAAGCGTGTTATTGATTCTGTTGATCAGTTGGCATTACAAAGAAAAAGAAAAATAACACGTTCTGTTATTGCTGAAGTTTTGAATAGAAGAAATCCGTAAATACTCCTTATCATGGCTTACTTATTCTGTCCTTCTACTATCGTTTCAATACGTGGAAAGACAAGTCATTTAAATTTTCTCCTTTTTGGATATCTATATAAAAGTAAAAAATAATATTTTTTACTTTTATCATGTGTTTATTTTAAATAGCTTTGAGATTTTATTGTATGATGTTGAATTCTTTCCATCTTCGCATTTGAAAATTTTTCTAAAAAGAGCGCTTTATTTTATTTATAATAAAATCTTTGTGCTTTGAAAAAATGTTTGTTGTTTATGGATTTGGATTGTAGAAGATTCTAGAATTTTTAATAAAAGCGTCTTTGGGAAGATAGAAAAAGAGAGGAAAAAGCTTAATACAGCTTAATTTTTTGGCTTATGTGCTCTTTGGGAAAGTTTTTCTATGATATTTAAGTCGTTTTTTTCTAAAATTGTATCTGTGGAATGCGTTTTGATACAGTGAGAGCTTGCTTAAAACAGGACAAGAATTATGAAGTCCTTATAGAGAAATTCATTCTTTTTTAATATAGATTGGATTTTCTACGGAGGTTATTTTCTACTACTTGTTAATAAATCTGTTATTGAATAGGGAAAAAGATTTAAAAATGTGCTTTTTTGTAAAGAAATGCAACAAAATTAAAAAAAAGTGTGTTTTTCTCTTGCACTTCTGTTGTGAAAATTTTAGGAAATGTGCATCAAGTAAATGTAAATGGCGGAGCGTAGCGCAGCCTGGTAGCGCACCTGATTTGGGATCAGGGGGTCGTAGGTTCGAATCCTATCGCTCCGACCATATTTGATTGAGTGTGTGAGAATGACCCAATTGGGTACGTGTGGTGAGAAACTATCATTCAAGCGTTGTGTAATCTGAAGGAAAAAGGCATGATCGCACGTATTTATAGTCCTGCTAAGACAGCTATGCAGTCAGGTAAGGGGAATACAGGTTTTTGGATTCTAGAGTATGAGCCGGTGAAAGCGAAAATGCTTGAACCTCTTATGGGGTACACGGCAACGTCTGATATGAATAATCAGGTAAGAATCCGATTTAATAGGAAGGAAGAAGCGATTGCTTTTGCGCGTAAGAATGCTATCTCTTACCGTGTAGAAAAGAAACATACGTCGATTCGACGTGCTATTTCTTATTCTGATAATTTTCGCAGTGATCGGCAGCATTCTTGGACACATTGAATTAAAGATGCTATTTTGAATTGAGAAAATAATCAGTTGGGTCCCGTAGCTCAGCTGGATAGAGCAACGGCCTTCTAAGCCGTGGGTCACAGGTTCGAATCCTGTCGGGATCACCATGTTTAAATGATATTAATAGGCTATAAAAAGTTAGAGAGTTTTCCTTTTATTCTATTAGCTTATTTTTCTGTAAACTCCCGAACCTTTTTGATGTTTTTTGGTTGATTTTGTTGATAAACGTTTTCTGTTGACTGTTTTAGTATAAAATGATGCTGTTTTCTCTTTTTTCAGTAAAAATTGCTTTTGATTGCTGAAACTTTAGCATTGCATATTCTTGCCGCGTGTTGCTACTATATCACATGCTTTAGGAAACAGATTGCAAAAACTCTTTTTTACGAGCTTCTTTTCATCTTTCTGAAAATGAATATTTTATTTCTTAGATTAGATTTAAGCATTGCGGCTAATGCTGGTGAAATTGCCAAAAAACATCTATTGTGATTTTTTTTATTTTTTATGAATAATATTATTACGTTTTTCAGCATGATCTTTGGTAAGATCGATTTTGATTAGATACAAGGCATGATGGATTCGATTTAGAACTGTTTATGATGAGAATTTACAGACGGCACAAGAGGTAGGGAATATCTTCTTGTCTTGGAAGCTGTGATTCATAACGAATTACTTCTTTATGGTTTTTTCGTATAAAAAGTTGTTATATGTGCCGTCCAGATAAGATATTGTTTTTTTCAATGAGAGACACTTGCGGACAATTTGATTTAACATGATTGTCACTGTTTCTCAGGTAGGGTTATAGGTTGCATCAATGTTTAGGTTTTCTTAGTCTTATAGGTTTAAGAATGTATACTGTGTATTTATATGAATGAAGATAGATTGTATCTTAGAGTTAAATTTTTAGATTTCATATTTACATTTTCAAATGTTTTTTCTTATTTCTTTATAGTTTGTACATCATGTTAGAAGTATTTTAATATTGGATAACAATCACATTAAAATGTTATACAGATGAGATCTGAAGATCTAAACTCACACGGTTCAAGGTGATCATTATTTCAATAAGAATATAGTGTGAGGAGAATGCCATTTTACAGGCTTTGTTTTAAGAGATATCTCTTAAAGCTCACTTTACGCTGGCGCTCGTGAATGGTACAATGATAAATCCATTGAGCTCCATCATCTTTACACTTATGAAGAAATAAGCTGACGCTATCATATACTTTTCCTATTTGTCAGCCTCCGATGTTGCAATAGATTTTAGCACTTGAGGCATTTATCGGCATTTTTGTGCTTTTTTATACAATTTTTACTTAATACTAATTCCTCTTATGACGTGTAAGAGAGACGGTTTTGTTTGATTCAATATAAATAGGTTTGAAATGAGAAAACATTACGATATTCGGATTTCTCATTGAACATGGCAAACAATAAAACATGATTATAAATCAATGTATTTTTAGAATGAAAAAATTTGCTTTTATCGTGTTTTTTTACTCTTTTTGATATTTTATTATAATTTGTAATTGGTAAACTCAAAATACAGCTCTAAGGTTAAGTGTTTTATATCTATCGAAGTGACTGTGGTTATATCTAACTGTTTGGACAACAAGTGTATACCAATAGACATGAAAGAATTAAGAAAAACAGGGGATAGATCAGGAAATAAACAATATTTTTTAGAACAGAAGCCTATGCTTGTCGCAAAAGTTTTACAATCAAGACTTCTGATCCGTTGAGGCGTGAAGCTGTTGGCATGTTTTTTAGAACTTTAGAGGATTTTTCACAAGAGGATTTAGAAGCATTCAAAACATTATTAGAGATGATTAGCGAAGCGCAAAGAAAAGAAAATGCTACTGTTGTAGAAAAATGTTAGAAAATCCTATTCCCTTAACTTTATTAAGGTATCCCTCATAGCAAAAAACACTTGGAAAACCAATAAGTTATTGTTGATATAAAATGCAATGGTGGGCGTGACAGGGATTGAACCTGTGACCCCTACGATGTCAACGTAGTGCTCTCCCGCTGAGCTACACGCCCATTCATTGATGTTGCATACACCATATAGAATGCCAAACGTCAATGCCTAATTTCATTTTCTCTTTCAACAGATGCAAATAACTTTAAAAATACTTTTTAAGCAGCGATAAGGATCTTTTCAACTTCATTGACGAGTTCACGTAAGTGAAATGGCTTAGAGAGAACCTTTGCATCAGGAGGGGCATCACTATTTGAATTGAGTGCTACTGCTGCAAAACCTGTAATGAACATTACTCGTAAATCAGGGTCAATCTCAGTAGCACGTCGTGCAAGTTCGATTCCGTCCATCTCTGGCATCACAATATCAGTCAGGAGAAGGGAAAATGGCTCTTCTTGTAAACGTTCATATGCGCTAATACCATTATCGAAATCGGCGACTTCGTAGCCTGCACGTTCTAAGGCTTTTACGAGAAAGCGACGCATATCGTTATCATCTTCTGCGAGCAGGATTCGTTTCATGATTATGTTCCAATGGCTCCATTTGTCAGAGTTTTGCCGCATCAATTATACAATATAGAGTATTTAGAAAAAAGATGGTAAAATGCTCATAATTGAAATGAATGGCAAAATGGTTAATTCTTACATTCTTATTCAGAATACAGCATATTCGTTGTGAGTTGGTTAAATTCGAAATATATGTGATTTTGAAAAAAGAAGGGGGGCTCTAAAACTTCTAAGATGATTCATTGCTATCTTTTCTTTTAAATTTGCTGATTATTATCAGAATTCCATTAAAAAACTTATGAAAACCATTATTGTAGGGACTTCCTATATCGAGAAATTAAAAGAATATTATGTTAATTTATTGTTTTTAAAAAGTTCTCCTAAGAAATAGAAATTTTATAGTTATTTGTTTTTATAGAGATTTGTAATAAATATTATAAATGCGCTTTATTTCCAGTTTTTTTCCTTAAATAGATGAAAAATATTATTTTTCTAGATATAATATTAAATGAGTATTTTATAACAAATCAAAAATAGTATTTTGATGCTTTATTTATAAATATGTATCATGTTATATTAAGATAGATTTATTATTTTTATTTATATAAGTAGTTTTTTATTAAGTTATTTTTTATGATAAAAATAATATTGTTTAATGTAATGATATACTTTGTATATTAGTTTTTTTATTAGAATGCGTGGTGAATATTTAGGTCATGGCTTGTCTGTAGAGGCTAGAAAACGAATCATATGAGTGGTTGGAAAGTAAAATCCATTATATTAAAAAGTGTTTGTAGATCCAATGCTCGTAGAAAATTTCTTTTTTGATAGGGCGGAGCAGAATTAAGGTTTAGTGTTATTTTACAGATACATTATCGGGAATAAATGCATCAAATGCAGCCCAAAATTGCTTTTTATAATCTTCGTTAACCATAATTGTATCCAGTTCAGCGCCTGTAATAGTAATACTTTCTGTCAGACGTGTGTGTTGGCATAATTGCTGCACTTCAATGTTGTTTGCAATATTATTTTGATTGGCAAGAATAAAGAGTGTTGGGATTCGTAAATCTCCATGAAGTACATTTCTCTTCACAGAATCAATCGCATTAAATACTGATGCTATCCATTGGGATGTTGGGGGCTTAATGGAAGAGAGCGGCACTTTATGTATGTGTCCCAATTGTATATTTTTTTGTTTTGTTTTGTTTAATTTTTTACCATCTTTCGCTGGTATAAAGCCAAGACCTATATCAGAAAGAAATTGTGTTAATTTATGTTGAAAACCATTTGTTTTATTGCCGAATGGAGCAAAAAGGGGAGAAACACAGAGCAATCTATTAAACTGATGATTAATGAGATCTAATCCGCTAAGTGCTATCAATCCACCTATGCCGTAGGCAAGCATAGAGTAAGGTGGCGGACAATTAGGATAAACAATATTTTTAAGAAATTTATATAAGTCATTAATATCGTTATTTATATCAAAATAATGATGTCTGTTTTGTTTTCTTATCTTGAGGGATGTTTTTTCTTGATCAAACCAGTCAAATATTGCTGTATGAAAACCGCGTTTAGAAATTTCATTTATTAATAAAAAATATTTTTCTAAAGCATTTGCGTAGCTTTTGAGAATAACAATTGTTCCCTTAGATTTTTCCACCTCAGGATATGTTATAGCAAAACGAATTTCATGATCTATTGCTATTTTAAGAGTACCATGATGGACATTAAGAGGAGTGGCCCCCCAGTCTATGGGATAAAGAGGTGTTTCCAATTGAAATCCTTTACAGTGTATTTGCTGCTTAGTGCTTTGACATTTATGTAATGAAGAAAAAGGATTTAAAAAGGGGTATATTGCTTTTTAGATAGTTTTTATCAATTTAGGTCCCAAAGAGTTGAAATAAAGAAAAACGATTACTAGATAATATAGTGCGGTTGCCATGACGGGGCCGCAGGTTCACAAGTAAGTTTGCCATGTGGGAACTTTGTGAATTAGTTATAAATTATAGTCGCTCTAGAGGAGGGCAATATTATGCGTCAAGTAGATTTTTCACCATTTTATCGTTCCACAGTAGGTTTTGATCATCTTTTTAACTGGTTTGATTCTAGAACACAACCAGACGAAGTTTCTTCTTATCCCCCTTATAATATCGAGCGTTTAACTGAAGATTCTTATAGAATTTCTATGGCTGTTGCTGGTTTTTCTCAAGATGAAATTGATATTGAAACGCATTGTAACCAGCTGATCGTTAAGGGAGACAGAAAGTCTAAAAATGATGATGAAGAGCGAGAATTCCTTTATCGAGGTATTGCTTCGCGTGCTTTTGAACGGCGTTTTCATTTAGCTGATCATGTTAAGGTTATTGGGGCAGAACTTGGAGATGGACTTCTTCATATTCAGCTTAAAAGGGAAATGCCAGCTGAATTAAAACCTAAAAAGATAACCGTACAGATGTCACCATCCATTACAAAAAATGATAACAGCGACATTATCGTGTAAAGAAAATTTAGAAAATATGAGATCGAATAATTATAAATTTTTCTGAAGAATAAAAAACGCGAGACAAAAGGTCTCGCGTTTCGTATGTGTTTTCCTAAGAACGAAGCGCATTTAAATAAAACAGCTTATCTCGAATTTATGATAAAATATCATTGCACATTATTCTATGTTGAAGAAAAATTTCATGTGTGTGCAATTGAAATGCATAATAATTCACTTTTTAAGTAAGCTTATTTTATAGCATTTTAAAAATGGTCGGAGCGGCGGGATTTGAACCCACGACCCCTTGACCCCCAGTCAAGTGCGCTACCAAGCTGCGCTACGCTCCGAGTTTGTGTAAAACGATTAAATGACTGTTTCTTTAAAGGCAAGAGAAAAAATAAACAGAATAATCTAAAATGCTCTTGCACTTAGAGCTTTTGAAAGTAAAAATTTTGGACATCAATATTTTGTTGTTAATTCAAGATAAATAACGAATTTGTAAAATTCTTTGTGATCATTAAATTTTTAGCACTATAGTTAATAGATGTATGCATTTAATTACTTTTGAGATTGTGAGGGGGTAAGATTGGTGACTTTAGGGGTATGAATTGGAGCAAATGAGTGCGGAAGGTATATTTTTTTCTTACCTAATCGTTACTTTTCTAAAAAGATAAAGATTTTCAAAAGAAGAGGAGTGAATGTATGGTTTTGAAAAGTTTTCGTTTTTTTAGAGTTTTTATAGATGAGGTATTTTGCATTTTATGTGGACAAAAAATTGTAAGTTCTGGATTATATAATCACAAATCTCATTTTACGGGTATGTATTTTTATCCAAATAAACAAGGTCAGAATGCTTTAATTTATGTTTTGTTTTTTTTCTGAAATATCAGATAAAATATTATAGAGGAAAAACTTTCAAAGTGTCTATTGAACTAAGAAAAGAGTAAACTATGAGCCGTTTTTCGGTAATAAATTTGACGCAAGCAGCAGTGGATCGTGTTAAAGCAATTATGGATGCAAAAGATGCACAGGGTATTCTTGTTGGTATCAAAAAAGGTGGTTGTGCAGGGATGGAGTATACAATTACTCTTGTCAAAGAAAAGGGGATAGATGCGGATGTTGTTGAAGTGAATGGTGCCCGTGTTTTTGTAGCACATGATGCGGTATTATTTTTATTAGGGACGCAGATGGATTATGAAGTGACAACGCTGCGGTCTGGTTTTATCTTTAAAAATCCTAATCAAGTTTCAGCATGCGGGTGTGGAGAATCGGTGGAACTTCGTCCTGCTACGCAGGATCAATATAAAACAAATTGAGCTGAGCTAAATTATAATTTAGTAATTTTAGAGGGTATTGTTCTTTTAGGTAGAAGAAATCTACTATTTTTTATTGTTCATTTTTAGCTTGCTTCCAAAGTGCTTCCATTTCATTCAAGGATGCGTCAGTGAGTGTTTTAGATTGAGTGGATAGCTTTTCTTCAATATAGGCGAAACGATTTCGAAATTTTATATTCGTTTTTTTTAATGCTTTTTGTGAATCAATCGCTAAGTGGCGCGCGAGGTTAAGGAGTATAAAGTAGAGATCTCCAAACTCTGCTTCTATCTCTGAGTTTTGTTTATTTTTGATGGCTTCTTTGAGCTCTTCGAGTTCTTCTTCTATTTTTTCAAAAACTTTATCACTTTTTTGCCAATCAAAACCTACTTTAGCTGCTGCTTCTTGTAAAGCAAGTGCCTCTTGGTTTGCTGGCTGGATTTGTTTTACTTTTGCGAGTATGCTTGTGGAGGAATTGTTGTTTTTTTCTTCGCACATTCTTTTTTGTTCAACCTGTTCTCTTTTTTTTATATATTCCCACTCCTCTTTTATAAATCCTCGTTTTTTTTGCTCGGCATTTCCAAAAACATGAGGATGGCGTCGAATCATTTTTTCCGTGATTGCATAAACAACATCTTCAAAAGTAAAGCTGCCTTCTTCTTGTGCTATGGTAGCATGATAGACAACTTGTAAAAGAAGATCCCCAAGTTCTTCACAGAGATCCTTTCGATTCTTTCGTTCAATGGCATCGATGACTTCGTAAACTTCTTCGAGCATATAGGGTATGAGGGATTCAAAAGTTTGTTTTTTATGCCAGATACAACCATTATCAGAGTTTCGTAATGCAGTGATAATTGCTGTGAGATCTTTGATATCTTTTGAGGCTAACATTTTGCACTTCCTTTGTAAGCAATAGAGCTTATGTTAGATGTCCCAACGCCTATGTAACCACATCCATTGTCCAGGATATTCACGGACCCAAGATTCAACAATATCATTTAATTTTTGCGTAGAAGCAGCTATATCGATATCATTTTTTTCATCACGTGGAAGTTCTACATGTTCATATAACTCTAAACGATGACGTCCACTAGGCAAACGAATACAACGTGCTGGATAAATATCACAGTCATATTGTCGAGCAAGTTTTATAATTAAGGGGTTTGTTTTAAGAGGTCTGTTAAAAAATGTTCCCATGATACCGCGGCGAAATTTTTGATCAACGAGCATACCAACATTTTCACCTTCTTCTAATTTGGCTGCTAATGCCCATGCTGCTCCGGCCTTGGAGGGAACAAGGTGTCCCATAGAAGTTTGTCGTGCTTTAAGGATTCGTTTGGCAACATAGGGATTATTGGGTGGTCTAAATAATACCGTAACATTAAGATCAAAACTTTGTGCACAAATAGGCAGAAGTTCAAAATTTCCAGTATGTGCGGTGAAAAAAATATGTGGTTTTTTTTCATTTTTTAATCGCTCAAATATTTCAATACCTTTAACCTCAATGAAACCTGGCTCGTCTGCATGAGGATCAAAATCAAAAATTTTATCAAGAAAAATATATTCGGCTAGGAAACGTCCTATATTTTCCCACATTTCTATTGCAATCGCACGGAGTTCTTGCTCTGTTTTTTCTGGATATGCACTCCTAAGGTTTGCAAGTGTGATTTGATGACGATGTACAAGGGGACCAATTTTTTTTGCTAACCAAGCAAAAAAAGAAATTCCCATTTTGGCTGGAAAACATTTTAGAATAAATAAAGAACCAAAGAGCAGATATGCCCATAACAAGTAGGATATTTTTTTAGCTATAATTTTAATACGATATATGAGATTTTTAAGAGAAAGCTTCATCATGATTTAATCGATTTTAAGGATAATTTTACCAAAAACATCACGGCTCTCCATTCGTTTTAAAGCTGTATCAATTTCATCCAGCCCAACAATTGTATCAATGACAGGGTGTACGGCTTTTTGTGCCATTTTTTGCATGGCATTTTTCATATTTTCCATACGGCAGCCAAATGAACCGAATATCTTAAGCTGTTGCTGGAATAATTGCATGAGATTTATTGGTGCTGAAACACCAGAGGTAGAACCGCAAGTCACTAAACGTGCTCCTTTTTTCATACATAACAGAGAACCGTTCCATGTATCTACACCAACATGCTCAAAAACAACGTCAACACCTTTTTTTTGGGTTAATTTACGCACTACACCTTCAAAACGATCTTTACGATAATTAATCACATGATCTGCCCCAAGAGAGTGTGCTTTTGCAATTTTTTCATCTGAACCTACAGTTGTGATAACTGTACAGCCCATGTGTTTTGCAAGTTGAATGGCTGCAGAACCAATACCTGAGCCACCAGCCTGTATCAGGATTGTTTCTCCTGCTTGTAGTTTTGCGTTATCGAAAAGCATATGTTCTACGGTACCAAAAGTAATTGGAGCAACTGCTGCTTGCAATTCATCACATTGGGGTGGTGATGGAACTAATAAACGTGCTGGCAAATTGACAAGCTCACACGCAAATCCATCAAGGTGAAAACCGTAGACTCCCTTTACCTGACTGCAAAGATTATCCCGTCCTTCATGACAAGCTTGGCATACTCCGCAGGTTTGTGCACCATAAATTGAGACAATCTGTCCAAGTTGGAGATGTTCAACGCCATCTCCTATTTGTATAACCTCACCAGAGGCTTCTGCACCAATGATGAGTGGCATTTTTCTTTTCGCAAAAGCCATGCCACGCCATCCCCATACATCAATATGATTAAGAGCAACGGCTTTTATCCGCACAGTTACTTCACCTATACTAGGTGAAGATGGCGGGGAAATATTGGTGATTTCAAGCCGACGATCATCGAAGAGTTGCAGTGCACGCATTATCATCCCCCTTAAATATATTATTAGGTTAGCGTTATAAAATTTTATTATTAAAGGATTATCCTTTATATGCAGTGATAACAAGACTCATATTTTGACCACCAAATCCAAATGAGTTTGACAAAACCGCATTGACACAGGCCTTACGGCTATGATGAGGAACAACATCTAAAGGGATCGCAGGGTCAGGATTATCATAATTTATTGTCGGTGGAAGTATCCCCGATTGAATGGTTAAAAGCGAAAAAACCGCTTCTATTGCACCAGCAGCAGTTAATGTATGCCCAATCATTGATTTATTAGAAGAGACTGGAATATGCTTTAAAAGATCACCGAATACTGTTGATAATGCAAGATATTCCATTTTCTCATTTTCAGGTGTTGAAGTTCCGTGGGCATTAATATAGTCAATTTCATTGATGGTTATTTTTGCATCGTCTAAAGCTTTGCGAACGGATTCAATTGCTGGTGATGCATCGGGTTTTGAACGTGTACGGTGAAAGTCATCGGCGGTTTCTCCACAGCCAGCTAAAATTCCTAAAACTGTAGCATTACGGTTTAATGCGCTTTGAAGAGATTCAAGAACAAGAGCGCCTGAGCCTTCTGCCATAACAAAACCATCTCGATCACGGCTAAAGGGTTTTGCTGCTTTTTCTGGAGGCTCATTCTGAGTTGAAAGAGCAGATAGTAACGAAAAACGGATGAGAGATTCTGCTGAAACTGATCCATCTGTCGCAATTATGAGAGCTCGATTTGTTTCTCCCCGTCTAATAGACTCAACACCTAATTGAATTGCTGTTGCACCAGATGCACAGGCAGTGGAAAGTGTAACAGGAAGTCCTTTTGTGCCAAATGTTTTTTGAAGTTTTTCTGCAATTGCACCAAATTGTGTGGCTTCAAAAAGCGTCTCATGGAGTTTATCCTTACAGACTTTAAGAAGATGTGCATAAGAAGGCTCATTATTGAATTCTTCCTCTTGATCAAGACTAAAACGTGCTTTCCATTCAAGTTCAACAGGAGGAGCAGCTAGAAAGAGTGGTCCATTAAATTTTTTTTTATCAATAGCAGCTTCTTCTAAAGCTTCTTCAGCAGAAAGATGTGCAAGCTTCTCAGAGAGAGCTGAAGCACCAAGTGTACTTTCTTTAAGAAAATCAATTGTTCCAGCAATATATGTATTTAATCCCTCAACGGGAAAACGTGTTATTTTGTGGATACCACTTACACCACTTGTTAATTTTTGCCAATTTTCATGTTTCCCTTGTCCCAGTGATGTGACAATGCCTGCACCAGTTATTGCTACAAGTGGACGCCCAAAATGATCATGATATTTCACTATAGAAATTCCCCTTCAAACAGCTGTAAGACGCACAATACCTTCAGCTCTTTTTATACCAATAGTTGTAACAAATATTTCACGTACTTCTTTAGAAAAAGGTTTTTCATGAGGACTTAACGCTGGAAAACAATGTTTTTTTTCAATTGAAAGTGCTGCAAGAGCTAGAGCTAGAGGAAATTGTGCTTCCCTCATATAACCAAATAATGTTGTAATGCCACGATAAGATAGATCAGCATTATCAAGAGCATTTTGTTCTGCTTTTGTTGCTTCGTGAGCTCCTGAGGCTGCTGAAATGGCTAAGGCAGATTTAGCGCCAGCAGTTTTTAACATTGTTGCAATTGACTCTCTAAGTGGAATTTTGGTTCTATCTGTTTGGTCTGTAATAATTTGGTTAATTTCAGCATAAGCATGTGCGTTGCGTTTTTTGGCATGTTCTCCACTTTCAATAACTAGGAAGATACCACCAGAACCGGCTATGATACCGCCGCCGGGGTGGATTTCACGATCCCACACTGGGCTCCATCCATTATGGGTTAAAAGACCACCAAGCTCATGCGCCAACAACATATCATAACTTTGTGCATTATAGGAACTTCCTACAAGAGCATGGGTGCTTTGACCTGATTTAATACGAGCTACAGCAATTTGAAGTGCAGAAAGACCACTGCCTTCTTCTCCCATAAATGTACGAGATGATCCAGTGACTTTATGAACAATTGAAATGTTTCCTGCCAAAAGGTTTGAAAGTTGTGCCAAAAATAATGTTGGGCGAAGTTCAGTTGAAAGAGCAACATTTAACATAGAGGCATGATCGGCAACTGCGCGCGCTTTAGAAAGAATCTGTGTATCAACAGTAATATCACGTTCTCCCCCACTTGCAGCTACGATCATATCCATTGTTGAAGTGAGTTGTTCATTATTTTTCATGCCGGCATCATCAAGAGCAAGACCAGCCGCATAGGTACCAAGACGCTGCCATGTTCCCATTTGCCGTTGATCACTTTTTTTAGGAATTTGTAAACTCCAATCAATTTCGGGCAATTTATGAACCGTGTAGGGTGAAAAAGTTGTATAATCTAGGTTTGGTGTACGGATTGGATCATTTAAGAGATTCCAATGTTGATCAGTTCCTTCCCCCAGAGAGCTTATGAGACCTATACCAGTGATGAATACAGATTGATCATGCATGGCGAAAAAACTACTCCGCCTGTTTTAAGGCAACGAGATTATCAATTTTTGCACAAAGGTTTTTAAGAACAAAGTATTCTTCTGTTGCAACGGTACCTTCGTTGACTTCTTGTGTCCATTGTTCTAGAGGAACTTTTATTCCGAAAGCTTTATCAATAGCGAAAACAATATCAAGAAAATCAAGACTGTCGATTCCTAGATCGTCAATTGTATGACTTTCAGGTGTAATTGTATTGCGATCAATTTCACTGATTTCTGCAATGATATCAGCAACTTTATCAAACGTGGAAGGCAATGTACGGATTCCTTATTATAGAGTTAGTAAATTCAAAATACATTTAATATTGTTCTTCTAGCCTTTTTTCTCTTTTAAAAAAAGACTTAATCCAGAATATAGCTGTCTTTATCTATAGAGAAAAGAGGTTTACAGTACATGAAATACTATATCTCAATATTTAAAAAACTTTGAAATTTTATTACGCATTTATTTTACGAGACTATTTTTTCTATTGGCAGCAAGGACAGCAAGGGCTGTTATATTAACAACTCCCCGGGAAGTTACTGAAGGTGTTAAGATATGGGCGGGACGTGCTGCCCCGATTAGAATAGGACCAACATGGAGTGCATTTGTGAGGCTTTTAACAGTGTTGAGCGTGATATTGGCTGAATCAAGTGTTGGAAAGACAAGCAAATTAGCTTCACTTTTAAGACGAGAATTAGGAAAAACACGATCACGAAAAACTTTGGAAAGGGCAGCATCAGCATGCATTTCACCATCTGCTTCTAAATCAGGGTGTAATTTGGCAAGAATTTCTGTTGCACGTCGCATTTTACGCGCACTTTCTGTGTTTTTAGAACCAAAGTTTGAGTGTGATAATAAGGCTGCTTTTGGTGTTATTCCAAATGCTTCAACTTCTTGAGCTGCCAACACAGTCATTTCAGCGATTTCTTCTGCAGAAGGATTTTCATTGACGTAAGTATCTGTAAGGAAAAGAGTACGTTGTTGAGAGATAAGCAAACTCATAGCAGAAAAACGGTGAACATTAGGATCAAGACCGATAATTTGTTCAATCAATTCAAGTTGGCGTTCAAAGCGTCCTTCTAAGCCGCAAATCATTGCATCTGCTTCTTCACGCATAACGGCAAGGGCAGCAATAGCCGTTGTTGATGTTCTCACTACTGTTTTTGCCATTTCAGGCGTAACACCACGCCTTCCTGTATAATGAAAAAACAAATTAACATAATCACGAAAACGTGGATCATCTTCAGGGTTTGTTAATTCAAAATCTATACCGGGACGAATTCTTAAACCAAAGCGTTTTAATCTTGCTTCTACGACATGTGGACGGCCGATAAGGAGGGGCGTTGCTGTTTGTTCTTCAATGACAACTTGTGCTGCACGAAGGACGCGTTCATCTTCACCATTGGCATAGATGACGCGTTTACGTTTTGCTGTTTTTGCTGCAGCAAAAACAGGTTTCATTGTTAAACCAGAAAGAAAGACAAATCGATTGAGGATATCATAGTAGGCCTCCATATCTTCAATGGGACGAATGGCGACACCAGTTGTCATTGCTGCTTTAGCAACAGCGGGGGCAATACGCAGTATTAAACGCGGATCAAAAGGAGAGGGGATCAGATAGTCTGGTCCAAAATTGGGTGGTTCTTTTGAGTATGCACGTGCTACAACATCTGAAGTTTCTTCACGTGCAAGGGCAGCAATCGCATGAACAGCGGCCATTTTCATTTCTTCATTAATTGCACTAGCACCTACGTCTAATGCACCACGGAAGATATAGGGAAAACAAAGGACATTATTAACTTGATTGGGATAATCAGAGCGTCCTGTGCAGATCATTGCATCTGGTCGTATAGAGCGTGCTTCTTCAGGCATAATTTCTGGTACTGGATTAGCCAGCGCTAAAATGAGTGGATTTTGAGCCATTCTTTTAAGATATTCAGGCTTTAAAACACCACCCGCAGATAGGCCTAGAAAAATATCCGCATCATCAATAATATCAGATAAAGTTCGTGCGTCCGTTTTTTGTGCGTAATTGATTTTCCAACGATCCATAAGGGTCTTGCGACCTTCATAAACAACCCCCTCTAAGTCACTAAGCCAAATATTTTCAACTTTCGCCCCAAGACGAACCAAAAGATTAAGGCAAGCGAGGGCAGCAGCACCTGCACCTGAGGTAACTATTTTGGCATTTTCAATTTTTTTTCCTGAAAGATTTAAGGCATTTAATACAGCAGCAGAAACAATAATGGCAGTTCCATGTTGGTCATCATGAAAAACTGGAATTTTCATTTTAGCACGAAGCTTTTCTTCGATGTCAAAACATTCAGGAGCCTTAATGTCTTCAAGATTAATACCACCAAATGTAGGTTCTAAGGTCGATATTGTTTGTACCATTTGTTCTATATCGGATGCATCAATTTCAATATCAAAAACATCAATATTCGCAAATTTTTTAAATAAAACGGCCTTGCCTTCCATAACTGGCTTGGAAGCGAGTGGACCAATGTTTCCTAAACCAAGAACAGCAGTTCCATTGGATATAACAGCGACTAAATTAGCACGGGAGGTATATTGAGCAGCAAGATTGGGATCTTCATGAATCGCAAGACATGGTGCTGCAACGCCTGGAGAATAAGCAAGAGCTAAATCACGTTGATTATCAAGAGGTTTTGTTGCTTGTATTTCCAATTTTCCAGGTTTTGGGTGTTGGTGATAAAAAAGTGCGGCACTGTCAAGTTCAGCTTTTGGTGAACTGAAATCACTATTTCGTTCTCTAGACATTTTTATGATATCCAAGTTAGCGTATGTGTATATGAGATGTTCCATCTACGATAAGGTTTTGTCCACTAATAGATCCTCATTTCTCTGAATATCAAAATGCATGAGTATGAGAAAACTCTTCTGGATCGTAAAACCAGTTTGATGATTCTTTTTGTTTGTGCACAATGAATAATTTCATTGATAGCAGCACGATTAGCTTTTTCTTTCCTTAATAAAACGCGTAAAAATTGATTAGTCTACAAACAAATAAAATATTACTAATGATTACATTACCAAGCCATTATTTTTTTTGCAATGCTTACAAATTAAGGAAAAAAAAGAAGAGTGTTTTCTATTAACTTCATCTTCTTTATTTAAATTTCTATAGGGAGATAGAAGAAATTTTAAATAACAATTTGCAATTTATAAATTGTTTTTGCAGCTATTTAAAAGGAAACTGGAACTTTAAAAATGGAAGTCATTTTGTTTATTATTCAATTGAACTCTTAATAATGCGAGCTGTATATTTTTAATATACTTACAAATCTGTGTTTTAATAAACGAAAAGTATATCCGAAACAGCTGTAATTGCATGTTTTATACCTAAAGTTCATATATTCCGTATAATGCGTTACTTTATAATTTATAATGAATCATCTCGTATGTTGAATAGGAAATTTGAATACAATAAGCTTCTTTTATTTCAAATTCACCTAATATAATAAAAAAACATTTACTTACATAATTCAAACGAGAGTAATATGTGGATAAAAATATTAAAAAAATAAATAGAAGTGTTTCTATAAGCTATTTTAATACAAAAGCATGAATTTTTTTCACAATTAATAAAAATAATTATTACCGATTTTGTACCTTTATGAAACTATGAAAAATAAAGAAGTTAAGAAAAGATAAGGAAATAGAAAACATGCTTTATCATTCTTAGAATGATATGTTGTTTGATAAGCCATTACGCTTCTTTAGGGTTATTGCTTAGGATATCAAAGAAAACCCGCATGCCAATTATCCCAACCTTTGAAGTACAAAGCTACAGTTGAAAGAAAAGTACTCTATGATAAGTCATTAAAACAACTGGAGAGAGAGAAAGTGGAAAAATATTTTTTCCACTTTTCTTATTTGTTATTGGATTCGACCACTTGCATGAGCAAGCATAGTGTAAACTTTTCCGGTATCTGATATCAAGTACTTGCGAACTGAGTTGGAAGAGCCAGAACTGCGCGATATATCACGTAAGAGCTTTTCGAAATCTGTAACATATTGATTCACTGAACGTTTAAACCCAAAATCGCTCATATATTTTTTCTTAATCATTTCAAATATTTTTTGTCCATTTAAGGTGTAAAGGCGTTCTGTTACGATGTTTTTTTGTCCACGTTGATAATGATCCCATAGCTCAACAATGGCATTGTGATTAATAGCTTGCACTATACCAGAAGCTAATGAATTAAGAGAGCAGTTTGCAGGAGATGGTTTTGTTTGCACTGATGTTAAAACATCATCACTAGGGGGAGCATCATAAAATGTTTCTTCACGTGAAGCTCTTTCTAAGAGATTTGATACCCATTTATTTGGTCTTTTTTTGCTTTGATCTTGTTGCAAGATAGGCTTAGGTGGCACAATCTTTTTAACAGACTCAGTGGAACTGTCACTTTTTTGATTAAATATTGATGATGTAGGAAATGCTGATATTAGCTGTTTTTGTACGCTCTTTTGATCATTTTGTATAACACTGACTAAATCTTGTAACGCTGTAATCTGTTCATTCAAAGCTGTGCGAATTGTTTGCGTTGTTTCTTTTGTTTTTTCTGGAAGTTTTTTTACATTTTCATTGATATCATTATTAATCTTTGAAAGCTCTAAACGAACTTCATCAGCGGAGCGACGTATATCTTCTGCTGCTTCTGAAAAACGCGTTGATGCTTCACTAACAAGCTTATTAAGTGATTGTTGGAATGAATTTGTGGAGTTACGCGCATTCTTATCAGAGCGTTCAAGTGCTAAGTTGAAGATTTTTTCATAATGCCCAATCATTTGATTAATTTCATGAGACTTTGAAACAAGAGCATCGCTTAATACAGAAAGCGTATTATGTTTTTCTTCAAGTGTTGCACTAAGTGAATTTTCAGACTGTTCAAGAACATGAATAGTTTGGGAAAGTGTCTTTGCATGTTCACCAAAACTGCTCGTTATATGATTAATTTGTTCAAAGGTACTCTTTGAAAGTCCTTGCAGAATTTCAACATTAGTATTGAGCGCTTGATTTGAGGCTGACAAACGCTCTGCTACTTGGTCCGTGTTGCGGAAAAAATTATTCGTACTCTCATTAAACTGCCCATCAATATTTTGAACAGCCGATAATAAAACATTACTATTTTCGTGAAAATTGTGAATTGATTGATTCAACTGTGTTAAGATGGATGAGACATTATTAACAAGCTCTTCCTTCATAATCGTTATTGTTTGAAGTGTTTCAGAGTTGGCTTTGGTTAAGCTATTCACTAAAGATTCATTATGTGCATAAATTCTTTGTTCAGCATCTTGTGTGGAAAGAGAGAGTTGTTCACCGATATGCTGTGTTAAAGAATCAATTGATTCTGTCGTATTTTGCGCTGCTTGATTTAAGTGATTTGTAAGCTCTGTTATTTTTCCAACATGTTGTGAAATTTGTGTTGTTGTTTGATTTCCAGCATCTTCCAGACGGCTCGTGACATCAGAGAGCTGATATCCTAAATTATTTTTAAGATTTTGCATAGAGTGATGAAGAACATCACAGCGTTCATTAAGGACTTGCTCTATTGCTGTTGTTGATGTGTGAATAGTTTCATTCAATAATGCTTGTGCATTATGACTGGCTGTTGCGAAAGCTTCGACAGTATGCGCTGTTTGTTCAGACAGAACGGACAGAACTTTTTCACTGGTATCATAAACAGTTTTTTTGACATTTGATACAATGCGATTGCCTGATTCTGAGAGAATATTTTCTGCTTGTGCAGTAACATTTGTAACAGATGAAAGAATTTGTTCACTCGTAGAAGAAAGAATATCAGAAGCTTTTATAATCTTATTATGCAGGTTATCTGTAACTGTATTAACAGAGTCTTCTAAGGTTACACGCATATTGTCAACACTACTTTCCAGCGCTTGTTGAATTATCTGACTTTGCTCATTATTAAGAATGAGAGACGTTTTTAACGTGTCAGAACGTTCCTCAATAACAGATGTTTGCATATCAATGGCTTCACAGATTTGGCTGAATTTTTCAGATAATGTTTCCTCTAGCGTTGTTGTTCGTTCAAAAATTTTGTGTGCACGATCTTCTAGATCTGTATCAAATGATTCCATACGTGTTTCAAGGGTTTCAAAGAAAACACCACTCGATTGAGAAAGAGTATTCTTTAAAATTTCGGCATGGTTTTCAAGGTTTCTGATATGATCTTGAACCGTTTCAGTAATGTTTTTATTATTGGCGACAATTGCACTCTCAACTAAATCTATTTGTTGTTTCAATGCAACATCGACACGTATATCACTTTTTGCAATGAGGTTATGGATTGTTTCCATGCGTTGCTCAAGTGTGCGTGCTTGATCGGCAAGAACTTCATTGAGAGAAAAACTATTAATCGCTAAAGAGTCGCGCAGAGCATCGGCACGGATATCAATATTTCTCGCCTGTGCTTCTAAAGCATCTTGGGTTGTATTGCAGCTTTGTACAATGACATCTTGTAGCTTTTCAGTGCATTGAATGATGTTTGTAATATGATTTTCAGCTTGTTTATCAACGACTTGAACATTATCAGCCAAAACTTTTTCAATATGAGAAGTATTTTGGGACAAAACATCAATTTGATTTCTTAATGTATCCGCAATTTTATTTTTCTCGTTATCGAGCATGTCTGCCATAAGAGCTCGTTGATCAGAAAGTTGTACTTTAAAATCTTGTGAACGTTCTTGTATGATATCAACAATGGCATTGTCGACATATTGAATTTCTTCTCTCAGACTTTCTTTACTTTTATCAATTGCAGAAAGAATAGCTTCACGTCCATTTGTAAATGCATGGGTAATGTCTGCTGTTTTTTCTTGGAGGTTCTCATTTATTTTCAAGACATGAGCTTCCAAGAAGTTACCAAGTTTTTCAGCATTATCCTCTAAAGCCTGACTGCGTTCTATAAAGGAATCAATGATGGAATCACTATGTTCTTTAAGAGAAAGATCAACAGTTGCTAAACGTTGTTCAAAGGCTCCAATTGCTTGCGAGGTTACGTTATCAAATTTAGAAGAGAGTTTATGTGCTTGGTCGTCGAGCTTTAAGATCTTCTCATCAAAATTCTGTAGAGATTGATTATTACGATCAATAAGAGCTTTATCCAAGGCTTTAAACTTTTCATCGACAGCGTGCAAAGTTTGATCTGTTACTGCTTGTATATGTGTTGCAATTTTAGCAACATGTACTTCCGCTTTTTCTGCTGTTTCATTAAAGGTTTTTTCTATTTGTTTTTCATTATGATCAAATCGTTTTGCAAAACCATCAAAGTTTTTTCCTAATTCATGAAAAAATTCCGTGTTTTTCTGCTGAATTTGTGTTGTTGTTTTGTTAAATTTTTCAACAAGTTGATTTGTTACGCCATCACCGGCATAGGAAAGTTTTTCAACAAGGTCTTCACCTTGTTTTTGTAAAGTTTGAGAAAGGGTTTGTGCAAGCTTTTCAACATTGGTCACAATGTTAGAGGTAACCAAACCAAATTCATCACTCAGTTGTTCTTGGGTTCCTTTAATTGTTGATTGTACGCGATCTGCGTGATTCAAAATGGCTATGCGTTCATTACTCAATTCTTTGATTAATGTGTGAATGCGTGATTCATTCTCAGCATAGGCTTGTTCTAGATTGTGAACTTCACCTTGTATGATTGCTTCAAGTTCAACAGCACGTCCGAGGGTACGTTCAATACCTTCGTTCATTGCCGCTACTTCTTCACGAATGGTTTGCCCTATAGCAATAGCTTGTTTTTCAGATAGATGTTGTGGTTCACTAAGGCGCTGTGCAGCATTGGTCATAAGAAGCGCAATATTATGCAAGTCGTTTGAACGTTTTGTTAATTGAGCAACGCCCCAAGATATAAGGATAGGAATTGCTGTTCCGGCTGCTACAGCAAGTCCTGTTGGGGATGTAACAAAAGTGCTGATATTGGATAAAGAGCTGAGTCCGGTAGGTGCGAGCTTATGCGCAATAAAAGCTCCTCCCGTTGCCCATAAAGCACTAAGCGCTGTTGTATACCAGTAGACTCGAGAGGAAGAACGCTGCTTGAATGGTCCAAAATTTACAGGGGTTGTTATATCATCATTTGCAGGAAGAAGTTTTGTAGGCAATAATGTATTATGAACAGTTCCACCTGAAATATCAGGTGAAGGTTTTGGAGCAAAAAGCTGTTCAACAACGGATTTATCAATAACAGCTTCATCATGAATATTAGAAACAAAAGTTGACGTACCGTTTTCAGCAAAAAATTCTTCTTCTGCCATTGCAATTTTTTGAATCAGATCATCAACATTAACAACATTTTCAGAATTATTGGATGATATCGTTTCAAATCCTGTGTCATCGAAATCAAAGTTCATAGCTTTTGTGAGGGCTTCTTCAACTTCAACTTCAAATGTTTGCAATTTGGTTCTGCGTGCCATACTCGCCTCGTACTCTTACAGCCGGAAAAGGGATACGTCCTCTTCCACATAATTTCTATATACTAGCTGTTAATTATTTAGAAAGGAATATGCTTAGGGAAAAATTTTAAAAACTTATCAAGATAAAGTTAACGCAGTTTCTTATACCCTGTTTAAAAATGTTATAAAATATAGTAAAAACAATTTATTATTTAAATCTAACAAAAACAAAAATACTGTTTACAACTTGTGTTTATAAAAAGCTTTATAAGCCGGCAGTCTTTGAAATAAGGACAATTTAATAGCAGTTATATATACAGTAAGGTGCGAACGCCTCTCTTTAATACCGATAATCGTTAATAAATGTTGTTGTCCGCTTACTTTTATTGATTCTAAACGAAGCAGTTTCATCATCACATATAGTCTGTAATAGCTTAGGACGTATAAAAGTATGCCTTTGAATTGTAAGCTCATAAAAAAGTAAACGTGGAAAAATTTTTAATTTAGTATAGCTTTTCGTAAGCTGTACTTTATTATTGCCTTAAAGAGCCGTTTTTTCTCTAATTTCAGTTGTTTGTTGCTGAATTTTGAAGCTTCTACGTTGACAATTGGATATTTTTCAGTCGATATGCATGCACGAATATTTTATGCAATCTAGATAAAGGTGTAAGAATAATGGCAGAGCGATCACAACACCTACAAGATGTGTTTTTAAATACGGTGCGTAAGCAAAAAATTTCCCTTACAATTTTTCTTGTCAATGGCGTTAAACTCACGGGTATTGTAACTTCATTTGATAATTTTTGTGTTCTTTTACGCCGAGATGGACACGCGCAATTGGTTTATAAGCATGCTATTTCTACGATTATGCCTGGGCAGCCTGTACAGATGTTTGAGGGTGAAAGTCCTGAGTAAACATATCATTTTAAGATAGACCTCTTATCCCATTTTAAAAGTACTTAGATTGCTATGATAAATGAAAATGAGAGATTAGGAGGGGTATTTGCGCAGAACACAGGACAGGTGCGCGCACTTGTTTTGATACCGTTTTTTCAAGAAAATAGAAGTGAAAGCTCTTTGAGAGAGTGTTCTGTATCTTCTCGTGTTAAAGAGTCATTAGGGTTAGCGCGTGCTATAGGGTTAGAAGTTGTTAATTATGAAACGATTAATATTGCAACGCCTCGCTCTGCGACTCTCTTTGGAAAAGGTAAAGTAGATGCGTTAACCTGTTATATAGATGAATATTCTATTGAGCTTGCGATTGTAGATCACTTTTTAACGCCAGTACAGCAGCGTAATTTAGAAAAATTATGGAATTGTAAAGTTATCGATAGAACGGCTTTGATTCTTGAAATTTTTGGGGATCGTGCACGAACAAAAGAAGGAGTTTTGCAAGTAGAGTTAGCGCGTTTGTCCTATCAAAAAGGGAGGCTTGTGCGTAGTTGGACACACTTGGAAAGGCAACGGGGGGGGCGTGGCTTCCTAGGTGGACCTGGTGAGACGCAAATTGAAGCAGATAGGCGTCTTTTACAAGAGAAAATTATTCGTATTCGCCGCGAATTAGAAACGGTTATTAAAACACGTGCACTTCATAGAGCAAAAAGGAAAAAAACATCTTATCCTGTTGTGGCACTGGTAGGATATACGAATACAGGAAAGTCAACTCTCTTTAACTGTTTAAGCGGTGCAGATGTTTTAGCAAAGAATATGTTATTTGCAACGCTTGATCCGACTTTGCGCAAAGTTGTTCTTCCCCATGGAAAAACTATTCTTTTGTCTGATACTGTAGGGTTTATTTCTAATTTGCCAACAAATTTGATTGCAGCTTTTAGAGCAACCCTTGAAGAAGTGGTTGAAGCGGATCTCATTCTTCATGTAAGAGATATGTCAGATCTTGATCATCGAGCACATGCTCAAGATGTTTTAGAAGTGCTTTCAAGTCTTGATATCGATATTGATGATATGGAGCATATCATAGAAGTTTGGAACAAGATTGATATGTTGGATGGGCAAGCATTGAGTGTTTTACAAACAAGCGCAAAAACACGATTAAATCCTGCTCTCATGGTATCAGCACTTAAAGGGGATGGACTTGATCAATTATTAAGAGCTATTGAAATGCGAATTTTTGGAGAGGTGCAAAGCATTGAATATCTTTTACAGCCTCATGAAATGTCGCTTATCGATTGGTTTTATGAAAACTCTGCGGAAATAGTGCAAGAAGGACATGATGATGGGTCTATTACCATTAGAGCCGTTATTACTTCTGAAGCAAAAAAGCAATTAGAGAATATCAAAAAAATATGAATTAAGTTCTTTAAAGCTATTGTCGAACATTTATGCTTAAATTTTATGTTTTTCTTATCTCAAAATAATATGACAGCAAATTAAGAGGATAGTTACTACTTTCTCTTAATAAAACAATATGAAGAAGTATTTTGCTGGTTAAAATAAAGATGAGTCTTAAGTGTAATAAAAGACTATTCGTACGTACCGTATGGCGAAGCATTTTGATTGTTTTGCTATTACAAATGCTATGTGTATCTTTGATTTGGTTGTATTATTTTGTCCAGCCCCGTGGTTACCAAGCAACTTTAGTATTTTCATTATCTGATTCTGTAGGAAAACCATTACCAATTAAAAAGCAAGACGATGTTATCGCTTTTTTGTTTTCACAGCCTATGTTCTTCAATGATTCGAATTTTTCTTTAAGTGCTTCTTATAAGAAAAAAAATCATGAAAATATCCATTTATCGCGTCATGGTGATTTTATCGATCTTACTTTTGAAGCCGAGACACTTGAAGCAGCTCAACGTGGGTTGGAAATTTGGTTTTCCGCATTTTCACAAGCAATCATAAAACAGAAACAATTTTTGTTAAATGATAAATTAGAAGACAAACAATATGATAATACTGCAATCGTTAATATCGTGCAGGAATTTCGTAAATCTGTTGATTCTTTTATTCAGCATGGTGTAAAACAAACAGAGCTTCATGATCTTTCGATGCAATTAACGCAAGCAACTTTAAAGCGTATTCATTTAACAAGTTTGAATTCAACAATTAATATGATGCGTGAAAATGGGCAGTCTTTACTGTCTTTATCGTTTATTGCAGGCAATTCAGCAATTGTTTCTCTGGAATCTAAACGTGACCTCTTGGAAACACAAAGAGCACATATGGCTGCGCAACTGGGGTGGACACATCCTCAAATTAAAGCGATGACTGCAGAATTAGAGACAGTTTCTCATCAATTAAAAAATAAAATTTTACAAATCGTTTATCAAGTTCATTCAGATGAGGTTATTGCAACGGAATTAGAAAAACAGCTCAAAAAAAGAATAAACTTTTTTGTAAAAGATCAATCCCAATCTTTGAATGAAATATTTAACGAGTTTGAAAATAAAATAAAAGCAGCAGTCGATGCACAAAATGAAGCGATGAGCAAGTCTGCTCAACGAAGAGAAAAAATTATTGATTCATATCGGAGATTGAGTGATGATCCTCTTCTCTTACAAAATACAAATATCCACGTGGTTATGCCAACAACGTTAGCACCAATTTCTTTTATGGCTCTTTATGGAAAAAATATTCTTGTGAGTGCATTGGCCAGCTTCCTTACTCTTTTGCTAGGAATATTGTTATTTTATCCGTGCTTTAAAAGCAAAAAAGACCAACTTTCAGAAGAGGATTTGATATCAAAAGAAAATGCTCTTAAGAAGAATGAGAGTATTTTAGTCTCTCAAGAAATGAAAAATTTTGAAGCTTTTATTACGATAGAGGGATTATCTGATGTTTTGAAATGGCGTGCTTCAACCATTGTTTCAATCATTGGACCAGAGGCTGCACGGACAGCGGCAAAGCTTTCACTTCATCTCACAAAAGAGAATAAAACAATTTTGTTGGTCGATATTTCTGGTCAACAAATAGAGAAAGTCATTGGCCCACATCGCGGACTGAGTGATATTTTAACAGGCAATGCCAAGTTGCATGATGTTATTTACCGTGATTATGATACGGGGGTTGATATTCTTCCTCAGGGGTTAACAAGTGCTATTTCTGCACAAGATTTTTCAAATGATATTTCTCATATATTACAAGAATTTAAAAAAGAATATGATTTTATCATCCTAGAGATGGCAAGTGAACCAAAATATGGATTTGAGCAATTTGCAGAGCTAACAGACTATTATATTTGTAATACTGTTCTTAATGAACAAGAATGGATGATGCGGATGGTAGACAGCTTTCCAAAGACTGTTTATCGCATTGTTGCATCATAAGCTTCGTAAAAAAAGAAATATGTATCGCATGTTATAGTGGTATGCTTGTTTTTTGCTAAAGTTGTAGTACATACTAAAATAGACAAAGAGTTAATGTTTAAATTTTAAAATGCATTTTAGTTGGAGAGAAGCGTGGGGCAATCAGAGATGGCAGTAAAGAGATTAAACAATAGCATTTTAACACCTGTGCAAAAGAAAAATAGAAAACAAATACAGGTGTGGCTTTACTCTATTTTATTGCTTTGTTTGGCAATTGTCTTAGTGGGTGGCGCTACTCGTTTGACGGGATCAGGATTATCTATAACGGAATGGAAGCCAATACATGGCGTTATTCCACCGATTGGTGCGGATCAATGGCAAGAGGAATTTTTAAAATATCAACAGATAGCACAGTATAAGCTGCTTAATCCTGATATGACTTTAAGTGCTTTTAAGGTCATTTTTTGGTGGGAATGGGCGCATCGTTTTCTTGGGCGTCTTGTTGGTCTTGTTGCTTTATTGGGGCTCATTTGGTTTTGGGCGACTAAGCGTGTTGAAAAAAATATCTTACTTCCGCTTATTGTCGTGCCTATTCTTATCGCCTTTCAAGGCTTTATTGGTTGGTGGATGGTTGCTTCAGGGATTGGGCAAAGTAATTTAACAAGTGTGAGCCAATATCGTTTGGCATTTCATCTTATAACGGCATGTTTTGTTATTGTTTTTGTTACTTATTTATCTCGAGGACTTGCAGAATACTCAGAAAAGCCAGCAAATCAAAAGGTGCAATATTTTGCGGCTTGGCTTGTTATTCTCGTCTTGATAGAGATTTATTTCGGAGCTTTGGTTGCAGGGCTTCATGCTGGAAAAGTCTATAATACATGGCCGCTTATGGATGGGCAGATTATTCCTGATGGATTGTTGCAGCATCATCCTGTTTGGCTCAATTTATTCGAAAATTCCTTAATGGTTCAATTTATTCATCGGTTTTTTTCTTATTTTTTATTTATTGTCTCAGTTGTTCATGCTTTCTATGTACAAAAAAATGTTCCACATTCAACCCATTCTCGTCGTGCATTTCTTATCTGTGTTATGATTATTATCCAAGCACTCTTGGGTATCTTAACACTGTTACATGAGGTTCCGATAAGTTTAGGGCTCATTCATCAAAGTATGGCACTAGCAGTGTTATGTTTTGCGGTTGCGCACTGGCGAGCAACAAAAGGGGCATATCGCGTTGTTGAATAAAAGTTTGTGTTTAAGGAGGTTTAGTCGCTTGAAAGCATTAAATCGAGGTTTTGTATAGCCGCAGCTGATGCGCCTTTTCCTAAATTATCGAATATGGCGCTGAGATTAAAAATACCTTCACGATCATTTCCAAATACGAACAGTTTCATATCATCTTTATTGGCTAAACACTCTGGATTAAGTCTTTGAAGTGAAGCAGTTTCTTCTTGTGATGCAACTAAAATGGTATTTTGTCCATCGTAATGGTTTGCGAGAATTTCGCGCAAATCAGAACAGTTTGCTGATTTTGTGAATAAATGGCGGTGCAGAGGAAGATTCACAATCATTCCCTGAGAAAAACGACCCACACTTGGTATAAAAAGTGGGGTTTGATTGATTTGTCCATAGATTTTGATTTCTGGCACATGTTTGTGTTCAAGATTAAGACCATAGATAAAATAATTGTCCTGAATATTTTGTTGAGATTGATTTTCCATTTGTAAAATCAACTGTTTCCCACCACCGGTATAGCCGGAGATTGCATTAATCGAGATGGGATAATAGGCGTCTAGTAGTCCTGCTTCACGGAGGGGGCGAATCAAACTAATGGCCCCGGTAGGGTAGCATCCGGGATTGGTTACATAATGTGCAGCTTGGATGCGCTTTCTTTGTCCTGCTGTCATTTCAGGAAAACCGTAAACCCAGTCTGGTGCAACACGGTGGGCTGTCGAGCTATCAATAATCCTAATGTTTTTATTTTTTTTAAGCCAATGAACTGTTTCGCGTGCAGCATCATCTGGAAGACACAAAATAGCAATATCGGCTTGATTAAGATAGTCTTGTCGCAGATGAACATTATGGCGATCTTTATGAGCTAGAGAGAGTAGTTTTAAATCTGTACGCCTTTCTAAGCGTTTTTGTATTTGTAATCCGGTTGTGCCATGTTCACCATCAATAAAAACTTTGGTTAGCATTCTTATTTGCCTTCGTATTAACTTTGCCTATTATATTCTGCTTTTCACATTATAAATTATTTCTAATCATTAAATTATTGAATTTCTTTAGATTATAGATATTTTTTATAAAAGGTGTAAACAAATTAAGAGTGTAAAAAAAAGAAATGTAATCTCATTTTGTACCATTCTTGAGAGGGAAGTTTTTCGCTGTTTTTATAACAAAGAATAAGATAAATATTTGCTTCATTATTTTTGAGTGTAAGTGGTTTAAAATGTTTGGTTTGCATGGTTTGCTGTGTTATCGTTTCTTGACTTTATTTTTTTATGTTAGGAATGTGTTTTATGACTCAGCAAGAAAATGACGCACAAAAGCGCTTTTTTAATGATAGTTTACAAACTGTTGATGGTGCAATTTTTGATGCAATTAGAGGGGAGTTTGAGCGTCAACAACATGAAATTGAACTGATTGCTTCAGAGAACATTGTTTCAAGAGCGGTTCTTGAAGCGCAGGGGTCTGTTTTAACTAATAAGTATGCAGAAGGTTATCCAAGAAACCGCTACTATGGTGGATGTCAATTTGTTGATGTCGTTGAAGATTTAGCCATTGAAAGGGCAAAACAGCTTTTCGGTGCTGCTTTTGCGAATGTACAGCCTAATTCTGGTAGCCAAATGAATCAAGCTGTCTTTTTAGCTTTACTGAAGCCTAATGACACATTTATGGGATTAGATTTAAATGCTGGTGGTCACCTTACGCATGGTTCATCTGTTAATATGTCAGGAAAATGGTTTGATGTTGTTTCCTATGGTGTACGTAGAGAAGATCAGATTATTGATATGGATGAAGTTGAGCAGCTGGCAAAAGAGCGTAAGCCCAAACTTATTATAGCGGGTGGTTCATCTTATCCACGGCTATGGGACTGGAAGCGATTCCGTGAAATTGCAGATGAGATTGGTGCTCATCTACTTGTTGATATGTCTCATATTGCTGGTCTTGTTGCTGGTGGCGTGCATCCTTCACCTGTTCCACATGCGCATATTGTAACAACAACAACACATAAGTCGCTTCGAGGTCCTCGTGGTGGTTTAATATTGACAAATGATGAGGCTTTATCCAAAAAAATTAATTCTGCAATTTTTCCTGGTCTTCAGGGTGGTCCTTTAATGCATGTGATTGCCGCAAAGGCTGTTGCGTTTGAGGAGGCTTTGCGTCCCTCTTTCAAGAGCTACAGTGCCAATGTTGTCGCTAATGCGAAAACTTTAGCAAAAACATTACAGAGTAATGGTTTTAATATTGTTTCTGGTGGTACAGATAATCATTTGTTGTTGGTTGATTTACGTTCCAAAAATCTAACAGGTAAACGTGCTGAATTGGCTTTGGGACGCGCTCATATTACCTGCAATAAAAATGGTATTCCTTTTGATTCTGAAACGCCATCTATAACATCGGGAATTCGTTTGGGATCACCTGCTACCACAACGCGTGGTTTTTTAGAAAAAGAGTTTATTCAAGTTGGTCATCTGATTTCAGAAGTTCTTGATGGTCTTCGGAGCGCAAAAAGTGATGAAGATAATCATGCTGTTGAAATGGCTGTTGAGAAAAAGGTAAAAGATATAACGAATCAATTTCCTCTTTACTCTTATCTTAGCACTCGTTAAGGATACAAAGGATGCGCTGTCCTTACTGCCAATATGAGGATACACAGGTTAAAGACTCACGTCCAGCAGAAGAGGGGGCAGTGATTCGCCGCCGTCGTGTGTGTTCCGTTTGTGGTGGTCGTTTTACAACTTTTGAACGTGTTCAGTTGCGCGAGCTCTTGGTTGCTAAAAAAAGTGGACGATGTGAACCCTTCGATCGTGATAAGTTAATGCGATCAGTTGATGTGGCTGTACGTAAGCGCAATATTGATCCTGATCATATTGAACGAGCAATTTCTGGCATTGTACGTCAGCTTGAAAGTTTGGGAGAACCAGAGATTTCTTCAGAAAAAATTGGACGTCTTGTGATGGAAGCATTGAAGAGAATTGATGATATTGCTTATATTCGTTTTGCTTCTGTGTATCGAGATTTTCGTAATGCAAGCGATTTTCACGATGTTATAGATGAATTGTCAAAGGGTATCGCGGATACAGAATCTCGTTTTGATGAATAAAAAAGTGCAAGATGAACGGTTTATGGCTGCAGCTATTCGTTTAGCAGAACGTCATGTCGGTCTTACAGGTGGGAATCCTTCTGTTGGTACGTTAATTGTGCAAAACGATAATGGTGCGGGAGCTTTTATTGTTGGCTATGGCGTAACAGCTATTCATGGGAGTCCTCATGCGGAAGTGCAAGCTTTACACATGGCAGGTTCTTTGGCTCAAGGAGCGACCGCTTACGTTACTTTAGAACCTTGTGCGCATTATGGAAAAACTTCGCCATGTGTGAATGCACTTATTGATTCAGGTGTTTCTCGAGTTGTTGTTGCGCTGACTGATTGTGACAAGCGTGTTGATGGTCATGGTATTGCTCTTTTACGAGCGGCGGGTATTGAAGTGGTTGAGGGCATTTTAGCTGAAGAGGCTTTTGAATCCTTATGGACGCATTGGTGCATAAGGAAGATACAACGCTGTGCGGTTACTTTTAAAATGGCAATTTCTGCCGATAATGGTGTTGGAAAAAGAGAGAAGGGCAGCGTAAAAATTAGTGGAACACTTTCTCATGCCCATACGCATATTCTACGTGCTCAAAATAATGCTATCCTCGTTGGTATTGGTACTATATTAGCAGATGATCCACAACTCAATTGCCGCTTACCAGGGATGGAGATGCGCTCACCAATTCGTATTATTTTGGATGCAGATTTATCTATCCCCCTTGATGCAAAAGTTGTCCAAACAGCCATAAAAATTCCTACATGGGTTATTTGTGATGTGGATCTTTCAAAGAAAAGCAAAAAAAATGCATTGGAGCAATATGGTGTGTCTGTTTATTTGGTCGAGATGAACAATGGTTGTGTAGAACCCTTTGCTCTTTTACAGATGCTTTATAAACATGGGATTAATAGTGTTTTATTGGAAGGGGGCGTCAAGACAGGGGAAAAATTTTTGAATGCTGGTTGTGTTGATCATTTGATATGTTTTCATACCCCCATTGTTTTAGGCAAAAATCGTATTGAAGCCCCTCATTTTGGAAATTATCTCTCGCAGTTTCATGAGATTGAGACAAGAATGTTTGGAAATGACCGTTTTTATAAATGGAGACGTAAGACATTATGTTCACAGGAATTATAACGGATATTGGTTGTGTTGAAGATGTTCAACCTTTAAAGCAGGGGATGCGTTTAAAGATTTCTACCCGCTATGCTATAGAAAGCTTAGCAATTGGCGCGTCAATTGCTTGTTCAGGAATTTGTCTGACAATTGTAGAACGAGGATTAAAACAAGAAGATTCCAATTGGTTTGTTGTCGAGGCGTGGGAAGAAACATTACGTTTAACGAATCTTGCACAATGGATAAAAGGAACTTTTGTTAATTTGGAACGTTCGCTTCGATTGGGTGATGAAATGGGAGGACATTTGGTTTCTGGTCATATTGATGGTTTGGCTGAAATCATTGATCAAAAAAATGAAGGGGATGCAATTCGTTTTTATTTAAAAGTTTCAGGACAATTTATGCCTTTCATTGTTAATAAGGGATCTATTGCTCTTAATGGGACATCTTTAACTGTTAATTGTGTTGAGGACTGTGTTTTTGATGTTCTTATTATTCGCCATACACTCGAAATGACAACGTGGGGACAAGCTAAAATTGGAGATCGGGTCAATTTGGAAATTGATCAACTTGCTCGTTATGCTGCAAAAATTTTAGCTTTAAAAAGAGAAGATGAATAAGCCAAAACTTTCTTGATCGTTTTCAGAATTTTATGCTTTATAACCCTGATTTTTTTGATTCGTTTTTTGTGGAATTCCATTATGATGAAAGAGATACGTAAAAAGCCTCACGTATTGATTGTTGAAGCACGTTTTTATGAGGGGATTTCTGATGCGCTTTTGAGAGGTGCAGTGAATACTTTGCAAAAAGCTGAAGCAAGTTATGATGTTGTAACGGTTCCTGGAGCATTAGAAATACCAAGTGCAATAGCTTTTGCTGAAAAAAATAAGATATCGTATGATGGTTATGTTGCTCTTGGTTGTGTTATTCGGGGTGAAACATATCACTTTGAAATTGTTGCTAATGATTCTTGTCGTGCATTGATGGATTTAACTGTTCATCAGAACTTGGCTATTGGAAATGGTATTTTGACTGTTGAAAATGAAGAACAAGCATGGGTGCGTGCAAAACTAGATGATAAAAATAAAGGTGGTTTTGCGGCTGAAGCTGCTTTATGTATGATCGCTCTAAAAAAGAGATTTGGAGATAATCGTTAAATATGGCTGATATAAAAAGCAGACATTTTCCGCGTTCAGCCAATAAACGTGGAGCAGCAAGACTCGCTGCAGTTCAAGCACTCTATCAAATGGATATCGTGGGTTCGGGGGTGTTGGAAACGGCAGCTGAGTATGAGGCTTATCGCTTGGGAAAAGATATTGATGGAGAGCAGTATCTTGAAGCTGATTTTCAATGGTTTTTGGCGATTATAACGGGTGTTGTAAAAGATCAAAAGCAGCTTGATCCTCTGCTTCATCAACAGCTTTCAGCAGAGTGGTCTCTTTCACGTCTTGATTCTATATTGCGAGCAATTTTACGAGCAGGTTTATGGGAGTTGATCAACCGTAAAGATGTCCCCGTTGCGGTTGTCATGAATGAATATGTTGACATAGCAAAGGCGTTTTTTGAAGGTGATGAACCGAAACTTGTTAATGCAGTTCTCGACAGTATGGCAAAAAAAGTTCGCCTCTAAGAGCTACAAATTCCCCTATTATTAGGTCTGATAGTATCAGACCTATAATATTGAAACGGTATGTAGACTATATGATTTAGTTATGGCGTGGCAAATTCGCAGGGCCTTTTATAATTTGAATTAAGAAAGGATGTTCTTTTGTTACAGTTGGCGTTGTTTGTGTAATAAAATCAAACACTTGACCGTCTTGTAATCCGTAATTTGCAACTTTTGCAACCTGATTATTTTTATTGAAGTAAATGGCTAAAACTTTGCGATCAATAATCTTTGTTTTCATAAACTGCATCCCACGATAACGTGTCTGTGAGATGTAATAAAAAACTTCATTATCATATTTTGTTTTTAATGAAGGGGTCCCTAAAGTTAAAAGAACTTGCTCTTGACTTGAGCCAATAGAGATAGAACTTAAAGCATTTTTATCAAGAACATAGCCCTCTCTATAAATTTGGCTCGAACCTGAAGAATCAAGAAGACTACACCCAGCAAGCATTCCTATGCTTGCTATTGATAGACCAATTAATAATTTACGTTTGATTAAGGCTATTATGTGAGGCATTTGAAACAATGATATCTCCTTTTTATACTGAGATGTAGGACAAGAAGGCAACCTCAAGTTTTTTCTAATTTTAACTTAATCTACCGTAGCTTACACTGAGTTTCCTTGTTATAAAGCAAATTATGCCATATAGAATTTCTTTAGAAAAGAAAAAAATGCATAAATACTTGAGATAAATAAAAACACAGTGCTTTATGCGTTTTTATGTTTGGGAGTTGTCAATGAATGTTCAAAATGTTCCTCAAATGACATTTGCTTTGGCTTATCCAATATCCGTACGTTCTCTACCTGCTAAAGGTATAAGGGTTCATCTTTGTGCAAATAAAAAAGAATGTACACATTTAGCCCAGAACCATAATTTAATTGAAGTAAAATCTTGTGAGGGAAAATTCCATATTTTCCCGTGGAAAAAACGCGGAGTGCGTATAAAAGGTCTATTGCAAGCGCGTATACTGCAGTTATGTGTTGTTACATTAGAACCATTAGAAAATATCCTTTGTGAAAATATTGAGGTTGTTTTTGTTCCTGAAGATTCAAATTTGATGAAGCCTAAAATATCAGAGGATACAGGAGAATTGTTTTTAGATGTGGAGGGGCTTGATACTCCTGAAGTGTTTTATGATGATAAAATTGATATTGGTGCAATCATGGAAGAGTTTTTTGAGTTGTCTATTAATCATTATCCACGTAAAGAGGGGATACAGATGAATATGGTTGAAAATTTAGAAGAAGCAGAGCAAAAATTCTCTCCATTTTCTGTTTTGAAAAATTGGAAGTGATTGTAAAAACATACAAAAAATATCTATTTGTATGCTAAACGGCATTTCTGCGGAGCGATATTTTCGCAAGATGTGCTGTGTGAGTGTTCAGGAGCCAAAAATCATAATATGTATTTAAAAATGAAAAGATGTGGGATATGCAAGCGTGATTAGAATTTCTGTGGATGTCATGGGCGGTGATTACGGTCCAGAAGCAGCTATTGCAGGAGCAGCAATTGTACAAAAATATTTATCAAATATTTATTTTCTGTTTTATGGAGTAGAGGAGGCTGTTCGTCCGGTTTTAAAAAAATATCCCTGTTTGGATTCTGTATCGCGCTTTTGCCCTACAGAAAGTTATACACGCATGGATGAAAAGCCAAGCCAAGCACTTCGTAATGGACGTGGTAAATCATCAATGTGGTACGCCATTGAAGCGGTAAAAAATGGTGAAGCTGATGCTTGCATTTCTGCTGGTAATACGGGTGCACTTATGGCCATGTCGTATTTTTGTTTGAAAATGCTTGCAGAGGCTGAGCGTCCTGGTATTGCGGGTATCTGGCCAACACTGCGCAGTGAGAGTATCGTTTTAGATATTGGAGCAACAATAGGTGCCTCGGCTAGTCAGTTGGTTGATTTGGCGGTTATGGGAGCGGGTATGTTTCGCGCTTTATATCACACTGAAAGACCAAGTGTTGGGCTTTTAAATGTGGGGGTGGAAGAGGTTAAAGGACTTTATGAAATAAAAAAAGCAGGAATGATATTGCGTGAAGTGCAATTAGAAGGATTGGAATATAAAGGATTTGTTGAGGGCAATGACATTGGAAAAGGAACGGTCGATGTTGTTGTGACAGAGGGGTTTTCTGGTAATATTGCTTTAAAAACCGCAGAAGGAACTGCGCGACAGATAGGGGAGATTTTAAACTCTGCACTGCGCAGTTCTTTTTTAACATCTCTTGGTTATTTTTTATCGCGAGGTGCTTTTCGTATACTGAAACATAAAATGGATCCCGATAGGGTGAATGGAGGAGTGCTTTTAGGTTTGAATGGTGTTGTTATAAAAAGTCATGGCAGTGCCAATGCTAATGGTTTTGCTTCTGCTATCCGCGTTGGTTATGAAATGGTTAATAATGGACTTTTAAAAAAAATAACGGCTGATTTACGGCGGTTTCATGAGAATAAAGAAACACTTCTTGACCAAGAAGATGAAGTGGTGATGAATGGAGAGTCCTTATGATAAGCTCTTATAATAGAAATGAAAAATTTGAAGAAAAGGTAAGAGCTGAATGATTCGCTCAATTATACGTGGTGTAGGAAGTGCTTTGCCAAAAAGAAGTTTATCAAATGATGAGATTGCAAAGTTTGTTGAAACGTCAGATTCATGGATTGTTCAGCGTACAGGAATACGCCAACGTTATATTGCCAGTGAAAATGAAACAACTGTTTCTTTAGGAGTTGAGGCTGCGCAAGCCGCCCTTATAAATGCTGGTCTTACAATAAAAGACATTGATTGTATTATTTTAGCAACGTCCACCCCGAATCGTACTTTTCCTGCTTCTGCTGTTGAAATTCAGCATGCTTTGGGAATGAGCCATGGATTTGCTTTTGATATTCAAGCTGTTTGTTCTGGTTTTATTTTTGCTTTAACAACAGGAGATTCTTATTTACGATGTGGAGCGGCTAAAAGAATTTTAGTTATTGGATCCGATACATTTTCTCGAATTTTAGATTGGGAAGATCGTACGACATGTGTTTTGTTTGGTGATGGTGCGGGTGCCGCTATTTTGGAAGCTCAAGAAATTGAGGGGACTATTGCTTTTGAGCGTGGTATATTGTCTGCAAAACTGCGCTCTAATGGTGCTTATATAGATAAGCTATATGTTGATGGTGGACCTTCAACAACACAAACGACAGGCTATTTGCGTATGGAAGGACGAGAAGTTTTTAAATATGCTGTTGGTATGATAACGGATGTGGTTGATGATTGTTTTGCAGCTGCAGGTATGGATTCTTCACAACTAGATTGGTTTGTACCTCATCAGGCTAATAAGCGCATTATTGAAGCATCTGCTAAAAAGTTGGGAATTTCACTAGATAAAGTTGTGATTACCGTTGATCAACATGGTAATACGTCTGCCGCATCAGTTCCGTTGGCTTTAACAACAGCTGTTTGCGATGGAAAAATAAAAGAAGGAGATCTTATCATGTTAGAAGCCATGGGAGGTGGATTTACATGGGGAGCAATTCTTATTCGTTGGTAAATTATGGCTACTTGACCATATTTCAAGAAAACGTATAAGTCATTTTGTAATTTTAAATATTTTAATAGGTGGTTATAATGACAAGTAAGACAGTAACGCGTGCAGATTTAGCGAGCGTAGTTTGTAAAAGAGTGGGCTTGTCACATACTGAATCAGCAGCTTTAGTCGAATTGGTTTTGGATGAGATTTGCAACTCACTTGTAAGAGGTGAAGCGGTTAAATTATCTTCTTTTGCAACTTTTCAGGTTCGCAGTAAAAATGAACGTGTTGGACGCAATCCAAAAACAGGTGTTGAAGCACCTATTCCGCCGCGACGTGTTGTGACGTTTAAGGCTGCCAATGTCCTTAAACAGAGAATTTTAGATTCGCATCGTGTAAAACAGAAAAAATGATATCTCATAAATAAATGCCATGGTATGTTTGGTATTTGTTAAAAAAATGTATAAAATAAGGGTCTTTGTTTTTTAGAAAAAGACTATTGAGTAAGTTGTCAATGATGGTCTTATTTTTGACTAATCTTGTTGAGAAATTGAGACAGAATGAGTCATTGTGAAGTAATTTATTTTGTTTTAAATAAGGTGTTGCAAAATGGATAAAAGCTCTGATGCTTTTCGCACAATTAGCGAAGTAGCGGAGTTATTGGAGCTTCCGCAGCATGTCTTAAGATTCTGGGAAACACGTTTTAGGCAGATTAAACCAATGAAACGTGGGGGAGGAAGGCGCTATTATCGCCCTGTCGATGTTGATTTGCTCAATGGTATTAAGCAGTTACTATATGATCAGGGTTATACGATAAAAGGTGTGCAACGCCTTTTGAAAGAAAATGGTGTTGCTTTTGTGACTGCATTTGGTAATGGTGATCTTGATGCTATGAATGTGGTCATAGAAAAGAAACATGCAGGACAAACTTCTGAAAATGCTAGCAATAAGCCTAAGAAATCTTCTTTTGGGCTTTTAAGTTTCATGAGGAATGAAGGAGAAACATCTGTCGGTTCTGTGAATCTTTACAAAGATAAAACTGATAAAGCATTGTTGCAAGAAATCCTGTTTGAACTCATTGAATGTAAGCGTATTCTTGATAGAGCACGATAATAATAATATTTTTTTATTTTATATGTGTTTCGTAGATATTTAGACGTTTTATGGATATGCTCAGAGTTTAATACGTTCAACGAGTGGTCATGTATCGTATATGTATATTTAACGAGTTTTTTATAAGAGTTTTTAATTTGGTAAAATATGAAGAGGAGAAAGAATAAACGCTGAGTTTTGCCATTTTTCTTTGATTTAGCTTTATAAAAATTAAGGCAATATCTCATCAGTGTAGATTGCGGGATGTATAATGCCATTGGCTTACCAATTCATGTGCTTGTTTTAAAGAGATGTTTCTTAAGGCTTCTTAATCTTATTTTACTATAATGCCTTGTGAATGATTAATGGTAAACTCGTTGAGTACTGCTATTTTTACATTTATAAAGAAGCAAGTCAGCATCATCATTATAGTTATAGTCGGTCCTCAATGATTGCAACAATCCTTAGCACTTTAGGCGGTTCATTGTGGGCATTTTAAAAGTTCTTTCTCAATAACTTTTATCCACACACTCATTCTGCTTGTTTCGTGCAAGCAAATGATTTTGATAGATTCAACATAAACATATTTAAAACGAGAGAAGCTTATGATATTCGAAACCTTATTTAATATGAATAACGATATATTACCATTATAAATCAATATCTTGTCTTTTTATAAGAGCTTATCTTACGAATAAGACATATCATTGTTCAGCTAATTTTACATATTTTTTATTAATAAATATAATCTTGTTTTCAGCCTTCTTGCTTGATGTTGCTATAATTATCGTAATGATCTATCCATGATAGTAGCAGCATCTTTTCATTATAAAAGTAAAAGATTAATGTTATTATTAATATTCAATTGTCTATGTTGTTTGCATTTAAACAGCTCATAGCTTACATTCAACTTTTTCACCAAACCACCTTGTAGAGAGAGCACGTGATTCTTTCTGGTGATAGGTAGTTGTGCATGAAACAAAAACACACTACAATATCAAATCATTTCATTTTGTACAAAAATTGAAGATTTATAGTAAAAAAATTAACGTATTACCATCTTCTGTGATATTATGCATTTATTACACGTTGCAAATCTGGAGGTGTTGCCTCATTTGAGAGTTGTTTAATTGCATCTTCTACAGATAAAAGGGTTTGATTTGTACTTCCTAAGCGGCGCATATTTACGCTGTTTGTTTCAGCTTCACGTTTGCCACATACCAAAATTACGGGAACTTTTTGTAAAGAATGTTCTCGTATTTTATAGTTAATTTTTTCATTGCGGAGATCTATTGTTGCGGAAAGCCCAATAGCTTTAAGTTTTGCTGTTATTTTTTTGGCATATTCATTTGCTTCGGATGTAATTGTTGCAACAACAATTTGTTCAGGAGAAAGCCAAAGTGGCATATGTCCAGCAAAATTTTCGATTAATATACCAAGAAAACGCTCCATTGATCCAAAAATAGCACGGTGGATCATAACAGGTTGACGTTTTTCTGAATCTTTATCAATATAGAATGCACCAAAACGTTCAGGAAGATTAAAGTCTATTTGTGTTGTTCCACATTGCCATTCACGACCGATAGCATCCTTTAATGTATATTCAAATTTTGGACCATAAAATGCTCCTTCACCCGGAAGGATGCTTGTTTTGATTTGTCCTGCAAATTTTGTTTCAATCGTTTTAAGGACAGATTCCATGATACTTTCTGCATGATCCCATAATGCATCAGATCCAACTCGTTTTTCTGGACGTGTTGAAAGCTTAAGACTAATTTCTTTAAAACCAAAATCAGCATAAGTTGATAAAATAAGATCATTAATACTGAGACATTCATCGGCTAATTGTTCATCAGTACAAAAAATATGCGCATCATCTTGTGTAAAACCACGCACACGCATAAGACCATGTAAAGAGCCTGAAGGCTCATAACGATGAACAAGTCCAAATTCAGCAAGTCTAATAGGCAAATCACGATAAGATTTTAAACCATGTTTAAAAATTTGAACATGACCAGGGCAATTCATTGGTTTAAGGGCATAAACATTCCCATGATCTGAATCTTCTGCTGCTGGAATTACTTTGAACATATTCTCCTTATACCAGCCCCAATGACCAGATATTTCCCAGAGTGACCTATCGAGAACTTGTGGTGCATTAACTTCAGCATATTGATGATCATCAAGGCGTCTACGCATATAGCTGATTAAATTTTGGAACATTTTCCAACCTTTTTTGTGCCAAAAAATCATTCCTGGCCCTTCTTCTTGAAAGTGAAATAAGTCCATCTCACGTCCCAAGCGGCGATGATCACGTTTTTCAGCTTCTTCTAGCATATGGAGGTAGGCTTTTAAGTCATTTTCATTTGCAAATGCTGTTCCATAAATTCTCGTGAGCATTGGATTATTGGCATCGCCACGCCAATAAGCTCCTGCAACTTTCATTAATTTGAAAGCATTCCCAATTTGCCCTGTAGATTGCATGTGCGGTCCGCGACAAAGATCAAACCACTCCCCTTGATAATAAACTTTTAAATCTTGATTTTCAGGAATGCTATCAATAAGTTCAACTTTATAAAATTCCTTTTTCTCAGAAAAAATTTTTCTCGCTTTTTCACGAGACCAAATTTCTTTTCTAATAGGTTTATTGCGTTGGATAATTTCACGCATTTTCTTTTCAATAATAGTGAGATCATCTAATGTAAAAGGTTGTTGGCGTGCAAAATCATAATAGAATCCATTCTCAATAACAGGACCTATTGTTACTTGCGTTTCAGGAAAGAGTTCTTGTACTGCTTCAGCAAGGACATGGGCGCAATCATGCCTTATGAGCTCAAGAGCGCGTGAATCTTCTCGGGTAATAATCTCTACTTGACCAGATTGTCCCAATGGATCCGATAAGTCTCGCGTGATACCATCAAGACTATAGGCGACTGCTTTTTTTGCAAGTGATTTAGAAATAGATTCTGCTAATTCCAAGCCTGTCATTTCGGCGGGGTAATTACGTTTTGAACCATCGGGAAAAAAAAGAGAAATAGAGCAAGACATAAAAACACCCTTTTAATCCAATTCCGCTAACGATTGCGGATGGTTTCGTGAAAATTGAGTAAAAAGCTTATAGACTGATTTTTTATCAATACATATGAAAAAAGAAAAGGATTATTTGTTGTGTTTGTCAGAAATTTTCCAGTAACGCCAAGGTTTATAAAAACAGCAAGAATTTCCAAGCGAAATAGGTACTGGATCAAAGCCATCTGTTCCAAAGGGCCCACAACGCATGATACGAAAGAGTCCCATCCATGCACCAGCCCAAAGCCCATGGCGTGCAATCGCTTCATATATATATTCTGAACAAGTCGGGGCATGGCGACACTGATTGCCTATAAGGCTCGAAAGTGTTATTTGATAGAAACGTATTAAGAAAATTCCCAATAATCGTCCGGGTGTTTTTTGCCAAGTGCCTGTGTAATTTCGAGTCAATTTTTTTTGTTGAGATTGTGATTTGAACATTTATTTTTCTTCAATTTGTTGAATGCAATCTATCGTTGCATCAAAGGGTAGTAGTGTTGCTGTATGGCGCACTTTATAGTCTTTAATGGGCTGTAAGCAAGAAAAATCCTCAAATGGAGCTTGAGGAGAAGGACCATTTTGCGTTAGCATTTTGTAGATAACTTCACGCAATATTTTAAGATCTTGTGTTGTTTGTCCGATGATATGAGATGCTAAAAGTGAAGCCGAAGCTTGCCCTAGCACACATGCATGTATTTCGTGAGCAAAATCCGTAATAATACCATTTTCCACTTTTAAATCTACAGTGATTGTCGAGCCACAAAGATGTGCATGTTTTCTTGATGTTGCATCAGGATTATTAAGACGCCCAATTTTGCCTATATGTGCAGCATATTTAAGTATTTTATCATTATAGATATTATCAATCATGCACTATTGCCTGAAATTTTAAGAGTCGTGATTGTTTAAACTTTTAATTCGCTTATATAGAGATTATACAAAATGAAATAGGTATGGAGCAAATGCTTTGTATAGAGTAAGCTTGGAGTTTTTGAATGCGTAATGTTGTTAAAGAAGACGCAAATTTATCTGAAGAAAAGCGTCCGAGTATTGAAGAGGTGGAAGAAGCGATTCGTACATTACTCTTATGGATAGGGGAAAATCCAAATAGAGAAGGGCTTTTAGATACTCCAAAACGTATAGCCAAGGCATATCGCGAGCTTTTTAATGGTTATAGTCAATCTGTTAAAGAAACCTTAGGTACAGTTTTTGAAGAGGTTTCAGGATATAATGAATCCGTAATCGTAAAGAATATACCTTTTTATTCACACTGTGAGCATCATATGATTCCAATTATTGGGAAAGCACATATAGCATATCTTCCTAATGAGAAAATTGTTGGTCTTTCAAAAATTGTACGTGTTGTAGATATTTTTTCTCGTCGTTTACAAACTCAAGAAGCTATGACAGCGCAAGTGGCTCACGCGTTAAAAACGTATCTGAAGCCTCATGGTTTAGCAGTATTGATTGAGGCTGAGCACATGTGTATGGCTATGAGAGGAATCCAAAAACAGGGCTCTACAACAATTACAAAAAACTTTCATGGTTATTATGAAAAAGATCAAGCGGCACAAACACATTTTATGATGATGGTTCAAAGGTCATAGTAGAGCCCATATTTCTCGTAATCTCTATTAAGTTATAAGTCGTCTGAATAAAATAAATTATGAGAAAAAGAAAATTGGCTTGTACCTTTCTTTATGATTTGTTAAAGGCTAAAAACCAAGGTTTTTTCTTTCCACGTGCGGTCGTGGCGGAATTGGTAGACGCGCAGCGTTGAGGTCGCTGTGGGGCAACCCGTGGAAGTTCGAGTCTTCTCGACCGCACCAGTTAGCAGTGAGTCTCTCTATAATGAGATGAAGTTATGTTAGAGAGAGGGGATTTATACGTATTATAGAAAAATCTTTTTTGTATGTTATTTGTTGGTGTGTTTCTAAGAATGTTTCGTTTTTTATTACTTTATCTATGCATTTGAAATGTTATATTTTTATAAGGTGGGGTGAAATTGCAGTGAGAAGTATAATGATTCTGAGATATTTAACACTTCTTATTTGTGTTTCTTTATTGCCAGCATGTAGTGATTCACGTGCTGTACTTTGGCATGGGGTGCATGCAACACCTTCTATGACTGCCGTAGAAAGGGAAGTTGGAGGGAAACCAGTTTCTCCAAAAGCCATCGTTCCAGTGTATGTTGCAACAAGTCGTATGATGCAAAATAATTACGCTCAACCTTATGGTGCAGAGCGATCAAATAAAGTTCATTATAATCGCGTTGACGTAGGAATTCCTCAGCAACATGTAAAGGGAGTTGTTGAAATAAATGCGTATAAACCTACACATGATAAGTATTTTGCAGCAGTAGCATTGCAAAAATACGATAATAAAGAACAGTTTAAACAGCAATTAAATGCTGCTTTAGCAAAAAAGCCAAAAGGAAAAAGAGAAATTTTTCTTTTTATCCATGGGTATAATAATAATTTTGCAGATGGTACATTTCGTACAGCACAGTTTACACACGATTATTCTTTAAATGTTGTCGCTGTGCATTATTCTTGGCCTTCTGCCGGATCTGTTCCTCTTTATATTTATGATCGTGATAGTGCTAATTTTGCCCGTGACGGATTGATAGAGCTTTTAACGCTTATTAGTGAAACCAATGCTGATCAAATTTCGGTTATTGCACATTCTATGGGCAATTTTGTTATAATGGAAGCATTTAGAACATTAGCTTTACAGGGAAAATATAGGCCTATTCGTCGTATTACAAGTTTATTAATGGCTGCACCCGATATTGATGTTGATGTATTTGAGCGCCAACTTAATGATATAAAAAAACTCCCGCAGCCAACAGCTATTTTAGTATCCAGAACGGATAAAGCTCTCGCGGTTTCAGGACGTCTTACGGGTGGACATCATCGTGTGGGCGATGGCTCAGATATTGAAATGTTGCGTAAAAATGGAATAGCTGTTCTTGATTTCTCTCATGTGGATGGGGGAGCACACAATGTCTTTGCATCTTCACCAACGTTGATGGCTCTTTCTCGAGAAGGTTCTTTGGCTTCCACAATTATGCAAGGTACAGAATTGTCACCTAGTCAAGCCCTTCTTGCTGATGGTAGTAGTGTGTTGGAGAAAACAACACATCTTATCCTTTATACACCTGTACGTTTTCTCTCTCCACGGATTCCACGTTGATAGTGAAAAGAGAGAAGGAGCTCCATCAAATAATGTATTGGAGGTAATGTTTTTTAGCACTTTCTTTAGAATGGTTTTGTAAAATGAAAAATAAATAGCGGGATGAATGTAAAAAACAGTCATTAGGTGAGTTTGTGATGATCACACGGAAACGCTATGTTAATACGCCTACAGTTGTTGATTATTTATCTCATTCCGCAATTAAGTTGTTAGACATTCATGCTATGCTTGTGAAGGTGAGAAAAGGTGATATGGGGGAAAAACCAAATTTATTGCGTCAAATTGATTCTACAAAAAAACAGTTAGATGAGATAAGCCATGCTCTTATTTTAGAATATCGTAAACGCCAAGAAAATGAGCGTTTTTTAAAACAAATTCTGCTATCCATTTCTGATCAACTTTTTGCACTTAATAATGGTTTTAAGGAAACAGGGCGTCTTTTTTTTCAAGAAGTTAGAATACTTCAATCTCAGATGCAATGTTTATATGAGGGAAAGGAGAGGCTGCATTTGTTGAATAGCCAAGAATCTTTTTGTTCTCCGTCAAAGATTGATGAGGTCATTAAACAGTTACAAAAAGCACGAGAAAAGCTTATTCTTGAAAGCCCACATCTCTTTGAAAAAAGCACAAAAGCTAAACAATAAAAGTTCTTTAGTTGAGCAGATAGATAATTTGAATTTTACAGCAAACAACGCTGTTAGATAGAAGGCTATAACCTTTTTAAAGAAAAGAATTTGCTTTAAAAAATGAAACACATGTATTTTATAATCACACTCTTTATCGCATTAAAGCTTTAGAAGACTTTGGTTATATCTTTGCTAAAGTTAAGGCTGATGAATCAGGTGGCTTTATTGAAGAAAATGTTTGTGAAAAGAATTTACAAAAAACTTTCTGATTCTTTTAATAATAGCTCGCCGGATAATTTTGCCAATGTTATGAAGTTGTTAGTATATTCATTAGAAACTTAAACTTTAATATTTTCCTTGGTATAAATTAGCTGAATTTAAAGCATTAAAAAAGAAGTTTGATAAAAATAACATGTTTTGTAAATTCACGTTCATCTCTACCTTCTCTTGGATTTAAAAACACTCGGAAAATGAATAAGCTACACGTAATTAAAAAATATATGGTACCCCCAGAGGGTGGAGCGGGCTTTTGCAACAAGATTCAAGTTATGTAAATATGTGCAAGAGCTATTGATGCAGATAATTTTTTATGTTCCAATAAAAAATTAAGTATTAAAGAAAAAATCTCAAATCAGAAATTAAAGGTGATCTAAGAGGTGGACGAGAGGGGCGTTAAGTGAGGGCTATTCATTGGTTATCAGCATCATTCGTCAAGTCATCTTCACAGGGTAAATTATTGAGATGGGGCAGGGCTATGGTTGAATGTTCTAAAAGACAATACACGCTCTTGGTTTTTTCGCTATACGCACCACAATAAGCGCCGTGAAATGGGACTTGGTCCTGTTACGAAACTCTATTTAAAAAATTAGATGCCATACCAGCCGATCAAGAAGCGGCTGCTTTAATACGCTTACAGATTGAAAATTGTTGTGCGCCTGACATTGCAGTGTTGCGTTTTGCTTGTGTGGATGATTTAAAAAATCAATCGGATTATCAACGAAGTCAAGCTGCTTTTAATTGGTGTGAGGGGCGCTTAAAACCTCTTCATATTGGGCTTGACCGACGGCGCCAACATGTTTTTGGTGTTGATCTTGCCAGATCGGGCGATGCGACGTCGATTGTGGTGATGGAAGTGGGACAAGATTTGGTGCGCCGTGTTCGGTTTATGGTGGAATTGCGCAATACGCCGTTTGACCAACAAAGAGAAATTTTATTTTATGTGGTGAATAGTTTGCCGCGTTTGTTGGGGGGCGCTTTGGATGCACGGGGCAATGGGGCTTATTTAGCCGAAAAGATGGCGCAGCATTATGGGGGGGCTTGTGAAGGAAGTACAATTGTCGCAAAGTTGGTATGGCAAAGAAATGCCGGCTTATTTAGAAGCTTTTGGGGATGGGCTAAACAAAGCTTTTCCAACTTTTGGCAATGGTTGAAGAGTTTTTTTACACAGGAAAAGCTCTCGGATGCTGCCAAGGCTGGTATGGAACAAGCGGGCGAAGATCTGGCTAATTCGATTGTCGATGGCTTTATGTCGTCTATCTCACAATTGATGGATTATTGTAAATCTTTGCCTAGCCGCATTAAGGGGTGGATTGGTTCCATTGATGTAAGAGAGTTTTTGCCAAGTTTTTTGGGGGGTAAAACAGCCATCCAACCCATCGTGCAATTTGCGGGGGCTTCTCCTGTAAATTCATCTGCGAGAGAGCAAAGAGACAAAGACCGTTCCCCCATCACACACAATCAAAATGTCACAGTGCATGTTAATGGGGCGCGTGAACCCATGGCCACTGGTCGTGCGGTTGCCCATGCTTTGCAACGGGCACGCGCTAATGCGCTGCATGGCGGGACAGAATGAGGGGAGGGAGCCTATGAGAGATCCTTTGATGATGTTAGGACCGCATCAATTTTATGTGGATTGGCTGAATTTCCAATCTTTTGAAGAAGAGTTTTCTGCCTCATGGGTTTGTATGGAGCGTTTTGGCAAGGCACCCAGTTTGCAATTTACCGGCTATGGCAATGATGCAAAGACCATTCATGGAGTTTGGTTTCCAGAAGAATTTGGTGACCGTGTAGCCATTGATGCCATCACTACAACTATCCGAAGAGCAAAGCCGGTCCAGATGCTTCATTGGATCAATGATACCACCTATAGTGTCCTTCTCCATGGACCCGTAGTAATCACCACGATCAATAAAGACCATGACTATATCAGTCGCTCTGGTCAATCCCAGCGCATCCGCTATTCCATTACGCTCTTGCCCTTTTTTAATGGCGGAAAACCACAAGGACAATACCAAGAGGGACAAATCCAAGTGGGACAAACTCTATGAAGATACCAGAAAAGCATGTTATTGTAGAGCTAGAGGATATGAGCCTCGATCTCCTTTGCTTTCACCATGTCATGGCAGTGTTCAGAGACCGGAGGCAAGTTGGGGCACTAAACGGTTATTTAGAAGCCACACTGGAAGCTAATCCAGAGATTGCCAAATATGGTGTGTTTTTACCGTGGGGCTTAACGGTTATTTTGCCTGAATTTGTGTTGTCTAATCCCCAAAGCATGGTGAAGCGGTTATGGGATTAATGCGTACACACCCTTTTATTGTGGTCAAGGTGGGAGACAAACCTGTTCATGAGGTTTTTTACCAGCGTCTTTTAACCGCAACGATTACGGACCATGCCGGGAATGAAGCCGATACATTTGAAGCAGAGTTTGACGATAGTGGCAATGATTTAGAGGTTTCCTCAAGCAACAGCACTCTGCAAGTGATTTTTGGCTATGAGAACAGCATCAGTGCCTTTATGGGGCGTTTTGTTGTCG